>NZ_JBBNLN010000004.1:0-189070 GCF_040092445.1 Collinsella sp. CLA-ER-H11 | reverse complement strand
GCTTCCGCGGGAAGCGAAAGGGCAATCGCGGCAGATTTATACCCGTGCCCGAGCTCGAAGAGCCCTATGGCCGCCTTCCTGGCCTCGGCATCATGCTTCACCCTCAAATCAACGCGCATAAAGAAAGCCTCCCATTTCTCATGTCCAAGAAATGGGAGGCAGTTCACATCGCTGCACCGGGCTTATTGCTTCTTGCGAATTTGGTTGTCGGTCTCGAGTCGTTGAGCTCCCTACGCCTCCGTCGGCTCCACACCAAGCTCGTTGCGGACGAGCTCGAAGGCGGCGGCGATGGCCTTGTCCATGTCGAAGTACTTGTAGCCGCCCAGGCGACCGGCAAAGATCACGTCGCCCTCCTGCGCCGCCAGCTCCTCGTACTGCTTGTAGAGGGCCTCGTTCTTGGAGTCATTGATGGGGTAGTAGGGCTCGTCGCCGGGCTTCCAGTCCGCGGGGTACTCGCGCGTGATGACGGTTTTCTCCTGCGTGCCGAACTCAAAGTGCTTGTGCTCGATGATGCGCGTGTAGGGGATCTCGCGCTCGGTGTAGTTGACCACGGCCACGCCCTGGTGGTCCTGCTCGTCGAGCGTCTCGGTCTCAAAGCGCAGGCTGCGGTACTCGAGTGTGCCCAGCTTAAAGTCGTAGAACGAGTCGATGGGGCCGCAGTAGATCGTCCTGGCGGCGATATCGGGCTCGGCGGCGGCCAGCTCCTTGTACTCCACGCCGCAGCGCACCTCGACGCCCTCGAGCATGTTGGCGACCATCTTGGTGTAGCCGCCCATGGGGATGCCCTGGTAGCGGTCGTTGAAGTAGTTGTTATCGTAGGTGAAGCGGCAGGGGAGGCGCTTTATGATGCTCGCGGGCAGGTCCTTGCAGTCGCGGCCCCACTGCTTCTCGGTGTAGCCCTTCACGAGCGTCTCGAAGATGTCGCGGCCGACGAGCGACAGCGCCTGTTCCTCGAGGTTTGTCGGCTCTCCGATGTTCTCGGCGGCCACCTGCTCGGCAATCTTGGCCTTGGCATCTGCCGGCGTGACGACGCCCGGCCACATCTTGGCGAAGGTGTTCATGTTGAAGGGCATGTTGTACATGTTGCCGTGGAAGTTGGCTACCGGCGAGTTGACGTAGTTGTTGAACTCGGCGAAGCGGTTGACGTAGCCCCAGACGTCCTTCATGGAGGTGTGGAAGATGTGCGCGCCGTAGCGGTGGACTTGGATGCCCTCGACGTCCTCGGTGTAGACGTTGCCGGCGATGTGGTCGCGGCGGTCGATGACCAGGACCGACTTGCCGGCGCGCTTGGCGGCATTGGCGAAGACGGCGCCCGAAAGGCCGGCACCGACGACGAGGTAATCGTACTGGGACATGGATATGCTCCTTTGTATGTCGATTGGACAGTTACTTTAGTTTAGGGACAAACATATCTGATGTCTTTGTCCCAGGGATTAGTGTAGCAGATGCTCTTTCAACAGCTCTAGCGCGTGTGCGTAGCCCTTCAGGCCCTCGCCGGTGATGGTGGCGAAGCAGGCTAGGCGTGCATAGCTCACCTGGCGGAAGTCCTCGCGGGTCTCGACGGCGCTGATGTGGACCTCGACGGTAGGGATGGCGACGGCCTTGAGTGCGTCGAGGATCGCCACGCTCGTGTGCGTGTAGGCCGCCGGGTTGATGACGATGCCGTCGACCTTGCCGTAGGCCTCCTGGATCTTGTCGACGATGCTGCCCTCGTGGTTAGACTGGAAGACCTCGACCTCGTCGAAGCCCTGTGCGGCGCCTGCCTCCTGGCAGATCTGCACTAAGCGGTCGTAGTTGTCGCTGCCGTAGATGCCTGGCTCGCGAATGCCGAGCATGTTGAGGTTGGGGCCGTTAATGACGAGTGCTTTCATGGTTGCTTCCTTTGCGGTTGAAAAACCACCGCAAAGGAGCCTGTCCCCTTTGTGGTGGTTTTGGTTAGAGAGCGGGTGGGAGGGTGTCGAGGAGGGCATGGGCGGTGTTGGCGGCGCAGTCGCGTGAGTCGATGATGTAGTCGGCCCAGGCGCGGTAGCGCGGCATACGCTGCTCGGCCAGCTTGTCGATGCCGTCGCGCGCGGTGATGGGGCGGCCCTTGTGGGCGAGCTCGTCGAGCTTGCGGTTGAGCATCACGATCTGGCTGTTTTGGTGCAGCAGAGGGTAGTTCTCGTCGCGCGTAACCACGCCGCCGCCGGTGGAGAGCACCAAGCCGCTGCGCTTGGAGATGTTGGCCAGCGCTGCCGTCTCCTGCTCACGGAAGGCCGCCTCGCCGCACTTGACGATAAAGTCGGCGCAGGGCATGCCCAGGCGCTCCTCGAGGGCGCGATCGAGGTCGATGTGCTCGCGACCCGTGAGCAGGGCGATCTGCTCGCCCACGCGGGTCTTGCCCGAACCCGGCATGCCGATCAGGGCAATGTTTTGCTCGCGGCGGGACAGACGCTCCGTTACGTTCAAGATGCGCTTGCGCGGGGTGACTTGGCCGGTATAGCGCTCAACGGCCTGTGCCGCCTGTGCCACAAGCATGAGCAGACCACCGATACGGGGGATGCCGCGACGCTCGGCCTCGAGCATGAGTCCCGTGCGAGCGGGGTTGTAGACAATGTCGATGACGCCCTCGAGCGCATCGAGTCCTTCGAGCTTGCAGGGAGCGTCGGGGCAGTGGGGGAACATGCCGGCGGGCGTGCAGTTGACGAGCAGCGCCGCGTCGGACTGCTGCGCGATGTTTTCGTAGTTGACCTCGCTCGTGCGGCCCACGGGCACGACGATGGCGCCCAGGTCTCCCAGCACCATACTTGCCGTGGTGCCGGCGCCACCAGTGGCTCCGAGCACGAGAGCCTTCTTGCCGGCGACCTCAACCCCCAGCTCCTCGACAAGGCACTGAAAACCGAAGTAGTCAGTATTATCGCCGCGCAGGCGGCCGTCGGGCAGGCGCGTGATGGTATTGACGTTGCCCATGCGCTCGGCGAGCGGGCTCAGCTCGTCCAGATACTCCATGACGGCGCGCTTGTAGGGGATGGTCACGTTGGTGCCCTCCCACTCGTCGCCCGTCATAAAGGCCGCGAGGTCCTCAGGCTCGCGCTCAAAACGCACGTACTCAACCCCCGCGAGCTCTTTGTAGATGGTCGGGGTGTAGCTGTGGCCCAGCACGCGGCCCAACACTCCGTAGGGGCGGGTTGCGGCGGTATCGGTCATCTAGAGCACCTCCGTGTAGCTGCCAAAGTAGGTGAAGCTCTCGCACATGTCGTCGATAGAATCGAGCAGGTCGTCGAGGGCCTTGCTGCCAAAGGGGCAGTCCAGATCAAAGTAGAACATAAATTCAAAGTCGCGGCCGGGGATGGGGCGGCTCTCGAGCTTGATGAGGTTGATATTGAGCGCGTAGAAGCGCTCGAGTACGCGATAGAGTGCGCCCGGCTCGTTGGCCGTGGTAATCATGAGCGAGGTGCGGTTGGCGCCGGGGTAGACGCGCGGCTCGCGGCTGATGACGACAAAGCGCGTGTAGTTGTTGTCCGAGTCTTGGATATTGGGCTCCAACACCTCGAGGCCATACAGCGTGGCACAGCTGCGCGATGCGATGGCGGCAACATCGGTGCGTTCGGAGTTGGCGACCATCTCAGCCGACATGGCCGTGTTGGGGTACTTGGTGGCGCGCAGGCCGTGGTTCTCGATAAAGCCGGCGCACTGGGCAATGGCTTGGCCGTGGCTGTAGACCTCGCACACGTCGGCGAGCTTGGTGCCGGGCTTGACGAGCAAGTTGTGGTCGATTTTGAGTCGCAGCGAGCGCACGATGTGGAAATCGAACTGGGCGAGCAGGTCGTAGACGGCGTTGACCGATCCGGCAGTTGAGTTCTCGATGGGCAGCACGCCAAACTCGCAGAACCCGTCGCGCACGGCTCGCATGACGCCCTCAAAGGTCTCAAAGAACGCAATATCGGGCACGTCGAAGAGCTTGCACGCGGCTATCTGGCTATAGGCACCTTCCACGCCCTGGCAGGCAACGGTGGCAGTTTGAGGGAAGGGCGTGTCGGAGGCTGCAGCCGTGGCGTGGGCCTTTTGCGAGACGGTGATGCCCTTGAGCTCGTTGATGTAGCGCTGCTGCTCGGCCTTGCTCATGCTCATGAGGAGGCGGAACAGGGTGATGGTTTGGGCCTCGTAGCGCTCGGGCGCGCGACTGGCGAGGTTGTTGAGTTTGGAGCGCTCGCGGGCGGGGTCGAAGACGGCCTTGCCCATCTCGATCTTTGATTTGGCGACCTCGGTGGCAATGTCCATACGCTCGACAAAGCTGTTGAGGAGCGTGGTGTCGATGCCATCGATGGCCTGGCGGATGTCAGCAAGGTCCATAGGGACCCCTTTCACGTGTCGGTGATTTTTCTGGGACGGGGATTAAAAAATCATTAGGTACACAATGATTTTTTAATCCCCGTCCCAGAAAAATCACTGGGTGGGCGTGGGGGCCGGAGTTGGCCCCCAGAGATTTTTAGAGCTGGGCGGCGTCCTCGAGGAGGGCGTCCCAGATGGCGAGCGCCGCGGCTGCTTCGGCTACGGGGACGGCTCGGGGGACGATGCAGGGATCGTGACGACCGTGGACCGAGAGCTCGGCATTTTCCATGGCGTCCATGTCTACGGTCTGCTGCTCGCGGCCAATCGAGGGCGTCGGCTTTACGGCCATGCGCCACATGACGGGCGCGCCGGTGGAGATGCCGCCCAGGATGCCGCCGGCGTTGTTGGATTCAACCTCGATCTCGCCCGACTCTGCATCGATGCGATACGGGTCGTTGTTCTCGCTGCCGCGCATGGCGGCCACGGCAAAGCCCATGCCAAACTCCACGCCCTTTACGGCGGGAATGCCAAACGCGATTTGCGCGATGCGGTTCTCGATGCCGTCGAACATGGGGTCGCCGATGCCCGCGGGAAGCCCGTAAATGCCGCACTCGACGATGCCGCCGACGCTGTCGAGTTCATCGCGCGCGGCCAGAATCTCCTCGCGCATGCGACCGGCAGCGGCGGCGTCAATGCAGGGCAGGTCGTTCATAAGGATCGCCTTGCGGTCGGTCTCGCGATAGACCATGTCGTCCATGGGTAGGTCGGAGATGCCGCCGATCTGCGCGACGTGCGCCATGACCTGAATACCGCGGGCCTCGAGTGCCTGCAGCGCAATGCCGCCGGCGATGCATAAGGGGGCCGTTAGGCGGCCGGAGAAATGCCCGCCACCAGCGACATCGTGCATGTTGTGGTACTTCACGCGCGCAGGGAAGTCCGCATGTCCGGGACGGGGCTTGCGGCGCAGCTCGGAGTAATCCTTGGAGCGCGTGTTGGTGTTCTCGATAATCGCGGCGATGGGCGCGCCGGTGGTATGTCCATCGACAATACCGGCGATGATGTGAGCGGCGTCGGCCTCGCGGCGTTTGGTCGCGGTCTCGTCGCGGCCGGGGGCGCGACGGTCCAAAAAGGCCTGCAGCTGCTCCTGGTCAATGGCAATACCGGCGGGAATGCCATCGAGTGAGCAGCCGATAGCAGGGGAGTGCGACTGGCCGAAAATGCTCAGATGTAAAACGTTGCCAAAGGTTGAGGACATGCTATTCCTCCTCGAGCGTGACCTTGCCGCCCAGCAGGCGGTAGTGGTCGAAGAAATCGGGATAGGACTTGTTGACGGCCTCGGCGCCGTGGATCACGACCTCGCCGGTGGCGCGGCTCGCGGCGATGGCGGCCATCATGGCGATGCGGTGGTCGTTGTGCGAATCGACCTCGCCGCCGGTAAGGGCATCGACGCCCTTGATGATGAGGTCGTCACCGGCGATGCGCACCTGTGCGCCCAGCGCGGTGAGCTCGCGGGTGGTGGTGACCAGACGGTCAGATTCCTTGATGCGCAGGCGCGCACAGTCACGGATGAACGTGCGGCCCTGTGCCAGCGAGGCCACGGCCGAGATAACGGGCACCAGGTCGGGAATGTCGTGGGCACTCATCTCAAAGCCGGCAAGCTTGTCGGACTGCACGGTGGCGGCGTTGGTGGAGCGCACGATGCGGGCGCCAAAGCGCGAAAGCGCGGCAAGCACGTTGCGGTCGCCCTGCGCGGAGCTCAGGGACACACCTTCGACGGTGATGGGGTCGGTGCCGATGGCGCCGGCACACAGCCAAAAGGCAGCGTTGGACCAGTCGCCCTCGACGGCCACGTTGCCGGGCGTGCGATACGAGCCACTGCTCACGCGGAAGTTCGTGACCTCGGGCTGGCCGTCCCTGGCGGGAATACGCTCGACGTTGACCTCGACGCCAAAGGCCTTCATGGCCTGGATGGTCAGGTTAATGTAGGGGCGGCTCTCGATGAGGCCGGTCACCTGCACACAGGAGGGCTGGGCGAGTAACGGGGCTGCCAGCAGCAGGCCCGAGATGTACTGGGAGCTCACGTTGCCCGGCAGCACAAAGGTGCCCGGGCGCATGCGTCCGCTCGTCTTGAGCGGAAAACCGCCCAGGCCCTGCAGGTCGCAGCCGGCGGCGATAATCTCGTCCGAGAGCGGGGACAGCGGGCGGGCGCCTAAGCGTCCCTGACCCACAAAAGTTGCTTCTGCGCCCAGCGCGCAGGCGACGGGCAACATAAAGCGCAGCGTGGAGCCACTCTCGCCGCAGTCGAGCGTGCCGCCGGCAAGTGCTTTGAGCAGGCCAAACTCAATACTCTTCATAGTGGGGTGGACCTGGAAGCCGTCCTCGACGGTCTCGATGCGAGCGCCCAGGGCCGTAAGGCAACGCACCGTGGCCTCGATGTCGGCGCAGGTGGTGTTGCAGGTGACGTGTGTCTCGCCGTTGGCAAGTGCAGCGCAGATGATCAGGCGATGCGCCATCGACTTGGACGCGATGGCAGGAACGGTGCCCTTAAGCGGGGACGGGGTGATGCGGGCTAGCATGCGGATGCGTCTCCCTTCTGGCCGAGGCCCTCGGCAATGAGTTCGTGGAAAGTGGAAAGCGGCGTGCGGTCGATGCTGCAGCGGCCAATGCCGTGCGGAATCACCAGGTCGATGGTGTCGCCCGCGCGCTTCTTGTCGTGGAGCGCCTCGGCAAAGACGGCATCGGCGGAAAGCTCGCAGCGGGTCTTGAGGCCGTGGCGGGCGCAGAGCTCCTCAATACGACCGGGCAGTGCGGCATCGCAGACGCCGTGCAGGGCTGCGGCGCGCGTGATGATGCCCATGCCGATCGACACGCAGTTGCCGTGCCCGAGCTCAAAGTGCTCGCAGGCCTCGACGGCGTGTCCGGCGCTGTGTCCAAAGTTGAGCAGCTTGCGTTGGTTGGTCTCGCGCTCGTCGGCAACGACCACGGCGCGCTTGATGTCGATGTTGCGGGCGATGATGAGTGCTACGCGGGCCACATCGCGGTTGAGCAGCTCCAGCGTGAGCGGGGTCTTCTCCAGCTCGGCGAAAAGCTCCGGGTCGGCGATCACGGCGTGCTTGACGACCTCGCCGCAGCCGTCGGCGAACTGCTCGGGCGTGAGGGTGGCCAGGCACCCCACGTCGGCGATAACCACGCTCGGCTGCCAAAAGGCGCCGGCCAAGTTCTTGCCAGCAGCCAGGTCGATGGCCGTCTTGCCGCCCACCGACGAATCAACCATGGCGAGCAGGCTCGTCGGGATCTGCACAAACTTGCAGCCGCGCATGTAGGTGGCGGCCACAAAGCCCGCCACGTCGCCCACGACGCCGCCGCCGAGTGCCACGATCACGTCGGAGCGCGAAAGCTCGTGCTCGGCCACAAACTCCAAAATGGCAACATAGGTTTCGGCGCGCTTATGGGCCTCGCCGGCCTCGAAGGTGCAGATGCTCGCCTCGTAGCCTGACGCCTCCAGGCTCTGCTTAACGGGCATCTGGTAGAGCGGGCCCACGTTGGTGTCCGTCACGATGACGGCCTTGGTGCCGCCGGCAGTGGCGCGAACGAGCGGTCCCGCCTGCTCCAGCAAAAACGTGCCAACATGCACTTGGTAGGGGTGTGCAGTGTCGATATCGATGGTAATCGCCATAAGCTTCGGTCCTTTCGACCTGGCGTGATAGGTGGTCTAGTGGGAGGCCTCGTCGTCGAGCGCGCGCTTGATGCGGTCGCCCTCGGCAAGGAGATTCTCCAGATAGCGCTGGTCGCGGTCCTTAAGGGCGCGGCTGTAGGCGCCGAGCGATTCGATAAGATGGTCGATCTCGAAGGCGAGCGCATCGGCGTCGTCGATCATAAGCTCGGACCACATCTGAGGATTGAGGTGCGCCACACGGGTGAGATCGCGGTAGCTTCCGGCCGAAAAGCCGTGGTGGACCTGGGCGGTGGGGCTCTTGACGTAGGCGTTGGATACCACGTGCGCAAGCTGGCTCGTGAAGGCGATGACGCGGTCGTGTTCGGCGGCGCTGGTCACGCTGAACTTGCCAAAGCCCAAGGGGCGCACCATCTCGCGCACCTGGCCCAAAAGCTCCAGCTTGAGCGCATCGTCCACCGCGGGCGGTACGAGCACCAGCGGGGCGCCCTGGAACAGGTCGGCACGGGAGTGAGCGTAGCCCGAGTACTGCGTGCCCGCCATGGGGTGCGCACCCACAAAGTAAAAGCCGTGCTCGCGGGCAAGCTCAAAGGCGCGCTCGCACACGATGCCCTTGACGCCCACCGTGTCGATCACCACGGGACCCATGATGGCCTCGGTGTCGGTGGCGTCGGCGAGGGCCTGGGCATGCGCCTCGAGCCACTCGATGCAGGCCTCGGGGTAGCAGGCAAGGACGATGATGTCGCATTCGCCGAGTGTCTCGTCGTTGAGCTCTCCGGCGACAGTGCCCATGCTGGCGGCCGTCATGACATCATCATCGGGGTCCCAGGCCAGCACGCGGACGCCCGCCTGCGCATAGCCGCGGGCAAAGCTACCGCCGATGAGGCCAAGGCCGACGATACCGGCGCACTTGGGGCCGCCCTGGTTAACGCGCGCGTTTCTCACCGTACCCATGGGCTACTCCATGGTCTCTTGGCAGACAACCTCGCGGATGGCTCGGATGCGGCGCATGGTGTCGTCGAACTGATCGGGGGTGAGGGCCTGGGCGCCGTCGGACCAGGCACGGCTCGGCTCGTCGTGGACCTCGATCTCCAGGCCGTTGGCACCGCAGGCGGTCGCGGCGAGTGCCATGGGTTCTACGTAGCGGGTGTAGCCGGTGGCGTGGCTGGGGTCGGCAACGACAGGCAGGTGCGACAAGTGGTGCAGCACCGGCACGGCGTTGAGGTCGAAGGTGTTGCGGGTGCGGGTCTCGAAGGTGCGGATGCCGCGCTCGCACAGGATGACGTTGTCGTTGCCCTCGCTCATGATGTACTCGGCGGCCATAAGCAGCTCATCGATCGTGCCGGACATGCCGCGCTTGAGCAGGATCGGGGTCTGGGTCTTGCCGACCTCCTTGAGCAGGGGGAAGTTCTGGGCGTTGCGGGCGCCGATCTGCATGACGTCAATCTTCTTGTCCAAGAAGACCTGCACGTCGCGCGGGTCCATGATCTCGGTGACGATCGGCATGTCGAGCTCGGCAGACGCCTCGCACAGCAGGTCGAGGCCGGCGGGGCCCATGCCCTGGTAGGCGTAGGGGGAGGTGCGGGGCTTGTAGGCGCCACCGCGCAGCATCGTGGCGCCGGCGGCCTTCACGCGGCGTGCGATGCGGATGAGGTTCTCGCCCTCGACGGAGCAGGGGCCGGCGATGACCTGGAACTGGTCGCCGCCGATCTTGACGCCATGGCCGCAGTCGATGACGGAGTCCTCGGGGTGGAACTTGCGGTTGGCGCGCTTGAACGGCTCGGAGACGCGCTGCACGCGCTCGACGACATCCATGGACTCGAGCAGGAACGGGTCGATCTTGGTCGTATCGCCCACCAGGCCGATGATCGTCTCGTTCTCGCCGCGCGAGACATCGGTCTTCAGGCCCTTTTTCTCAATCCAGCTGACGATATGGCTGACGGCCTCGTCGCTGGCGCTCTGCTTTAAAATTGCAATCATGGTGTGCCTCTCACCTAGATGGATAACCCTTGCAAAAACGGCCCGCATCGCGAGCCGTGTATATATGGTGCATGAGAGTTTATACTATCTGACTCGCTTTTGCCTTCTAAAGTGGGCCGTTGCACCGCGTCTTCCTCGGAATTGCAAAGCTTTTTCTTTTATTTTGATAGCCCGTGGCGCACTTGGGTATAATGCCAAACGTTGGCCCTATTAGCTCAGGGGATTAGAGCGTCTGCCTCCGGAGCAGAAGGCCGTTGGTTCGAATCCAACATGGGGCACCATTCCAATTTTGCTCGAACCCGCTGGATGTCCAATCTGGCGGGTTCGCCCTTTTTGTCGTAGTTCAGCGTGACCAGTATCTCGTCCTCCGAGACGACAGCCTGCCACACAAACGCCTTCAGCAGCGTCGCGTCGTCGAGCGCCGTCCCGCACTGCAGGAAGTCGGCGAAGCGCTGCGGGTCTATCCGCTCGTCCGTGATGGCCTCGAGGTCGTACCTCGCGCGCGCCTGCTGCTCTTCCAGCTCGGCTATGCGCTCGTTCACGCCCGGCGCTATCACGCCCTGCTCGATGGCGTTGAGGATGTTCCTCAGGCCCCTCTCCGCGGCCCTGAGCGAGTCCTCGGCCTGCCTGCGGCGAGCCCGCACCTCGGCCGTGTCCGCGCGCTCCGCTACCATGTTGGCTATCTGCAGCGCCTCGCCGCGGTCGCCGAGCAGCCCGCGCAGCGCCGAGGCTATGGAGCCCTCGAGCTCCTCGCGCCTGATGTTGCGGACGCACGACCCCGGGCAGCTGTAGTACTCGTACTTCACGTTGTTGCGGCCCCTGCCGCTCACGCCCTGCAGGTTCCTGCCGCATTCCGCGCACAGTGCCGTCCCCGCGAGGGCGAAGTCGCCCCAGTTCTCGCTCGAGCGCTGCTTGCGGCACTTGATTCCCTGGACCTCCATGAACGTCACCTCGTCCACTATCGCCGGCATCCCGCCCTCGCGGACGATGCCTCCCCACTCGTACCTTCCCGTGTACCTGCGGTCGCGCAGCATCTGCTGCACCATCGCCTGGCCGCATGGGTTGCCCTTGCGCGTCCTGAGACCGCGCCGAGCGAACTCGCGCGCTATCGCGTTCATGGACATGCGCTCAAGCCTCAGCGCGAAGGCCTCGCGCACCCACGCCGCCTGCGCCTCGTCGACCTCGTACTCGTCGTCCTCGTTCCTGCGGTATCCGAAGATGCGCACGCCGTTGGTCTTGCACTTGAGGGCATTGCCCTCCATTCCGCGCTTGGTCCTGATGGCGGTCTTCCTCGACTCGCAGGCGGCGAGCCCCTCGAGCAGCTTCTCGTAGATGATGCCCTCCGGGCTGTCCGGTATCGCCTCGAGTGCCGAGACCAGCTTGACGCCGTGCGTGGCGAGCTCGCGCTTGTATATCGGCGCGTCGTACTCGCCGCGGCTGAAGCGGTCCATCATGTAGACGAGGACGATCTCGCTCTCGCCGGCGTTGGCTATCATCCGCTGGAACTCGGGGCGGTCGTCGGTGCGCCCCGACACGGCGCGGTCGCAGTACTCCGCCGCGACCTCGTAGCCCTCGCGTGCGCACCACTCGCGGCAGACGCGCAGCTGGTCCTCGATCGAGGCCTCGCGCTGCCTGTTGCACGAGAATCTCGCGTATATCACTGCCTTCTTTGGCATAATGTAGAAGCCCCCTCAAGTTGTGAGTTTGCAAAGATGCTTGGGCGGTTGGATGCCCCGTCGGCTATAGCGGTACCAGCGCTGCCGACGGGGCTCTTTTTATATATATGCGCCATAAGGTGCGACGCAAATGCTGTAACTGTCGCTAATGGTGAAGCCGCGTGCGTAATCGCGGCACGGTGGCATAGAGAAAGCCCGGTATGTCCGATTGAACATGAAGTCGTGCTCCTCCATTTTCTTCGCGCTTATAGTGCCAAGCAAGGTACCGTCCTCGCCTAGTATTACGGCGGCTCCATCCTCAACTTCCCAATGCGGTGGCATGTTCTTCTTCGTTTGCCGCTTAAGTTTGACCGAAAACGGTACGAATGGCTGGTGAGTGGACAATGCGTATTCAAATGCCGTATAGCTGTGGGTGTATAGGCAATCACTCGCTAGCGCCCAGAGGGCGAACGGCACGTCCATTGGCGGCTGTCCAGCTCCCTGCTGAGCCTTTGCCGCCGTTTTGCTCATTGACTTTTTAAAAAGTCCCATAAAGCTATTCACCGTCCTCGTATGATTCCGCGCGCTCGAGTAGCTCGTCGACCGTGATACCCATCGCGTGCGCGATCTTGTAAACAATGCTTGCCTTGGGATCTTTTATCTTCCCACTGAAAATCTGGGAGACGTGGGCGTCGGATAACCCCGAAGCCCTGCAAACGTCGGCCTGCTTCATGCCGCGCTCGCCAAGATAGTCAATCAATGCGCGTGAGAGCTGCATTTGTAGCTCCTCTCCATCTAAAGACTGTACGAATAAATCCTAACAGAAATTAGGAAAACTTCAACATTCTATTGATTCCTAATGTGCATTAGGTTACTGTATCCAATGTACCTAATGCAGATTAGGAAGGAGGTACGGATGAACAGCCTTCAAGGACTGGTGGCGGCCCGAGTTGCGGAGCTGAACATTACTAAGCAGAGTCTTGCCGACGCTGTCGGGGTATCGCTCGTCACTTTCAACAAGAAGGTATGCGGCGAGTCTGACATCACCATCACAGAGGCACGAAAGCTCGCAAAGGCTATCGAGGTGAGCAGTGATGAAGTCTGCCGACTCGCGCCCTAGCGAAAGTAAGCCCAAGACCCCGCGCGAGATAGCGCTCGACACCATGTGCTCGACGCTTCGGGCGGCGTACCGGGAATGGGAGAGGAAGGAGGGGAGCAAGAGACAGTGAGGCAATGGTCGACACGTGAGATCCGGTACCTGAAGGAACACGCCGGCGACGGCGCCAAGGAGATAGCCAAGGCGCTCGGACGGACTACCGAGGCCGTGAAGCTCCAGGCGAGGAAGTGCGGCATATCGCTCCGGCAGCGCTGGATGTGCCCGAAGTGCGGGCGCATGACGTTCAAGCCGCTGAATAAGGCGAACGGCTGGTGCGCGGAGTGCACGAAGGAGGGCCACGTGGCAGACCTCAGGGAGCAGGCCAGCGCGATGCGCGAGGAGGCTGCGAGGTCCAAGCGGAACGACCGCGAGCGGCAGAGGTGCTACAGCGCCAAGAGCCGCGCGAAAAAGTCCCAAAAATAAAGACCCTAAAAAGCACCCTAGCCCTGACCTGCGGAAACATCAGAAGGGAACACAAGATGTACACATACAAAGAAGCGAGCGCCCCCAGCTACCAACTTGTGAGCACTCGCCGAAACAGCCCCAGACATGAGGCTCAGACCATCATAGCACCCAAGCCATACCGACCGACCGTCCGCGAGCAGCTCGACTCCGATGCGTTCAGGGCGGGGGCCATGGTCGGCTTCATCGCCGCCGCGGTCCTGTTCGCGGCGGTCCTGACCGTCTTCGTCCTCCCGACGATGGACGGCGCGGTCCAGGCTGCCAAGGCCGCATGCGCTGCGGGGGCCGTCAATGCGTAACGACGAGAGATACCGCCAGAAGCCGATGAGCAACCAGCTCGAGATATTCGGCCTCGGCGCGGACGGCGAGCAGGACATGGCGGACGCGCGCGCATGGATAGGCGAGCACCCGCGGGCGTGGGACTTCATGGTCGAGCAGGCCACCCGCCTCAACCGCAAGGGCCACGTCTCGATCAACTACCTCATCCACATGGTGCGCAACGAGCTGCACGTCGGTGTGAAGAACGGCCTCGCGCCGAGCCTCGCCCGCATCATGGAGGCGCGCTACCCGCACCTGAGGCACGCATTCAACAAGCACCGCTCCAAGAGCGACGGTTTCGTCGATGAGTAGGAGCAGGAAGACCGCCAAGGACGCGGGCACGAGGTTCGAGCGCCTGGTCGCCGACTACCTCGCCGGGAGGCTCGGGGCCGACATCGACAGGCAGGTCAAGACCGGCTCGAGGGACACGGGCGACATCCGCGGCGTGTCGATGGCCGGGCGAGGCATCGCAATCGAGTGCAAGGACTACGCGGGGAAGCACGAGCTGCCCAAGTGGCTGCGCGAGGCGGAGACCGAGCGGAGGAACCGCGGGGCCGACTACGGCGTGGTCGTCTGGAAGCGCCGCGGCACCGCCATCCCCGGCGAGCAGTTCGTGACCATGACGTTGGAGACGTTCGCGGCGATGCTCGCGGGCGCAGGCAGGGAGGAATAGCAATGGAGAGCACAAACATACCGGTGGAGATCGAGGCCAAGTTCAAGCAGGCCACCGTGAAGGGCGGCGTCGCCGTCCTGCAGTTCGAGGTCGACACGGAGGACAGCGCGGCGTTCGACGCCATCCGCAAGAGCGGCGAGGAGGTCTGGCTGTCCATCCAGAGCAAGCAGCCCCAGATCCTGTTCGTGAGCCACGACGGGGAGGTGACCGAGTGATGGCGGACTACAAGGGGATGCTCGCCGAGCTGGCCGAGCTCGCCACGGAGGAGCAGGTGATGTTCACGGTCTCGGTCATAACGAAGTCCGATGAGGCGTTCGACAAGTTCGTGGACGCGCGCGAGAGGCTGTCCAAGTGGATCGTCGAGCACGCCGCCGTCATCAACGAGGCGATAACCGAGAAGAAGTACAACGACATGCTCAACGAGGAGGTCAGGTAATGGCAGGGGAGAGCAAGGCCGAGGAGGTCGTGGCGGAGGTCGTCGAGGAGCAGGAGTCGTCGTCGCTCATCGTGACCTACGCGCCCTCGTCAATCGAGGCGAACTTCGACGCCCTCGAGAAGCGCGTGCGCAAGACCGTCGAGCTCTATGAGGGCGCGACCTACGACCTCACCAAGGCCGACAAGATCAAGGAGGCCAAGAACGACCGCTCCTACCTCAACGGGCTCAAGTCCGAGATAGAGGAGCGCCGAAAGGCCGTGAAGCGCGAGTACAACAAGCCGCTCGCCGCCTTCGAGAAGCGCTGCAAGGAGATCACGTCCATCATCGACGGCGCGTCGGACGGCATCAAGGCGCAGCTCGACGAGGCGGAGGAGAGGCGCAAGGCGGGCGCGAGGGCCGCACTCGAGGCCCACTACAGGGAGTTCGCCGAACTCCTCGCGCCGGTCGTGCCCTACGAGCGCCTGCACGACGACAAGTGGCTCAACAAGTCCTTCGGCGAGGTCAAGGCGAAGAAGGCCCTCGAGGAGAAGGTCTCCGCCGTCGCGCGCGACTGGGACACGCTCAAGGCGCAGCGCGACTCCATGGCCCACTACGAGGTCGCCGAGCGAGAGCTGTTCCGCACGCTCGACCTTGGCTCGGCGCTCAACGCCGCCCGCGCCGCCGACGAGGAGGACGCCCGCATCGCCGCCATGCGCGAGGCGGTCGAGTCCAAGCCCGCGCCGCGCCCCGCGACGAGGCGCCAGGCGGAACCCGCCGTCGCGGCGCGCCCCGAGCCGTCCTGCGCGTGGACGGTCGAGATCCCGTCCGCTACCCGCTTGCAGATGGAGCAGCTCGCCACGGCGCTGCGCGAGCGCGGAATCACCGGCACCATCAGGTGCAAGGGGGTGTGCTAGATGGCCGACGAGAAGGTGACGCTCTCCCAGGCGATAGCCAAGGTTCAGCGCTCCGTGACCGTCCCCAAGGCTCGCTACAACGCCTTCGCGAAGTTCAGCTACCGCTCGTTCGAGGACATCGTCGCCGCGCTCAAGGAGCCCTGCAAGGAAGCGGGCGTGGTCTTCACGCTCAGCGACAACATCTGCAAGGTGGGCGACCGCTACTACGTCGAGGCGACGTGCACGCTGTTCTTCGAGGACGGGCACGGCGAGAAGAAGGAGTTCAAGGCCTACGCCCGCGAGGCGGAGCACAAGAGCGGCTCCGATGACGCGCAGGTGACCGGCATGGCGTCGAGCTACGCGCGCAAGTACGCGCTGTGCGGCCTGTTCGCCATCGACGGGCAGAGCGACCCGGACGCGCTGTCGGACAGGCCCAAGAAGGAACCGCCCGAGAGCGGCGGCTTCACGGCGAAGTGCAAGGCCTGCGGCACGGCCTACACCTTCGAGTCGAAAGAGCAGTACGAGGAGTTCAAGAAGCATCCCGGCTGCTGCGCCACCCCGACGTGGCGCGTCCTGTAGGCCATGCAGGACATGTACGCGCAGCGCGAGGAGCTGTTCGAGCGCCTCATGGCGGAGCTGGACACGCTCAGGCGGACCGGCCAGCAGTACGCCGAGAACGAGGCGGACTACCGCAAGGCGCTGCGCATCGCCATCCTCGAGGAGCGCTCCAAGGGCACGCCGGTGACCATCATCGGCGACCTGTGCCGGGGGCGCGAGGAGATAGCCGAGAAGAAGCAGCTGCGCGACTGCGCCGAAGCCCTCTACAAGGCATCGAGCGAGGCGATCATGGCGCTGAAGCTGCGAATCAGGACAGTGGACGCCGACATCCAGAGGACATGGACGAGCGGCGGAGAGGAGACATACAGATGAGCATCAACAGAGTGGTCGTGTCGGGCAATTTGACCCGAGACCCCGAGCTGCGCGCCACGCCGGGCGGCACGCAGGTGCTGGGCTTCGGCGTCGCGGTCAACGACCGCCGCCGCAACCAGCAGACGGGGGAGTGGGAGGACTACCCGAACTTCATCGACTGCACCATGTTCGGCAACCGCGCCGAGGCGCTCTCGCGCATCCTGCGCAAGGGCATGAAGGTCGCCATCGAGGGGAAGCTGCGCTACAGCTCCTGGGAGGACAAGAACGGTGGCGGCAGGCGCTCGAAGGTCGAGATCATCCCCGACGAGGTCGTCCTCATGAGCCAGAACCCCAACGGCCAGCAGGCCCCGCAGCAGTACGCGCCGCAGGGATACCAGCAGCAGGCGTACCCGCCCCGACAGGCGCCGCAGCCCGCGCCGCAGGCGTACGCCCCGCATCCGGCGCCCCAGCAGCCCGCGCCGCAGTGGAACGCCCAGCAGGCCTACCAGCAGGCCCCGCAGGCGGCGCCGCAGCCGGCACCGCAGCAGCCCGCCCAGCAGCAGCTGGACGTGTACGACGAGGACATCCCGTTCTGATGGGGCGCTTGCTCGACACCATCCGCGACCACTGGGAGGCGGTCCTGTTCGCCGCCTCCTTCTCCGCGGGTTTCCTGTTCTTCTCTTCGCTTCTTTGGGGGTGGTTCTGATGGCAAGCAAGTTCACGTGGTTCCCGAAGCTCACCGCCGCCCTCGAGCGCGTGCCGGATGGGCCGCGCGGGGAGCTGTGCTGGGCCATCATCCAGTACGGCACCAACGGCGTCGAGCCGGAGTTCGCCGACTGGGCGCTTTCCGCCGTGTTCGAGAGCCTGCGAGAGGACATCGACAACAGTCTCGCCGCCCGCAACAAGAACAAGGGCGGCAGACCGCGCAAGGACTCCAAGGGCGAAACGGGGGTTTCGGAGGATACGGAAACCTCGGAAACGGGGGTTTCGGAAAACGGAAACGGGGGTTTCGGGGTTTCGGAAACTACCGAAACGGGGGTTTCGGAACCTGAAAACCCCTCCTTATATACCAATCCATACCAGTCCATACCAAGCCAGGCCATCCCAGTGCAGGGCAGTGCGGACGCGTGCGCAGCGCCCGAGGGCTTCGAGCCGCCGACCGCCGAGGAGGTCGCCGCGTACTTCGGGGCCAACTGCCTGAACGGCGACCCGCAGGCTTTCTTCGACTTCTACGCGTCGCAGGGCTGGCGCAAGTCCAACGGCATGCCGATCTCGGACTGGCAGCCGCAGGCCCGGCAGTGGCACCGCCGCCAGCGCGAGCTCGACGCCGAGGCCCGCAGCCGCGGCAAGCCCACCGCCTCGGAGGTCGAGGCCGCCACGTTCAGGCCCACGAGGACGCCCGAGGAGGCGCTGGCCGAGCAGGAGCGCCGGTGGGCGTCCGAGCACCCGGGCATCGACCCGGCGAAGGTCGAGGCCCCGCGGGGCACGACCGCTAGCAGGGACCGGTTCGGGCTGTACCAGGACGCTCAGAGACTGCTGGCCGCACGCGCCGCGTGCGAGGGGAGGCCCCGATGACGGTCGACGCGGGAGTCCTCAGGGGCTGGTCCAAGGAGCGCGCCGAGCTGTACGGCAAGCCCCACCTCGGGGCGAGGTACACGCACGGCGCGGCATACGAGCCGACGCAGGCCCGGTGCGCTGTGTGCGGCCGGCGAGCCTGCAACTGCCACCACGTCGCGAGGCGCTCGTGGGGGAAGACGTTCAGGCTCGTCACGCCAAACGGGGTGTGGGAGCTGCGCAGCCCGCTGTTCGCCCTGTGCGGCTCCGGCACGACCGGGTGCCACGGGAAGTTCCACGACGGCGGACTGCACGCCGAGTGGGTATGGCGCACCGGGGCGGCCGAGGAGGCATGGTGGTCCGGCACGCTGCTCAGGGAGTACCCGCCGCACAGCCCCGACCTCTACATGTTCGGCTACTGGGCCATCACCGACCGATACGGCAACGAGATCATCCGAGAGGTGAAATGACGATGGAGATCACCAACTGCGAGCAGTACGTGCTCGCCGAGCTCGACTACGAGCAGCGCCGCAACGAGCGCCTCGTGGCCGAGAACAACAAGCTGGCCAAGCAGCTCGACGCCATGACAAAGATGGCGAACGGCTACAGACAGATCATCAGCCGGCCCAAGACGCCCGTCGAGGCGCTCGGGGACAGGGTCATGCGCGAGGAGATGCTGACCCGCTTCACATACGCCGAGGTCACGGACGTCAAGAGCGCGTTCAGCGGAAGGCTGCTCGACTTCGACGAATGGTGCCACGATGCGATGCGATATGTGGCGCTGGCGGACGACGTCGGCGAGGAGGAGTTCACCCGGTTCATGCGCCGGGACCTCAAGAAGATCTACGACAAGAAGGTGGCCAAGCGTGCCGAGAAGAGGCCGCCGTGCCCGACAGGAGCGGCAGGGCGGGCCGATGAATGACGAGAAGGCCATCGCCGCGGCCATCCACGCCGGGCTCCAGAGCGACGACGTGACCGACCTGTACTCGGGCGACTGCAGGGGCTGCGGCGAGTGCTGCTCGCGCTTCCTGCCCGTGAGCCCGTTCGACCGGGTGCGCCTCGAGCTGTACGTGCGCCGGAACGGGATCGAGCCCGCCGAGCCCAGGGCGGAGTACGACCTGCTGTGCCCTTACCTCACGGACGGGCGCGAGTGCGCGGTCTACGCCGCGAGGCCCGAGATCTGCCGCGCCTACCGGTGCGACAGGCACAAGAGGGGCGAGCTCGGAATGTTCTTCGGCGCGGAGTGCGCCGAGGTGACCGACATGCGCGAGCTCGCGGAATCAATGGCCAGCGACGTCTACAGGAAGGAGCAGGGGAATGGCTAGGAACGTCTACGGCGGCTACTGCCGCGAGTGCGGCAGGTGGACGCCTCCCGGGTTCGGGCACTTCGAGCGCTACCGCGGCGGCTGGCGCGTCCACTGCGTCGAGTGCGCGAGCGGGCGGAAGCTGCCGCCCGAGGGAGACCAGGCGGCGCAGGACATGCGGCGCCACGTAAGGAACATGGTGAACGACGGAAGGTACGGGAAGAGGGGATACAGATGACGGGGAACGAGAGGCCGGACATCTATGCGGACGGACTCCGGGAGGAGCGCTGTGAGAACTGTCTGCACTGCTGCGCGACGGTGCTGCGCACCGTCCACGGCGTGGAGCGCACCGAGTACGAGTGCGGGCGGCGCCCGGAGTTCGTGCACCGCACGCAGGGGCTCGCCAGGTGCAACTACTGGACCGACGCGAGCTACGAGACCGGGGAGGACTAATGGCAATTATCGAAATGCCCAAGGGCGTGACCCCATCCACGATCCCCGAGTATGCAACGCCCAACGAATGGGCCGAGGCTTTCAACGTGAGCCTGAGGACCGTCTACAGGATGTGCAAGGACGGGGAGCTAATGACCGTGAGGACGCCCGGCAGCATCCGCATCTGCCGCGACATGTCCTTTGTACTGCTGGGGCTAGATAGGTGATGGCAATGGCGAATATCGAGTTACCAAAAGATGCCGAGGGCCGCGAGATTCCGCTGGACACCAAGGTGCTGTACAACAACATAGGCGTCGGGTACGAGGTGAACAGGTTCACGTTCGGATTCGATGTGATCACACACGAGGTCGAATGGACAGCCGAGTCCTACGGGACTGGGGACATGGTGTACCACTTACCTGCCAACTCCATGTACCTCGAGAAGCCGGACAGTCTCAAGCAGCTCGCGGAAGACCTCAACCGTGTGTGGGATGTGCACGGCAAAGGCTGCAGGGACATGCCGTGCCACTACGACAAGGACCGTGGCGAGTACTGCAACGATTGCAAGCTGTGCAGCCACGGGAAGATGAATTGCCTCGATGCCATGATGGCCAACATCGTATCGCGTGTGAACCGTCTTGCCGGTGATTCCGAATGATTGAGCTACCGAGGGACGCCGAAGGGCGTGAGATTCCGCTGAACACGAAGAGGTTATACGACGCCGGCGGTGTCCCGGTCAGCATTCGAGCGTTCCGCTACAACCCGAATGAATGCTTCTGGAGAGTCGAGCGTTTAGACGGGTTGGGAACCCCAATGACGACAGCGCTAAGATTCACCCAGCCAGACAGCTGGGAGAAGCTCGAAGAGGACTTGGACAAATGCGTCGCAGAAGGCACCGCTTGCACGTACTTCAGCAAGGATGGAACCTGTCAAAGTTGTTCTCTCAGCAATATAACAACTGGTTGCTCTCCGAAAGTGATTGAGGACATCGTATCCCGCATCCGCAAGCTGAGGGGTGAGGCCTGATGGCGACGCACAGGCTCAAGATTCAAGAGCAATACGCCGACGCCGTCCTGAACGGCACCAAGACGTTCGAGATTCGCAAGAACGACCGGGGTTACAAGGTCGGCGATGAGATCGTATTCGACGTTGTCACGAACGAAGGCTACGCCGTCGGGGAAGCAGCCAGGCATCCGCTCAACAGTGAAGTCTACCGAATCGACTACATCCTCGACGACTTCGAGGGCCTTGCCCAGAAATACGTGGCGCTGGCCATATCCAAGGTGGACGAATGATTACCGATGAAAAGCGCCGCGAGGCGGCGGCGAAGGAGGTATAGCCATGGCATACAGCGACTACGGCGCGTTCGTGTACCTCAACGGCGAGCGCAGAACCGACAAGGAGGACGTAGGCGTATACGACACCGACGAGGGTTCCCTGCCTACTGGACTCCGCGTGTACGCGAACATCATGAAGCACCATGACGGATTCGAGTGGTTCGAGTTCTCGCACCATGGAGTCATGGGCGACGGCAATGTCCGCGTCGGGTGCTACAAGCAGGGTTGGCCGGAGGTCTACGAGTGGGAGGACGGCGAGGACAAGCCGACCATATACACGTTCGATGACCTTTCCCGCAAGTTCGGGTGGGACGGTTACGAGGAGTACGGCGACACGAGGTACGCCGCAGACGAGTACGACGAGGAGTTCGACTTCCTTGGATGGCACTTCCACTTCTGGGGCGACGATACCGGCGGTACTCCGAGGTACGGGGCGACCATGAGCCGCGACGGAGAGACCTGGGAGTGCGACTACGACTGTATGTTTGGAGCTGGTTTCGATGACATTCACTAGCGAAGAGCGACGCGAGATGGCTGAGAACCTGCGACACCTGACCATCGGCCACTCCATCCAGTACAAGGAGCAGTTCTTCGACGAGCTTGCCGAGGTGGTGGTCGGCTTCGAGGACTACCATGACTTCGATGTTGTCCTCGATAAGCTCGCTGATCTCATTGACCCGGAAGGGGGAGACGATGATTAACGACGAGGAGCGCAAGCGAGCGGTGGCTGAGTTGCGCGAAGCATCGACCGGGGCATACCGCCACGTTGATTCACTCGACGTGATTGCAAACTCAATCGGCGTCGAGGTGGACGGCAAGTTCATTCACGAGGTTGAGAACGAGACGTACGCGGCCCTTGCAGACCTAATCGACCGTCCGACATGTCACAACGTCGCCGACTACACCAAGGAATCATTCAAGTGCTCAGAGTGCGGGTGCCGCGTGCTGGTGCCCGGCGACAGGCCGGACGGTGTGCTCGTCGTGACCTCCGAGGCGTTCCCAGTCGACTGGTACTCATGCCCGGTCTGCGGGGCGGTGGTGGTGGAAGATGAAGCGTATTAAGTTCGCAAGGCCGGTCGATTGCCCGACGTGCGGTGCGACCCCGTCGCACCAGAAGTGGAAGCCGCGCAAGCTGGTCTACACCAACGAGACGGTCGCGATAGGGGACGTCGACCCAGTCGACGCCGTCCACTGCCCTAGGTGCGACCTCGTCTTCGGCGTCGTGCATTACGAGCATGACGACACGTACATCACGAGCTGGACCGAGTTCGAGACTGTCCCACGGTATTGCCCGTGGTGTGGGGAGGATTTGACTGATGATTAGCGACGAGCAGCGCCGCGAGGCGGCGGCGAGCCTGCGCGGGTCGAGGGGCTTCTTCAACAGCCTGCCGAGGACCGTCCTCGAGCCGTTCATATTCGACATCTTCGAGCGCGTGCTCGAGTGCGTCGGCTATACGGAGGGCAACGTATTCGACTATCTCGCCGACCTCGTCGACCGCGGCGAGTGCGAGAACGTCTACGACGGGAGCGTCCAGGACTCGTGCGACAACGGCTTCCTGTGCTCGGTCTGCGGCTGCAAGGTCGAGGACGAGGAGCACTACCGCGTGAGCGGCGTCTGGAACTATTGCCCGCAGTGCGGGAGGAAGGTGCGGCATGGCTGACGAGATGAGGCCGGCGCCGTCGCCGTCCGTCGACCTGCGGAGACCGGATGGCCCCGCCGCGAGGGCCGCGGCCGCCATCATGGCCAACGCGGTGGCGAGCTTCAACGAGGCCCTCGTGCCCGTGCTGCGCGGCGTGAGGCGCGAGGCGAGGGCGCTCTGCAAGAGGCTCGACCCGAAATGGAGGCGCGCCCGGATTCGCGCGCTCAAGAGGTCCCGCCGCAACGTGGAGACGCTCAAGCGCGAGGGGAGGTGCAGGTGATGGCGACCGAGTACGTTCTGGACGCCGACAAGATCGCCCATTGGCGCATCGACAACCACGTCCCGCTGAAGCAGCTGGCGCGCGCCGCCGGGGTGAACCTCAGCAGCCTGAGCCATGCCATCAGCAACGGCAGGGAAGTGAAGATGAACCTGCTGCTCAATCTGGCGGAGGCGATGGGCGAAGACCCGCGCGACATCGTGAGGAAGAAGGTGGAGAGATGAGATTCGAGATAATCGAGCGCCACATCATCGACGTGCCTGACAGCGAGCTCACGGACGGCGAGCGCCCCTTGGGCAAGATGGCGCTCGTTGAGGTTCTCGACGTCATCGCGGAGAACCCGCACAGGTTCATCGAACGGTACGAGATGTACCGCGAGGAGGTGATCCGCCTTGGGGGCAAGCTGTGATCCGGGCTACAACCTCCCGGACGGATGCACCGGCGCGGCAATCGACAGGCACTTCGGCGAGGGCAAGCTCACTTGCGCCGAGTGCATCAAGATGTACGAGTGCTGCTGCGACTACGGCATCTGCGAGGTGGAGTTCGACGACGCCTTCCGGGAGAAGTTCGACGGGGCGGACGCGGAGCCGGGCGACGTCGCCTATTGGGCGCTCCCGTGGATAGCGGACCACATGAGGGACATGCAGGAGGAAGCGTGCGCCATGTTCTGTGGCTGATGCCGCTGGCGGCGCTCACCGCGCTGCTGGCGTGGGCGGCGAGGTCCGCATGGGCGCTCGCCGTGGTTCTGACCGTTCTCGTGCGCATGGCGTGCGGGTGAGATTGGAGGATTGAATGGACGAGATTGGAAGGCTGATCGGCAGGCTCATCGGGTGCCTCATCATGACGGTGCTCGTGTTGCTGTGCGTCGCCGCAGTGCTGTGGTGCATGCAGCTGGTCGTGGGGCTGGTCGCATGAGTGCGGGCGAGAGGGTGGTGCGGCAGCTCCGCGACGCCGCGGCCCTGCTGGAGTCCATGGCGGAAGACGTGGCGGGGGACATCGACGAGAGGTTCGTGCTGCCGCCCATAACGCTCACCATCAAGATAGGAAGCACCGACGAGACCCCGACCCTGTCGGTGAAGAAGGACTACCTCGCGAGGAAGCGCCTGGCATGACGTGGAGCTCCAACGGCAACGCCGAGCGCAAGCTCAAGGCGAGGCTCCGCGCCGAGGGCAGGCCGTGCCACATATGCGGACAGCCCATAGACTACAGCCTGCCGCCCGGCACGCCGTGGAGCTTCGAGGCCGACCACGTGGTGCCGAGGGCGAGGGGCGGCGCGGTGCTGGACTACGCGAACCTCGACGCGGCGCACCGCATCTGCAACCAGAGGAAGGGCAAGCACATGCCGGGCGACGCGAGGCCCGTCGAGATAAGGCGCACGAGGCTGTTCTGAAGGCTCGAGACAACTGAATAGGCGGGGCTGAAAAGCCTAACTGGAGGCGCGGTCGTTTGCTCGGCTGCGCCTCACTGCTTTTTGTGGCGCTGAGCCGCCGATGGCGGGGGCATTGCCCCTCCCCGGGGGTGCACGGACACCCATCGCTGCCAGTGCCGATTTCCCCCCGCCCCATGACCTCAGGGCGGGGGTAGGCCGCGAATCTCACCCGCATCGCACAATGCGGGCACGAGAAAGGAGGCCGGGATGCCGAAGATGCCGGAATCGGTCGCATCCGATGACTACCAATCGCAGATCTGGGCGAGCGTCACCGCATCGGGGCGCTTCTCCGACGAGGACGCGCCGAACCTCGCGCTGCTGTGCTACTGGCACGCCGTGGCGAAGGCCGCGGAGGATGCCATGAGCAAGGGCAAGTCCGTGAAGGTGCTCGACCCCGTCGGCTACAAGCCCGTCAAGGCGAAGAACGGCAGGCACGCCATCATGGAGCGCCCGCACCCCGCCGTGTCCGTGCTCAAGCAGGCGACCGCCGAGATACGCGCGCTCAACGAGCTGCTCGGGCTGTCGCGCAAGGCGGTGCCCATCCAGGTGCAGCAGGCGCGTCCGCAGAGCGATGGCGCTAGGGTGCTGAGCCTCATGTTCGCCGACCGCGAGCGCAAGGCCAAGGCGGCGGGCGCCTGATGGAGCCCAGGCAGACGCCGACATACGAGGCGAACGTCCCGGAGGACCTCAGCGGCGACGGCGGGATGGCGTGCGAGCTCGCGACCGCCTACTTCGGCGACCCGCTCCCGTGGCAGCCGCACCTGCTCGACGCGATGCTGGCCCGCGACGCGCGCGACAAGTACCTGCTGCGCACGCTGGGCATCTCCATCCCGCGCCAGAACGGAAAGAGCTGGGTCGTGCGAGCAAGGTGCTTCTACGGCGCGCTCAACGGCGAGAAGATCCTGTACACCTGCCAGCACGGCGACACATCCGACCAGATGTTCAAGGAGCTATCCCAGCCATTCGAGGACGAGGACGAGACCGATCTGCGCAACCTCCTGCTCGCCGTGCGCAAGACGAACGGGCAGCAGGCCATCAGCCTCAAGAACGGCGGACTCATCCGCTTCACCACCCGCACCAACTCGCTGGCGCGAGGCAAGACCTACGACGTGCTCATCTACGACGAGGCGCAGGAGCTCACGGACACGCAGCAGGCGGCGTCCCTGCCGGCAATCTCGGCGAGCGCGATGCACAACCCGCAGACCATCTACCTCGGAACGCCGCCAGGCCCCGACAACGTCGGCACGGTGTTCCGCGACCTCCACGACGACGTGCACGACGGCGAGTCCGAGATGGCGTGGATCGAGTGGGGCGCGGACGAGATAGGCGACGTCCACGACGAGTCCCGCTGGTACGAGTACAACCCGTCCATGGGCACCGTGCTCAACTACGAGGCCGTCAAGGGCGAGTCCGAGCAGATGCAGCCCGACGTGTTCGCGCGCGAGCGCCTCGGGTGGTGGGCGAAGACGGGAGGCTCGCTCCTCTACGCCCTGTCCTCCAAGAAGTGGGACGGGTGCCGACGCGGCTCAGCGCCCACTGACGGAAAGCTCGCCTTCGGCGTGAAGTTCTCCGCAGACGGCTCCAACGCCGCGGTGTCCTGGGCGCTCGCCGACAGGGACGGACCGTCCTACGTCGAGCTGTACGACGTGATGGGCGCTTCGGGCGGAACGGTCGCGATCTCGGACATGCTCCTGCGCAACCGAGACGAGATTGCGTGCGCCTGCATCGACGGCAAGTCCGGAGCGGACGCGCTCAAGCGGCGGATGCTCGACGGCGGCTTCAGCAAGTGCGCGCTCGTGATGGGCACGCCCGCAATCGTGCAGGCTGCAGCTTCGATGCTCAAGGACGAGGTCGACTCGGGCACGCTGTCGCACATCGAGTCGCCGGCGCTCGACGACTCGGCGCGCAAGTCGCTCAAGCGCGACATAGGCAGGGACGGATGGGGCTTCGCGGACGGCCCCGACTCTATCGCCGCACCCATCGAGTCCGCATCGCTCGCCCTCTGGGCGGCTAGAACAACGAAACGAGACCCGCGAAGGGAACAGGAGGCCAGCTTCTGATGGCAGCAGTGAACATGGAACTGGCGGGGCAGGTAGCATCCGCCGCAGGCTTGGAGCCGGGGGACGCGGCGCTCGTCCGCGAGCTCATGACCGTCTGGCGCGAGCACAGAACGAGCAACCTCGAGCGCGAGGACTACTACCTCGGTCACGTGTCGGTGAAGGACCTCGGCATCGCCATGCCGGCGAGCCTCGCCAAGAAGATCAACCCGCGGGTGGACTGGCCCCGCAAGGCCGTGCATGCGCTCGCCGACCGCTCAATCTTCAACGGTTACACGTGCGCGGACGAGCAGACGAGCAAGGCCCTCCGCGCCATCTGCGAGTCGAACCAGCTGGAGCGCCTCTACCGCAAGAACCTCATCGGCGAGCTGAAGCACTGCTGCGGCTTCTGGACCGTGACGGACGGCGGCGGCTACCCGGTCATCTCGGCGTACCCCGCCACCGCGGCGGCGGCGCTCTGGGACGACGCGCGCAAGGCCATCAGGGCTGGCCTCGTCGTGGCTGAGTCCAAGAAGATGCCCGGCGACACCGAGCGCGTGCCGACCGTGGTGCACCTGCTCACCGACTACAGCCTCGTGGTGCTCACGCGCGACGGCGGCTCGTGGGTAGCCGAGTACCGCGAGCACTCGATGGGGCGCTGCCTCATGGAGCCGATGGCACACGGCGCGACGCTCGAGCGCCCCTTCGGCACCTCGCGCATCAGCTGCTCCGTGATGAGCATCACCGACGACGCCATCCGACAGCGCGCCCGCATGGAGGTCGCCGCCGAGGCCGCGACCCTGCCGCAGACGTGGCTTCTGGGAACCTACAAGAAGATGCTCAACGATGGCAACAAGTACGACGCGAGCATGGGCGCTGTCAACGAGATCACCAAAGACCCCGACGGCGACAAGCCCACGGTCTGGCAGTCCGCGCAGCTGCAGATGGCCCCGCTTACCGAGTACCTTCGCCAGCTCGCCTGCCAGATGTCCGCCGTAACCAACGTGCCGGCGAGCTTCTTCGGAGTGTCCAACGACAACCCGTCCTCCTCGGACGCCATCGCCGCGTCCCTCGAGCCTCTTGTCATCGACGCCAAGAACCTCAACCGCGACAACGGCACGGCGCTGCGCAACGTGGCCTACATGGCGCTCGCCGTGGCGAACGGCACCGATTTCGCCACCGAGCGCGACGCGGGGCATGAGATCAACCCACGATTCCTGTCCCCGGCGTACCCGTCCACGGTGAGCCTGTCCGACGCGCTGCTCAAGCAGGTGCAGGCGCTCCCGAAGCTCGCCAACTCCACGGTCGCCTACGAGATGCTCGACTACACGGACGAGCAGATCCAGCGCATCGAGTCGGATGCCAAGAAGGCGCAGGCGGGCGCGGCTATCGCATCGCTGTTCGAGCCGAAGGAGGGCGAGAATGGCGGCGGTGCCGACTAGCCTGCTGGACGAGCTGACCGATGAGGTGAACGCGCTGTCGGCAGACGCCCAGGCGAAGGTGAGGCCGGCGCTCGAGTCCCTGCTGTCGAGCTGGGAGCGCGGCGGGGGCGGCGATGTCGCCGCTCTCCGCGAGAGGGCGTACGAGACGATCGAGGCGGTGCTCGGGTACTACGCCGACACGTGCGCCGCCGCCAGGGCAGCCGAATACTACGACGCGGTCAGGGCGTCGCAGGGCTTTCCCGGGAAGTATCGGGCGGTCGCCGAGTCCATGCGAGACCCGGACGACACGCTCGGCGCGGTTAGGTATTTCATCGGCAAGGTCGTCGAGGGCGCCCCCGAGGTCTTTGTCTCGCGGTGCGTCACGAGGGTCGACGAGGAGATCAGGCGCGCCGCCAACAGGTGCGTCGCCCATAACGCGCGCAAAGACCCGGCAAAGCCGTGGTACGCCCGCGTTCCCCGTGGCGAGACGTGCGGGTTCTGCCTCATGCTCGCGTCGTTCGGCTTCTACGCCAAGACCGAGGAGGCGGCCGAGCACTCGCACGCGCACTGCGACTGCCGAATCGTTCCCGGCTTCGACGGGGTGACGACGGTCAAGGGGTACGACCCTGACGGGATGTACGAGAGGTATAACGACTGCCTGGCCTCGCTCGGAGGCCGCGACGGCATCGCCTCCGATTGGTACGCAATGCCGGAGGACGAACGCGAAGCGCTCGTGAGGTGCCACGGCAACAAGGAGGGGAAGGCGTACACCGCCTACCTCAACAACCGCGTCGCATCCGAGATAGAGCTGCGCGATCCGTCTTGGTACGCCGGCGGCGAGCATAAGGGCATAACGTTCACGGACGATGCGGTGAGGCGCGACAAGGTGAAGAGGTGGAGGGTAGACCCCGGAGAGAGGAGAACCGCAGAGAAGCTGGCGGCACTGGGCTACAAGACCGAGTTCTGGGAAGACGAGGTGCACCTAAAGAGCGAGAACGCGCAGGGAAAAACGACCGTAAGCCGCGCCGACCTGTCCACGGGCATCGAAATCAAGACCGTTTACACGTCGAAATCGGAGAACACGTTCAAGTCGCACATGAAGTCCGTGGCCAACAAGAGCGGGGTGCGGTTCGCCGTCTTCGACGTCAGCGAGAACAAGTCGGTCACCGACAGCCAAGCCGAAGCGTGGATACGCAAGTACATGAAGAGGTACGGAATCTCTGAGGTGCGGATGCTGGGGCACGACGGGTCGCTCCAAACGATAAAAAAATAGGCGGGAGCTGCATGTCTCAATAGGTGAGTCAAACAGCTTCCGCCTAACCCCATCATACCGCATGGCCGCCCACGGGCGGCTTTTTTCATGCCGAAAAACGCCAAACAGGCCAAATCTCACGCCCGTAGGACACTGCCGCGCGACAGGGCCGCACGGCCCGAAACGCACATCTAAGGGGCTCGGCCGCACGGCTGGCCCGACGGGCCGCACGGTCCGGGAAAGGACGCGACATGGCAGCAGAGACCAACACGGAGCCCACGGGCGGTACGGAGCCGACCGGGGGCGAGGAGCCCGACTACAAGGCGCTCTACGAGGCCGAGAAGGCGCACTCCCGCAAGTGGGAGAAGCAGGCCAAGGCCAACAAGAGCGCGGCAAGCGCACTCGACGAGGCCAACCAGGCGAAGAAGACCGCCGACGAGAAGGTCGCGGAGCTCGAGAAGCGACTCGACGCCAAGGAGAAGGCCGAGGCACGAGCCAAGACCGCCGCCAAGGTCGCGCAGGAGAAGGGAGTCCCCGCCGAGCTCATCGTCGGCGAGGACGAGGAGAGCATGGCCGCATGGTGCGACAAGATGCTCGCCGCATTCAAGACAAAGCCCGCGCCGCGAGTGGAGAAGCCCGGCAGCTTCGACAAGGGCGGCAAGGGCGGGGACGAGGCGCTGCGAGACTTCGCCAAGCGCCTCCTGAAGTAAGCCAAACCCGAAGAAAGGCACAGAAATGGCTGCAAACGACACCCAGAAAATCAAGCTGCCGTCCAGCGTGGTATCCACCATCATCGGCAAGGTGAAGGACACCTCCACCATCGCCACGCTGAGCCCCAGCACCCCGCAGAAGTTCGCGGACACGACCTACCTCGTGTTCAACCCGACCGCAGAGGCCGAGGTCGTCGCCGAGGGCGGCAAGAAGTCCGGCTCCGAGATCTCCACCGACCCCGTGGTCGCAAAGCGCGCCAAGATCGTCACGACCACGCGCGTCTCCGACGAGCTGAAGTGGGCCGACGAGGACAACCAGCTGGAGATCATCTCCAACATCATCGCCGACCAGACCGCCGCCGCGGGCCGCGCGCTCGACTACATCGTCTACCACGCCATCAACCCCAAGACCGGCCTCGGCCTCACGGGCTACACCGCCCTGACCGCTGACAAGGACGTCCACAGCGTCGCCAAGACCGACTCCCCGGTCGACGACATCGACTCCCTCTCCGACGCCCTGCTCGACTACGGCATCAACGGCATCGCCATGAGCCGCCAGTTCGCCTCCGAGCTGCGCAAGCTGCGCGTGCCCGCCACCGGGCAGCGCCTGTACCCCGAGGTGCCGCTTTCCCTCAACGTGGGCAACCTCGACGGCATCCCCGCCTCCGTGTCCGGCACCGTGAACGGCCGTCTCGCCAAGACCCCGACCAAGGTCTCCGCGATCATGGGCGACTTCTCCGCAATCAAGTGGGGCATGGTCCGCGACATCACCGCCGAGGTCATCGAGTACGGCGACCCCGACAACACCGGTCAGGACCTGAAGGGCTACAACCAGATCGCCTACCGCACCGAGGCCGTCCTGGCATACGCGGTACTCGACCCGAAGGCCTTCGCCGTCCTCAAGAGCGCCTAGAGGGTACCGAGATGGCTCAGCTAGTCCAGAAATTCATCGTGGAGGACGTGGGCAAGGCGTCCAGCATCCTCCCGCAGCACGTGACGCTCGTCTCGCCCGACGGCAAGCCGCTCGTCGCGCCAAAGAAGGTCGCCAACCCCGGCGCCAGCCCGACCGTCGCGAAGGTCGTGCAGGCCCTCGTCGACGCCGGGATCATGGAGGCCGAGTAGCGATGGCCGCGCTCGCCAGCGTCGACGACTACAAGGCCCGCTACGGCGAGCCCGCGGACTCGGCGCGCACCGAGGTGCTGCTGCAGGACGCATCAGACCTGATGCTCGCGGCATTCGAGGACCGAATCGGCGAGTACACCGAGGGGGCGTGCCCGGCATTCGACCGAGCGGCCCCCGCCGTGTGCTGCCTGCTCGTCAACCGCGTGCTTTCGGCACCGTCCGCGATGGCCGGCGCCACGCAGTACAGCCAGGGGGCGGGCATCTATACGGCATCGGTGACCTACGGCTCGGCGCTCGGCGATATGTACCTAGGCAAGAGCGACCTCAGGCGCCTCGGCCTCACCGGTCAGGCGCTCGGGTCGCTCACGCCGCTGGAGAGGGGAGGGGCGGCCGAATGATGTGCCTCATCTCCGGCGAGACCGTGACCGTGCGCAATGCGGCCCAGTCATACGACGAGCTTGGCGAGCCTGCCGGCGAGACGGTGTCCGAGGAGGCGGTCGACAACGTCGTGGTGTGCCCCGGCGCGACCGCCGACCTCGACTCGACGCGCCCGAACGGCGTGACGGTCGCCTACACGCTTTGCTTCCCGAAGGGCGCGGACGTTGACCTCAGGGACGCGACGGTCACGGTGCGCGGCACCGACTACAAGGTGGTCGGCGACCCCAAGCGATACACCGCGGCCAATACGCCCGGCCCCTGGGACCTCACCTGCGAGGTGACCCGAACCGATGGCTAAGGCGAAGTGCGAGGTCAAGATCAAGTGGAAGGGCTGGAACCGCGGCGGATACGCCGAGGTCATGAACGGCGGGGGCGTGCAGGCCATGCTCACCGAGAAGGCCAACGCCGTCGCGGCCGCATGCAACTCCACGTTCACGTCGAAGTACGGCGAGAGCGGCTATAGCACCGCGATCGCAGGCGGTTCGCTTGCGAGGGGCCGCGTCGTCTACACGGACAGCAAGCACGCCAACGTGAGCGAGCGCAAGCACAACCGCCTGCAATCCGTCTTTGGAGGTGACTGATGGACATCGAGAGGGTTGTCGCCAAGCGGCTCATGGACGCGACCGGCATCAAGTGCGTGCCCGACGTGCCGCGCGAGAGACCCGATGAGTTCGTCCAGGTCACCCTCGCCGCCACGAGCGCGACACGGTTCATCCAGTCCCCGCGCGTGCTCGCCACGTCGTGGGCGAAGACCCGCAGGCGCGCACGCGAGATCGCCGAGGCCGTCGAGCGGGCGTGCTCCGCTATCGAGGACGAGCCGAACGTGTTCTCGGCCGTGCCCGACGGCACGTACCGATGGGACGACCCCGACACGGGGACTCCCAGATACCAGACGAACATCAACCTGACCATCTGCGAATAAGGAGCAATCATGGCAGAAAGCAACAAGAACAACGTCGCCAACGTCTCCAGCGCCAAGGGAGTAAAGGGCGGCTACATCTTCACCGCGCCCGCCGGAACGGCGCTGCCGACCGACTACAGGACCGCGCTGCCCGAGGCGTGGAAATGCCTCGGCTACATCAGCGAGGACGGCTACGTCGAGACGCTCGACAGCGACTCCGAGGACATCAAGGACATGAACGGCGACCTCATGGCGTCGCCGCAGACCTCCCGCGTCGAGAGCGCGCAGCTCACGCTCGCCGAGATCAAGGCCGCGACCCTCAAGGTCATGTACGGCTCCGGCAACGTCAAGGACGAGGCCGGCATGATCACCGTCAAGCACAACGGCGACTCCACTGAGACATGGCCCGCCGTGCTCGAGCTCGTGCTCAAGGACGGCCGCCGCTGGCGCAAGGTCGTGCCGCTCGCCCAGTCCTCCGAGCTGGACGACCTCACCCTCGCCGTGGGCGAGCTCGCCGCGCGCGCCCTCACGGTCAAGTACCTCACCGACGATGCCGGCAACACCTGCTACGACTACATCCAGTCCACCGAGACCTCGGAGGGCAAGTAATGACCGAGCTCACGTTCACCATCCCCGGTATCGACGGCGAGTTCACCGCCGACCTCGACGAGCTGCTCAGCTACAAGACGAACAAGCAGTTCGCCAAGAGCGAGACCGAGCCGGGCGGGATGTTCGAGGCCTTCGAGCGCGTCTTCGCGGGCCGCGACGAGGAGTACATGGAGCGCCTCGGCGGCTCCGTCGAGTCCACGGGCGTGCTCATGCAGGCCGCATTCGAGGCGGCGAAGGCAAAAAACTCCCAGGATTCGTCCTCGAGCTCGAAGGGCACCGTGCAGAAGTCGTAGCGGATTTCCGCCAGTACTACGGCATCGACCTCCCGCTCGAGGGCGGACCGGACGACCTCCGGCGCGCCGCCCTCCTGTGGGAGCAGCTGCCGGAGGAGTCGAGGTGCGCGCGCCGCATGTACCCGGAGCTCAAGTGGAGCGAGGAGACGTACATGCTCTGGCGCATCGAGCACCAGCTCAGGAGCCTCGCGTGGGGGCTGAGCGACAAGAAGCACCGGCCGCCGCAGGAACCGCAGCCGCTCAAGACGCCCGGGCAGCTCGCGGAGCTCAAGAGGCACCAGCGCAACGCCCTCGCGAACAGGGCGGAAATCGACGAGATTCTAGGATTAGGAGGACGGGATGGCGACTAGCGTAGGCTCGGCATGCATCACGCTCATGCCGTCCATGAAGGGCTTCGCCGGCAGCATCTGCTCGGAGTTCGGCGACACGGGCTCCAAGGCCGGAAAGTCATTCGGCGACTCGATGACCTCCGGCGTGGACGGCGGGGTCAAGCGCTCGGGCGGGCTGCTGAGCGGGCTCGGCACCGTCGCAAGGGGCGTGGGCACCGTCGCCGCGACTGGCATGGGCGCGCTCACCACGGCGGTGACCGCAATCGGCGGCGCTGCGGTATCCGCATACGCCGACTACGAGCAGCTGGTCGGTGGCGTCGATACGCTCTTCGGCTCCGCGTCCGGCAAACTGCAGGGATACGCCGCGGATGCGTACAAGACGTGCGGCATGAGCGCAAACCAATACATGACCCAGGCGACCAGCTTCGCCGCATCGCTCGTGAGCTCGTGCGGCGGCGACGTGGCGAAGGCCGCCGAGTCCGCCAACACGGCGATGGGCGACATGGCGGACAACGTCAACAAGATGGGCTCGGACATGGCCGACGTCAAGAACGCCTACCAAGGTTTTGCCAAGCAAAACTACACGATGCTGGACAACCTGAAGCTGGGCTACGGCGGCACGAAGTCCGAGATGGAGCGACTCATCGCGGACGCCAACAAGCTGCGCGCGGCGCAGGGCAAGACCGCCGACCTCACCATCGACAGCTACGCCGACGTGGTCGAGGCCATCCACACGGTGCAGTCCGAGATGGGCATCACCGGCACGACCTCCAAGGAGGCCGCGACGACCATCTCCGGCTCCATCGGCATGGCCAAGGCATCATGGGAGAACTTCCTCACCGGTCTGGGCCGAGACGACGTGGACTTCTCGCAGCTCACCGAGCAGCTGCTCACGTCCGTCGGCGCCGTGGCCAAGAACATCGCGCCGCGCGTCGCGCAGATCGGGCAGGGCATCATCAAGGCGCTCCCCGCGGCGCTCTCAGGCATCGCGTCGGTGCTCACGCCCATCGTGTCCGAGGCGCTCGCCACGGCGTGGAACATCGCCGTCGGGGCGCTCGCCGGCATCGGAATCAAGCTGCCGAAGGTGGACTCCTCGCAGATCTGCTCGGCGCTTCAGGCCATCCTTGGTGTGGCCACGTCCGTCGGTAACGGCATCAAGGCGGCAATCGGGTTTATCGCGCCGCTCATCGCGCCAATCGGCACGGCGCTGCTCAATATCGCGCAGGCCGTGCTGCCGGTGCTCTCCACCGGCATACAGGTGGTGCTCGGCATCGTGCAGGCGCTGTCGCCGGTCATCGGCTTCCTGGTCACCGTCATCGCGGACGTAATGACGACCGTCTCGCAGCTCGTCGCCATCGCCATGCCCGCCGTGCAGTCCGTGCTGTCCGCCGTGCTTGCGGCGATGCCGCTCATCCAGGGCGCGATTCAGGTGGCGATGGGCATCATCTCCGCCGTCTGGAACGCGGTCTGGCCGGTGATCTCTGCTGTCCTGACCGGCGTGATGGATGCAATCTCCACTGCCGTCCAGGTCGCGATGGCCGTGGTGCAGACGGTCATCTCCACGGTCACCGCCGCGATAAGCGGAGACTGGGATACGGTCTGGAACACCATCAAGTCGGTAGCCGAGCTCGTCTGGTCTCAGATAGAGTTCGCCGTGCGAGCGGCCATCGGGGTCGTCGAGTCCGTGATAACGTCCACGCTCGATGGAATCAGCTCGGTTTGGTCGAGCGTGTGGGACACCGTCCGCGATTTCGCCGAGGTGGTCTGGGGACGCATCAAGTTCGCCGTCAACTCGGCGATAAATCAGGTCAGCGGCGTGATCAGCTCCGTGCTCAACAGCATCAGCTCCACGTGGTCGAGCATGTGGGGGAGCATCAAGAGCGCCTGCTCGTCCATCTGGGAGGGCATCAAGAGCGCGGCGTCCAACGGAATCAACTCCGTCTACAGGACCGTCACGAGCATCAAGGGCAAGATCACCGGATTCTTCTCGGGTGCGCGCAATTGGCTCTTTAACTCCGGCAAGTCGATACTCAACGGCCTGAAGGACGGCATCATGTCCGCTATCGGCTCGGTGACCTCGGCGGTCTCCGGCGCAGTCTCCAGAATCCGCTCCTTCTTCCCGTTCTCGCCGGCAAAGGTCGGCCCCTTCTCCGGGCACGGCTACACGACCTTCTCGGGCAAGGCCCTCATGCAGGGCTGGGCGCAGGGCATCGGCACCGGCACCGGCGCCGTGGTCTCCGCCATCAGCGGCGCCATGGACACCGCGCAGGGGATGCTCTCGACGGGCCTGACCGTCGCGCCGTCCGCTGTCTACACTCCGGCGCGTCCCGAGGAGGATTCCGACGACGCCCTCGCCGGCATCCTGTCCGTCCTCGAGCAGATCAGGGACAAGGACGGAAACCTGTACATCGACTCGGAGCGCGTCTCCTCCGCCATCGCGATGCGCGGCAGGCACACGCTCGCCGCAAGGGGGTTCGCATGATATTCGGCGGAATCGACCTAACGCCGTATCTGCTGGTGACCAAGGTCACGAGACCGATTGTTCCCAAGGTGCGGCTCGATGAGACCGAGGTCCCCGGCATGGACGGCACGCACGTCCGCGCCAAGGGCCTCGAGCCCGTCGAGATAGCGGTCGACTGCAACATCGTCGGCGGCTCCCTCGACGAGGTTGCCGAGGCAAGGGCCGTGCTCGCCTCGGCGCTGTCCGGTGGCGAGAAGGCCCTCGTGCTCGACGACGCTCCCGAGCGCTACATGCTCGCGCGCTACAGGGGAGGGGCGGAGCAGGGGCGCAACGCACACATGCCGAATCTCACGCTCGGGTTCTACTGTGCAGACCCCGCCGCCTACGGGCAGCGGCGCTCCGAGCAGGTGACGGCATCCCAGCGCGCCGTCGCCGCCGGGGGCAACTACAGGGCCTACCCTACGGTCACGTGCAAGCCCCCGGCAGGCTCGAGCTGGACAATCACCAACGTCTCGACCGGGCGGTTCGTCCGCGTCGAGGCGTCGTTCACGGGCGCACAGACCGTCGTGCTGGACATGCGCGCCGAGCGCTGCACGGTCAACGGCGCGGACTGGCCCGTGACCGTCGCGAGCGACTTCTTCTCGCTCGACAGCGTGCAGCAGATCAAGACGAGCGGCGGCACCGCGACGCTCGAATGGGAGGAGAGGTGGCTCTAGGTGCGAATTGACGTATACACGTGGCAAGACGCCTACGTATCGACAATCGGCCCCGAGGAGCTGCTCTCCCTCATCCATACCGACGAGCTCAACGGTGAGGATAGCGTGGACATCGTCACGACCTTCGCGCTCAAGCAGGGCTACCGCCTCGTGTGGGTCGACCGCCTCGGCAAGGTCCACGAGCACGTCTGCCAAGACCCCAAGGGCCTCCACGCCGGAGGCGATACGGTCTACACGGACACGGCGATCAACTCAATCTGCGAGACGTACGGCGACTATATCGAGGACAAGCGCCCCTACGGCTACGGCTTCTTGCGGGCGCTGAATGTCTGCCTTGGGCCGACCCGCTGGACCGCCGGAACGGTCGACCAGACCGGCACCGTCGACAAGGGCCTGACCTTCTACCACACCTCGGCGCGCGAGGCGCTCCAGTCAATCTTGAAATGCGGCGGTGAGCTTGAGACTGAAATCACCGTATCCGGCGGCAGGGTGACCTCTCGCAGGGTGGGCATCCGCTCGCATCGAGGCGCGAAGGGCGGCCACCGCCGGTTCACCTACACCAAGGACCTGACATCGGTATCACGCACCGAGCACTACGGGGCGATCACTGCCTGCTACGGGTATGGAAAGGGCATCGAGACCGACACGGGCGGCTACGGGCGCAAGCTGACGTTCGGCGACATCAACAACGGCAAGAACTACGTGGAGGACGCGACCGCGCTCAAGCTGTACGGGCGACCCGACGGCAGGGGCGGGCACGCCCACGTGTTCGGGCAATATGAAAACTCGAACTGCGAGGACGCGGCGACCCTGCTCGCCGAGACCCACGCGTACTTCGACTCCCGCAAGGAGCCCGGCATGACCTACGAGGCCGACGCCGTCGACCTCGTGCAGTTCGGTCGAGATTGGGAGGGCGTCGCCGTGGGCGACGACGTCCAGATCGTCGACACGTGCTTCAGCCCGGCGCTGCGCTGTGAGGGCCGCGTGACCAAGCTCGTGACCGACGAGCTTGGCGGCTCCATGCGCGTGACGCTCGGGAACGTGACCGAGACAATCACGGACATGTTGCTGGCGCAGCAGCAGAAAGTGTCCAGCCTGTCGAAGCGCTCGTCCAACTGGGACGTGGCGGCATCGACGCCGCCATCGTACCTCCAGCAGGTCATGGACAGCATGAATACGCAGTTCAACCTCGCGGGCAACAGCTACGTCCACACGAGCTTCGAGCGCGGCCTGATCTTCGGCTCCGTGCCCCTCGACGCGGACGGCCGCTCGACGACCGGCGACGGCATGGCCATGCAGCTGTGCTCCCAGGGCTTCCGCATCGCCTCCGGCTGCAAGGCCGACGGCTCGTGGGACTGGTGCACCTTCGGCACCGGCGCGGGCTTCACCGCCGACCTCATCACGGTCGGCACGCTCATGGGCGATCTGATCAAGGCCGGAACCATCCAAGACAGGAGCGGCAAGAACTACTGGAACCTCGACGAGAGCGAGGTCCATCTAGGCCCCGGCGCCAAGCTCGACGGCAAGGACATCGCCGTCGCCGATGCCGTGATAGCGTCGGTGGACGTCGAGTACGCCCAGGGAACGTCGCGTGTCACCGAGCCGCAGGGCGGATGGCAGACAACGGCGCCGCAATGGGTGTCGGGCAAGTACATCTGGACGCGCACCAAGACCACCATGCAGTCCGGTGACATCGAGTACAGCGAGCCCGTGTGCATCAGCGGCATCGATGGCGCCAAGGGCGACAAGGGCTCGACCGGTACCGGCGTGCGCGGCATCGTCGAACAGTACTACCTGTCCACGAGCTCCACGGCGCAGTCCGGCGGCAGCTGGTCGGAGGCTCAGCCCGCGTGGGCGAAGGGCAAGTACATCTGGACGAGGAGCAAGGTCACGTGGACGGACGGTTCGGTCACCTACACCGCGCCGTGCCTCGCTAAGGCCATCAACGGCAGCAACCAGATGGCCGGCAGCGCCATCGCGGCGCGCGTGAAGCTCTACGCCAAGAATCAATCGGACAGCGTGCCGCCGATCAATGCGCAGAACCCAGAGCTGGGATGGTCCGAGGACCTCCCACAATGGTCGAACGGATACTTCGTCTGGTCGATGGAGCGCGTCACCTACGGGGACGGCTCAGTGACCCACACGGCGCCGGTGCTGGAGGCCGCGTACAACAAGGCCTACCAGAGCGCGCACGACCTCACGGGCTCGCTCAACGGCCTCGACACGACGGTGCAGGACCTCGCCAAAGACGGTGTGGTGACCGAAGCGGAGAAGGCCGCGGTCAAGAAGGCCAAGCAGGACGTCGAAAAGGAGCGCGAGGAGCTCACGAGCCAGTACAACGCGCTGAAGTCGAACAAGGCCCTCAGCGCCCAGTTCCTCTCGTCCGTCCTCGGCCCGCGCTACACCAAGGCCTTCGGCACGACCGATGAGGGCGGCACGTACGGCGCCTACGCCGACAAGGTCGACAAGGTGCTCAAGTGCAAGACAGCTGAGGAGCTCAAGGCGTCGATGGACGAGTACGACGCGGCCTACGGCGCCTACTCGAGCGCGGTCAAGGACTACGCCGATGCCGCGACCGGGGCGCGCCACGCCATCGAGCAGAAGGACGCATCGGATTACGCCGATGGCATCCTGAGCGCCTACGACGAGCAGATGGACCAGAAGGCCATCTTCGACCGCCTGACGAACGGCGGCGCAGACCAGGGGCTCTACATGAGCAACAACAGGGTCTACGTCAACGCGACATACATCGCAACCGGGACTCTCGCGGACGCAAAGGGGCGCAACTCGTGGAACCTCAAGGAAGGCGTGCTGACGACCAACTACATGACGGCGAAGAACATCACGGCAACCGGCAGCTTCACCGGGGGAAACCGCAGCAGCGGGTACGCCATGGAGCTCGACTCGAGCGGGAAGCTGGCGGGATTCAAGGACGGCACGCAGTACGGCTACATCGAATGCTCCTCAACGTCACATGACATCGACAATCCGTCGATTATCTACCACGGACTGCAGCTGCAGGGACAGGGCGTCGTGCGAGTCTCGACCCCGAGGCTCAGCGTGAGCGGCAGTGCCGACACGAGCGTCACGACGTGGTCAGGCCTGACGACCAAGGTCGGAGCGGCATACCACCCGCTTTACACGGAGAACGGCAAGAAATATTTCAACGACCAGTCCCAGACATCGTCGGTGCTCGAGTTCAGGAACGGCCTGCTGATCGGCGTGTCGACAATGCCGTCCGGGTGGAGCGGATAAGAGATGAAAGGACAAGAAGGAATGGAAGCAAGCAAGAAGATCGTCGTGGGCTACGCGGTCCACGACATCATCGGCAATAACGAGCAGTGCCTGACGGAGTACGATCCGGAGGTGCTCCAGCGCGCCGAGGACGGCGGCCTCGTTTTCGTCGCCCAGTACGACGACGGCTCGCGCGAGGTCGTCAAGGCCGCGGACGTCCGCAAGCCTGACCCCACGGTCAACGGCATCCCGCTGGCGACCGCCGGGTACGTCGATGAGCGCACCGCCGCCACGGTCGCCGTGTTCGACGCGATCTCGGCCATCGTCGACCCGCAGCCGGCCACGGCCGACGAGACGGGGGAGGGAACCGAGGCCGTCGACCCGGTCGAGGCCTTCAGGGCCGCGCTCGCCGCGCTCAAGGCGCTGGGGGCCAAATGATCAACCACGCTATTGCGCTCGACATGCGCAAGCGCCCGGGCACAGTCCCGCAGCGCGTCACCGTGCGCAGGGGCGAGACGCAGACCCAGAAGATAACGGCGTCGCTCACCGTGGACGGCGCCGCCTACACGCCGACCTACCAGTCCGCGCGCCTGTGCGTGCTCCACGCCGATGGAACGTGGGCTCGCTGCGCCGCCACCGTCGGCACGGCATCGGTGAGCGCCACGCTGGCGCCGGAGGCCGTCAACGGGGTGGGGAAGTGCCGTCTTGCGTACTTCGAGTTCTACGCCAACGGGGCCTCCGAGACGACCGAGGACTTCGCGCTCGTCATCCTGGGAAATGTGGACGGGACAACAGGGCCTGCCGTCAGCTACGACCAGGAGCTCGACGAGCTCTACAGGAAGTGGAGCACTGAGCTTTCTCGGCTCGGTCAATCCGCGTTCGATGCGGCATCCGCCGCTAGCGGTGCGGCGTCGAGGGCCGATGCGGCGGCAAGCGCGGCATTGCAGATCGCGAACGCGGCGGCGCAGGGCGCCGCCGGCGAGTCCGACATCGCCGAGCTGCGCCGCCAGAACGGCCAGCTCGCGACGATGCTCGCCGACGCGACAGACAAGTTCATCTACATGGACGGCACGGTCTACTGCCCTGCCGGCAAGGCGTCGGTATCCGGGGGCACGGTGACGTTCGGCAGCACGTGCTCGGTATCGGGCAGCACGGTAACCCTTTCCTAAGGAGGATAAATGGCAAATGCAAAGACGCTGGTCGTAGGCGGCCAGCCGCTCAACGTCATCGACGATACCGCGCGCAGCAACGCGCAGACGGCGCTCAACAACGCCGAGTACAACCGCCAGAGCCTCATCGGCAAGTACGGCGGGCAGAACATCGCCACCATCCTGGCGGGAGAAATCGGCAGCGGCAGCGTGTACGACGCGCTGCATAAGCGCATCGCCGCCGCGAACTTCGCAGGACTTCGCGTGGGCGACTACCTGGACGTGCCGCTTGTGAGCGCATCCGCCGTCACCACACAGCAATCTGTGCGGTTCCTGCTTGCCCACATCGACCCGTACCTTTACTGCGGCGACAACAGCAAGGGACACCATATCGCGTTCGTGGCGTCCGCTCCCGTGCCCGTAGCCAAGACCGTGACCGGCGTGGCAAACGACAGCTTCCTGATGTGGAACACCACCAACACGAACCAGGGCACCGCCGATCGGAAATGCCCCTACCCCAACAGCAACCTCAAGGCGTGGGAGACGGCCTTCGAGGCGTGCCTGCCCGAGGGGCTGACCAAGTACCTGCTTACCCAGCGCGTGCTGCTTGAGGAGCGGTACAGCGCCAGCGGCGCGCTCAACGACTCCAACTCGTGGAGCTGGCAGGATATCGGCAAGGTGTTCTCGCTGTCGGAGATGGAGGTGTACGGCTGCCCCGTGTGGGGGACGAAAGGCTACAGCGTGGGCTTCGACTGCCAGTTTGACCTGTTCCGAGACACGGCGCACCGAGTCAACGGAAATCGGTACCATTGGTGGCTGCGTTCCGTTGCGTCGGGCTCCGCGTCCTACGTGTGCTATGTCTCCAACGACGGCGGTGCCGACTACGCCTCGGCGACGGGCGTCTGGGTTCGCCCCCGCCCCGGCTTCCTCGTCGGCTAGCCAGCCGAGTGCTCTATACTCTGCTTTTAGGCGACCGCCTTGCGCGGTCGCCTCCTGCCCGCGAAGCGGGCCGTTTTTTTCGCCAGTTTCCCCAGGAGGTGCACGTGAGCGGCGTCTACCAGCGCAACCGCGAGGTGTCCGAGTACAAGTTCTTCACACAGGCCATCGCCATCCGCGTGGAGGTTAATAAGCTGATGGCGTCCTCCTCAGTAGTGCCCAAGGCCTACAGGCTGCTGAACGCGGTGCCGACCGTGGAGACGGCGCGCAGCATCGTGTACAACGTCAACCGCGCCGACTGCTTCTATCCCAACAGCTCGTTCAACGCGCTGGAGAGGAAACGCTACCTGACGCTGGCCATAGCGGACTGCGAGCAGCTTATGCTGGACATGCAGTGCCTCATGGATATCGGCCTGCCCGTGAACGCCAACCGCTTCGAGGGGCTGGCGGCCATGGTCGAGGAGGAGATCAAGCTGCTAAAGGGCGCGCGCAAGAACGTGCGCGTCACCGGCAAGAAGTCCACCGAGGAGCGCATAGCCGAGGCCGAGGCCGAGCTAGAGCGCCTGCGTTCGCTATAATGGACGGCGGTCGCGCCTTGTCTATCGGTACAATTGGTGGCTGCGTTCCGTTGCGTCGGGCTCCGCGTCCAACGTGTGCTATGTCAACAACAACGGCAATGCCAACTACAACTCGGCGACGAACGTCTGGGTTCGCCCCCGCCCCGGATTCCCTTATTGCCAGACCGAGTAGGCCCCAGAGCCGAAAGCAGAGCGCGAAGAGGAAGGAAGGCGCGACCGTCGGGCATGCGCCCGTAAATACGCACCCCGCGAGGGTGGCCGGACGCTGCTTGCATGGCGCGGCGCTCCGTGGCTTCGCCGCGTTTCATGGCCATACCTCAAGCGGCTGCCAGAGCCACATTGCAAGCCGCGCGGGGTGCCTCCTGTGAACTCCGAGCAAAGGCGGGTGGCGCGCCGCAAGCGCCGCGAGGAGAAGCGCGCGCAGGCCAAGGCCGAGCGCGTCAAGGCGTGCACGCTTGATACCGTGGCCGACCTCAACAGCCTGTGCAAGGCATCGAAGCAGGCCGCGCGCGGCGTGATGTGGAAGGCATCCACGCAGCGATACATGAAAAGCTACCTGCGCAACGCCGTCCTGTCCCGCCGCGACCTTTTGGAGGGGCGCGACATATGCCGGGGCTTCATACGGTTCGACCTGTGGGAGCGCGGAAAGCTGCGCCATATCAGCGCCGTACACTTCCCCGAGCGCGTGGTACAGAAGTCCCTGGCACAAAACGCGCTCGTTCCCGCCATAGTCCCCACTCTCATAGCCGCCAACTCCGCGAACATAAAGGGGCGCGGCACCGACTACGCCCTGAAGCTGCTCAAGCGCCACCTGGCCGACAACTGGAGGAGGCACGGCGGCGATGGCTACATACTGCTCGGCGACTTTTCCGACTACTTCGCCCGCATAGCGCACGGCCCCGTCAAGGAGCAGGTGGCTGCCGCGCTGCTCGATCCGCGAGTAATCGACCTTGAGCACCGCCTGATTGACGCGCAGGGCGAGGTGGGCCTGGGGCTGGGCAGCGAGCCGAACCAGATATGCGCGGTGGCACACCCCAACCGCATCGACCACTATGTGACCGAGATGCTGCGCCCCGAGTCTTACGGGCGCTACATGGACGACTTCTACCTGATACACGAGTCCAAGGACTACTTGCAGGTGTGCCTGCTGCTGATAGAGGGCAAATGCGCCGAGCTGGGCATCGAGCTGAACCCGCGCAAGACGCGCGTGGTGAAGCTCACGCGCGGGTTCATGTGGCTGAAGAAGCGCATCTTCTACACGGAGACGGGCCGCATAGTCGTGAAGCCGTGCCGAGACTCCATAACGCGGGAGCGCCGCAAGCTCAAGAAGATGGCCCGCATGGTCGCCGATGGCATCATGACCCCCGAGCAGGTGGAGCAGAGCTACCAGAGCTGGCGCGGAGGCATGAAGCGGCTGGACGCGCACCGCAGCGTGCAGGCCATGGACGCGCTGTACCGCAGCCTGTTCGGAAATCTCGCGCAGGGGGGGGGGTGCTCAATGCAGGCCAACCAGAGGGACGATTCAAGCGGAAGCAAGCCCTCGCAATAGCGGAGAACCGGCAACTCAAAGCAGCGGCCTAAGCGAAGCGGCTGCGAAATAACAGAAGCATCGAAGGCGTGCTGCGGCGCGCCTTCTTCCTTTGCGCCCATCAAAGCGGCTCGGCAATCTCACGGCGCTAATACGATGGCGGCACATTCCCCGACAAGAGAGGAGTCCGCATGGACACTGAGGAAGACATGCCGCGCCCCAGCGAGCTTCAAGATGGCACCATGGCCGAGGTCAACGCCCTGCGCGATCTGCTGTCGCAGATCGGCGACCACGACGCGGCGCACGACGCGGGCGTTATCGACGATGACGAGTACGCTGAGCGGAAGGCGCGAAAGCTCGCCTACACCGCGGCGCTCGCCGCCTACGACAGCGGCGAGACGCCCGACGTGTCGGCGCTGCTCGACCAGATGCGCGAGCAGGCGTCGCAGCCGACGCAGACCGAGCAGAACACGGCAAACATCGACTACCTGCTCATGACGGTCGGAGGTGACCAGTAATGCCGACGAAGAAGACCGACGAGCACTCCAAGCACTTCGCGCTCGTCAAGAAGTACTACGACCGACCTCTTTGGAGCAAGGTACGAGTGCATAAGGCAGTCGAGTGCAAGTGGATTACCGCCGACGAGTACAAGGACATCACCGGCGAGGAGTACACGGCCGAATAGGCGGAAGGAGGGCGCTCAGGATGGAAGTGCTCAAGCTCTTTGCGCCATATGGGCCGGGATGGCTCGGTGGCGTCCTTCTCGGCCTCATAGCGTTCTACTTCGGCCGCCAGTTTTTGGATGAATACAAAAGGCAGAACGAACGCAAGGCCGGCATCGACCTGAAGCGCGAGGAGCGCAAGCAGGCGGAGGTCGACGAGCGCGCGCAGCGCGACCGCGAGCGGTCCGAGATGGAGGGCCGCATCGCCGCGCAGATGGAGCGCAGCAACAGCCTCATGGAGGCGATGAAGACGCTCATGGAGTCAGTCGTCACGTCGAACGAGGTGCTGCACGCCGACTTGGCGCACAGCCAGGCGAGGAGCCAGGGCATGGCGGAGAAGGTCGACCACATCTGCGACCGCGTCGACCTGATCTACAGCAAGGAATCCGACAGATAGGAGCAATCGAATGAATGAGATCCAGGCGGGCCTCACGGTGTGCACGGTGCTGGTCGTGCCGTACATCGTGCAGGCCATCAAGACGAAGGCGATGACGGGCAATGTCGCCCGCTGGACGGCCATCGCCGTCTCGGCGGGATGCGGCGCCCTCACGGCCATGTCGGGCGGCGTCCCGACCGAACCCTCGGCGTGGGTGACGTCCATCTTCGCCGCAGTCGGCGGCGTGCAGGTGGCCTATGCGGCCTTCAAATCAGTCGGCATCACGGACAAATGGCTGGACGCCCTGCTGGCGCTCGGCGACATCAAGGAGGACTAATGGCAGACTTCGCAAACGTCCAACCGGACGAGTACAAGCTTCTGGGGCGCAACTTCTCCGCAGGCCGCCCGTTCGGCATCAGGGGCGTGACCATCCACCACATGGCCGGCGACCTCAACGCCAGCCAGTGCAACGGCATTTGGGGTGCCAACGGCTGCTCGGCGCACTACTCGGTTGACCGCAACGGCTACATCGTGCAGCACGTCAACGACACCGACCGCGCCTACGCCTGCGGCGACGGAATCGGCACCGGACGCGGCAACGACACGACTATCTCGATTGAGCACGCCAACAGCGGCTCAAACCCATGGACGGTGCACGAGAAGGCAATCGAAAGCGGCGCGCATCTGGTCGCAGCCCTGTGCCTGTACTACGGCCTCGGTCGTCCCGAGTGGTGCAAGAACGTCTTCCCGCACCGCTATTGGAGCGCCACGGCCTGCCCCGGCGAGCTTGCGGGCTCCCAGCGCGACCATTACATGCAGCGCGCCCAGGCGTGGTATGACGCCATGAAGGGCGGCAAGGCACCAGCCCCCTCCACCGCCGCTAAGCCTGCCGCGGCAAAGCCCGCTCAGGCGGCATCCGGCGGCTTCTCGAAGGCATCTGGCAAGCGTGTCCCCGTCCACTACTCCCTCCACCTCAAGGGCGGCGGCTGGCTGGACGAGGTGACCGACTTCGGCGCCGGGGACAACGGCTTTGCAGGGTATCCGTGTCGACAGCACGACCTGCTGTGCGCACGCGTCGACCGCGGCACGCTCAAGTATCAGGTGCATACCATCGAGGACGGCTGGCTCGATTACGTTTCCAAGGGCGACCGCAACGACACCGTGAACGGCTGCGCGGGTATCGTCGGTCATACCATCGACGGCGTGCGCATGTACTACGTGACCCCGGGCGGCGAGGAATACAAGCAGGCGTGGTACCGCTCGCAGACCACCGCACGCGCCGGATGGCTCGATACCGTGTGCGACGACGGCTCCACCTACGGCGGCGACGACTACGCCGGTTTCTATGGTGAGCCGCTCGACCGCTTGCAGGTGCGCGTCACCGACGGCAACCCGTACTAGCATGATCGCGTTGGCATTCGTGCTCGGCTCGCTCTTCGGCGGCACCGTGGCGACAATCGGGCTCTGCATCGTGAGCATCAACCGGCATTAGCCGCAGCCCGCTCGGGTTTTCCCGGGCGGGTTTTTTCTCGAGAAAAGGTGTCGCTACGCCGCCCGTGGTATCCTGAGCAGCACGACGGTCCCAACGGCGCAGATCTCGGTTCTAGAATCTATGCAGACGGGGCACCATCGAACGTAAGACCGTCCGAACCTCGCATGGTCCGGGCGGTTTTTCTTATACCGACGCGACGTGATGGGACGTGGTATGGCAGCAACGGATATCGAGCGCGGACTCTCAACCGCCGAGGTCGAGGAGCGTATCGCCGCCGGTAAAATCAACCGCAACATGGAACTCAAGACCAAGTCGGTCAAAGAGCTCATCATCGAGAACCTCTGCACGCTGTTCAATTTGATCAACGTGATCTTGGCGTTCCTGGTCATTTTGACCGGTTCGTTTAAGAATCTGACGTTCCTGTTCGTGGTGTTCCTCAATACCGCTATTGGCGTCATTCAGTCCATGCGTTCCAAGAAGATGGTCGATAAGCTCACGCTGCTGACCTCCAAGAAGGCCATCGCGGTGCGCGATGGCGCCGAGGTGGAGCTCGACCTGGACCAGATCGTGCTCGACGACATCATCCGCCTGGGGCGCGGCGACCAGATTCCCGCTGACGCCGTGGTGGTTTCGGGCGAGGCGCTCGTGAACGAGAGCCTGCTGACGGGCGAGAGCGACCTTATTAAGAAACAGCCCGGTTCCGAGCTCATGAGCGGCAGCTTTATCGACTCGGGCCTGCTGCGCGCCCGCGTGATCCATGTCGGCGCCGACAACTACGTGGCCAAAATTAATAACGAGGCCAAGTACGTCAAAAAGGTCAATTCCGAGATCATGAACGCGCTTAACGCCATCGTGCGCTTTGCGAGCATCATCATGATTCCGCTTGGCCTGGCTCTGTTCGCCTCGAGTGTAAGTGGGCTGTGGGATGCCGCGGGAACCCCGGGCGATAGCGCGCTTTCGTGGTGCTTCTCCGAGCTGTTGGCTGGTCATGTGCCTTCGTCGGCGCTGCTGTCCACGGTGGGCGCCCTGCTGGGCATGATCCCGCAAGGCCTGGTGCTGCTGACCTCGTCGGTGCTCGCCATCGCCACGGTGCGCCTGGCCCGCCGCAAGGTGCTGGCGCAGCAGCTCTACTGCATCGAGACGCTCGCGCGCGTCGACGTGCTGTGCCTGGACAAGACGGGCACCATCACGTCGGGTCGTATGGAGGTCGAGGGCACCTACCCGCTGCCTGTTGAGGGTGTTGGCTTTGGCGTGGACTCGGAGGAGGCGGCTGTTCCCGTCGATACCACAGTGCTCGATTTTGCGCTGGCTAACGTCGCGCGTGCGACTTCGGCCGATGCCAACGAGACCTGCCAGGCGCTGCTCAACTATTACGCCGATCGCCCGGTCGAGGTGTTTGAGCCGCTGTCGGTCATTCCGTTCTCGTCGTCTAAAAAATGGAGTGGCGCTTCTTTTGCGCAGGGCTCCTATGTGATGGGTGCCGCGCAGTTTGTGCTCTCTGATCGTGTGTTTTCGCAGGTCGAGAACCGTGTCGCCGAGCTTGCCGATACCTGCCGCGTGCTCGTGGTGGCGCGCGTGGACGGCTTTACACCCGATGGGGATATGGTGGGCGAGGCCGAGCCCGTGGGCTTTGTGACCATCCGCGACGAGATTCGTACCTCGGCGGCCGAGACCATCGGCTACTTTAACGAGCAGGGCGTGACCCTCAACGTGATCAGTGGTGACGACCCGCGTACGGTGTCGTCGATCGCGCGCGTGGTGGGCGTGCCAGGGGCGGACGCTTATGTGGACGCTACGACGCTCGATACGCCGGCCAAGCTCGATGCCGCAGTGGACCGCTACCATGTCTTTGGTCGTGTGACTCCGCAGCAGAAGCGCGAGCTCGTGCAGGCGCTCAAGCGCCGCGAGCACACCGTGGCCATGACGGGCGACGGCGTCAACGACGTGCTGGCGCTCAAGGAGGCCGACTGCTCCGTCGCCATGGCGGCCGGCTCCGATGCCGCGCGTAACGTGGCCGAGATCGTACTCGTCGACAACGACTTTGCCTCGATGCCCGCCGTGGTGGCCGAGGGCCGTCGCTCCATCAACAACCTGCAGCGTTCGGCCTCACTGTTCCTGACCAAGACGCTGTTCTCGATGGGCCTGGCGGCGCTGTGTATCGCGCTGCCGCCGTACCCCTTCGACCCCATCCAGATGACGCTCATCAACTTCTTCTGCATCGGCGCGCCGGGCTTTGTGCTGGGTTTGGAGCCCAACAATGCTCGCGTGAAGGGGTCATTTTTGACCAATGTGCTCAAGCGTGCACTGCCGGCGTCGATTGCGGTCATTTTGGCTGCGGCGCTCGATATCTTTGTGGCGCGCGTGTTTGGCTTTAGCCAGCTCACGCTGTCTACGATGTGCCTGCTTACGTCCTGCGCGGCGAGCGTCAGCCTGATCTGGCGCATCTCGCAGCCTCTCACGCCCTTACGTGTGGTGCTTTTTGTGTTTGTAGTCGCCGGCATCCTAGTGGGCGCTATCGGATTCCCGGAGCTGCTGTCTATTGCCAACCTGTCGATGGGCCAGATGGTTATCTTGGCTGTCATCGTGATCTTTACCTGCTCGGTGTTCTTTAAGCTCGCCACGATGATGGATTCGCTCAAGCCGCGTCGTCGTCATGCCGCAACTGGTTTTGGCCGCGGTGTGCGCGTCCGCCTGGGTCGCGGTGGCGGCAAGGTGAGCTCGACGGGTTCGACGGCCGAGCGTTTTGCCAAGCGCGTCGCCGCCGACATGGCGCAGCGCCGCGAAGATCGCACCGTTCGCGAGGCCGAGGCCCGCGCGCTCGAGGGCGTGGCCCAGGCCCAGCCCAAGAAAAAGAGGAGTGCCGGAGCCAAGCGCTCTCGCGTGACCAAGTCCGCCCAAGGCATCAAAGTCTCGATGCCAAGCAAAAAGAAGAAGTAGCTACGCGCCCTGGCGATGTTGAATTGGTGCCTTGTTCCTGTGGGGCCGTGGCGATGTTATGCTCTAACCTCGATTGTTTGAATTGCTTCGAAAAGAGGATGCCGTGATCTGCCCGCATTGCCTTAAGACTATCGAGGACGGCGCCTCGTTCTGCCCCTACTGCAACGCCTATGTGGGTCCGGGCGACGGTCCCGAGCACACCGAGTTCGTGTTCTGCGAGGGCTGCGGTGCCCGTCTTTCTCCGCATGATCGCACGTGCCCCAAATGCGGACGCCCCGCTCCGGGTATCCTCTCCGAGGACGCGGCCGCATCCGACCTGGCAGCGGGCCGCACGGCGGGCTTTCCGCGCCTAACGCAAGAGCAGATCGATACCGAGGTGCCGCATGCGCCAGCCTCTGCCGCTGCGGTGCTCTCAGACGCCGCCGACCCCAATGAGACCTGCGTGCTGCCTGCTTTCGATAAGGATTTCGGTATCCCCAAGGTCGATATTCCCACGCCCGTTTCCCTGCATGACGATGCTCAAAAAACCAAGCGCAAGGTGCACCCCGACGAGGACGCCTATCACAAGCACAAGCGTCATATCCCCAAGCCGCTCATCGTCATCGCGGTCCTTGCCGTCCTTTGCGGCGGTGCCTATTGGTTCGTGACGACCGATCCCATGGGTGTCATGCCTGGCTTCTATGACCAGTTTGGCCAGGCCGCGCAGACGACCTTCCCTACGCGCCAAAAGGGCGAGGCGACTGAGGACGATACCAAGCAGGACGATTCTGCCGAGGTGGTCCAGGAAGAAACCGTGCTCACCGATGATCAGCTCTATACCAGGCTCGACGGTCTGTATCAGACCATCGTGTCCTACGGTGACGAGGACCAGATCGGCGAGGTCATCGATTCCTTTAACAACGGTTATCTCCGAACGCCGCTGTCCACCCGTCAGGAGCTGTCGCAGAGTGCCTACGCCCTGCGCGACCAGATCAAAAAGACGCAAGATGAGCTTAACAACCTTAAGTATCAGGACGATACGGTCTATGCGGATGACATCGCCCACTTAAAGCAGCTTGCCGAGTGGATGTACGAGCGTGTCGACGTGATCTGTCAGAGCTGGGACATCTCGCTGGCCATTCCTGATGGTGAGTCGATGAGTTCCCACCAAAGCGATATCCTGGCGCCCATCGCGCAGGGCGGCAACAGCGCACTGAACCAGTACGACGCCAACGTGGGCTCCTGGAAGCCGCAGCAGCGTTCCTAAAATTAGTTCGCCATAGTCGGCATAACCTACGTGCGCAATTGATGTAAGCGCATGCTTATTGCTACAATTCGTACAAATATGCTTTAAACGCACGAGGAAGGAACCACATGTTTGGTTTTAAGAAAGAGCTCTACACGCCCGAGTATCAGCTTACCGGCGACGAGTGCGCCGTTATCGAGACGTCGAAGGGTACCATCAAGGTTAAGTTTGACGGCGAGGGCGCTCCCATTCATGTCGCGAACTTCTGCGAGCTTTCCACGATGGGTTTCTATGATGGCCTTAAGTTCCATCGCTATGTGCCCGGCTTTGTCATTCAGGGCGGCGACCCCAATACCCGCGATATGTCCGGCGCCGACGTCGCTGCCGGTCTTGAGGGCCCCGACGGCATGCCCGGTACCGGTGGTCCCGGCTACTGCATCAAGGGCGAGTTTGCCACCAATCCGCGCAACAGCCATGTCGATGGTGCCCTTGCCATGGCACGCTCCATGGACCCCGATTCCGCGGGTTCGCAGTTCTACTTCTGCCTGGGTGCCCAGCATAACCTCGATTCCGGTTACACCGTCTTTGGTACAACGGTCGAGGGTCTCGATGTGATTTCGCAGCTGCGTGCCGGCGACGAGATCGTCCATGTCGAGATCGTTCACGAGTAAAGGGGACTTCCTTGAATAGCCAGCTGATCCAACAGGGCCGCGCCGCTTACCGCGCGGGTGATTTTTCCGCTGCAGCCCAGATGCTTGGGGCGGCAAAAACTCCCGATGAGATTATGGGCGAGGCCGATCACCTTCGTGGCAACGCCTTGATGCACCTGGGCATGTATGCCGAGGCCGCCGAGGCCTATGCCGCCGCCCTCAACGACGGCACCTATGGCAAGCGCGGCGCGCTGCTCACCAACCGCGGCAAGGCACTCGCCGCCGTGGGCGACTACACGACGGCCGCCCAGGCGTTTTCTGCCGCTACGCAGGACGCTTCCTATGCCACGCCGTTCAAGGCCTATCTGGGCCTGGGCAATGCGCTGTTCCAGTCGGGCGACTATGCCAACGCGGGTACTGCCTTCCGTCAGGCTGCCATCGACGGCGCCAATCCGGCCCCTGCCGCCGCACTCGGCGAGCTCGGTCGTTGCTTCATTAAGCTCGGCCGTCCGGCGGATGCCGTGGAGACCTACCGCACGGCTATCGACTTTGCCGGCCCCCGCGACGACACGCGTGCGCTCAACGCCGGCATGGGTCAGGCGCTTTCTGCCGCCGGCCGTCCCTCCGACGCACTCGACGCCTTTAACGCCGCTACTGCCGATGGCATCTACCAGCTCACCTCCGAGCAGGCCGATGAGCTTGCCCGCGTGCACGATTCGCTTGCCGCGCTGTCTGCCCAGACGGCTATGGCCACGGCTCCGGCGCCCGCGATGGACGCTCCTGCCGTCGATCCGCTCGATCCTACGGGCGCGACCGGCCAGTTTATGCCCGATCCCTCGGATACCGGCTTCTTTACGCTGTCCGAGTCCGAGATGGTCCAGCAGGACCGTCAGGATCGTAAGCAGGCCAAGGTCCGTCGTCGTCATCGCCACACGGGTCTCAAAGTCTTCATCGTGCTGCTTCTGCTCATTTTGATCGCCGCGGGCGGTCTGGGCTTTGCCTACACGCGCGGCTTTGGCTTCCCGTCCCAGGAGTCTGTCGTTACCGATCTGTTCCAGGCTGCCGGCGACGGTGACACCGCAAAGGCCGAGTCTTGCCTGGCCTCGAGCCTGTCCGAGGACGCCAAGTCGATGATCATCTCCTCGATTCCGCAGGGTGCCACCGTGTCCGTCGAGGGCATGGATCAGTCCATGACCGAGACGACCGCCAAGGTTAAGGCTTCGCTGTCCAAGGGCGGCGAGCAGGAGTACACCGTCAAATTCGTGCGCTCCGATAACCATATCGGCTGGGCCGTTTCCTCGCTCGATATGGATTTCTCGGCTGCTGACAACCAGTAGTGACCTTATGGGATTTAGCTTTGCCCGGCGCTTCACCGCAAGTGAGGTGCCGGGCTTGCGCTAGTATGATGAGCTAGTAGTTTTCCAGCAATCATCCAACACATCAGGAGTTGCGTTGTTTTCTTTGATGGATATGTTCTTCGGTAGCTATGCGGGCGATCTTGCCATCGACCTCGGCACCGCAAATACGCTTGTCTCCGTGCGCGGCAAGGGCATCGTCATCCGCGAGCCCTCCGTCGTCGCCATCGACAAGAACGACGAGCGCATCCTCGCGGTCGGTATCGAGGCAAAGCGCATGCTCGGCCGTACTCCCGGCAACATCGTGGCCGTTCGTCCCCTGAAGGACGGCGTCATCGCCGACTTCGACGTTACCGAGGCCATGCTCCGCTACTTTATCGACAAGGCTTCCGAGAAGCGCTATCCGTGGACCCCGCGTCCGCGTGTTGTCGTCTGCGTTCCCTCCGGCGTCACGTCGGTCGAGAAGCGTGCCGTATTTGAGGCCACGATCCAGGCCGGCGCTCGCCAGGCCTACCTGATCGAGGAGCCCATGGCTGCCGCTATCGGCGCCGACCTGCCCGTCGAGGAGCCCACCGGCTCCATGGTCATCGACATCGGTGGCGGTACTACCGAGGTCGCCGTTATCGCCATGGGCGGCATCGTCGTCTCGCAGTCCATCCGTATTGCCGGTGACGAGTTCGATCAGGCCATCCTCACGCACGTTCGCGATGCCTACAACCTGGCCATCGGCGAGCGTACGGCAGAGGACATCAAGATCAAGGTCGGTTCCGCCGTGCCGCTCAAGGACGAGCTCGACGTCGAGGTCAACGGCCGCGACGTGATCACCGGTCTGCCCAAGACCGTACGCATCGAGAGCGAGGAGATTCGTCGCGCACTCAACAAGCCGCTCGACGAGATGGCCAAGGCCGTTAAAGACGCACTCGACGCTACGCCTCCCGATCTCGCCTCGGACCTTATGTACTACGGCATTTTGCTGACTGGTGGCGGCGCGCTGCTGCGCGGTCTCGACGTGCGCCTGCGCGATGAGACCGGTGTTTCGGTCAACGTCAGCCCCACGGCGCTCGATAATGTCGTTAACGGCTGTGCCCGCGTGCTCGAGGCCAATGCGTTTGATGGCGGCTTCGTCCAGACCAATGCTTAATTTCCAAAAGGTGGATTCCATTTGGCACGATCTTCGGGTTTCTCCACAAATCTGAATACCAAGCGACAATCAACGGGTATGCGCCCGTTGATTGTTTTCAGCCTGATTTCGGTGTTGCTGCTCACGTTTTACATCCGCGAGGGCGAGGCAGGACCGATTCATGCCGTGCGTTCGGGCGTAACGACGATTACCTCGCCGGTGCGCTTTGTGGGTTCGGCTGTGGCGGCTCCCTTCAATGCGATTGGCAACGTGTTCTCTAACCTTACGGCGTCGCAGGACACGCTTGACGAGCTTAAGAAGCAAAACGAGGAACTGACCTCTAAGGTTGCCGAGCTCTCCGAGGCTCAAAAGACCGCTGAGCGTCTGGAAGGGCTGGTCGGCCTGCAGTCGACCTACAACCTTAAATCGACCGCAGCTCGTATTGTCGGTGCCTCCGGCGATGCTTGGACCTCGACCGTTACCATCGACAAGGGCTCTGCCGACGGCCTTACCATCAACATGCCCGTGACGAGTTCTGCCGGTGTCATCGGCCAGATTATCGAGGTATCGGCCAAGACCTCTACCGTGCGCCTGATTGGCGACGAGAACTCGGGTGTGTCCGCCATGGTGCAGGACACGCGCGCCCAGGGCATGCTGCAGGGTCAGGCTGACGGCACGCTGCGTCTTGAGTACGTGAGCGTCGACTCCGATGTTAAGGTTGGCGACATCATCGTGACCTCGGGCATTGGCGGCGTGTTCCCCAAGGGTCTACCGCTCGGCACCGTCTCGTCGGTTGAGAAATCGGCAAACGACGTGTACTACACCATTGTGGTGCGCGCCCAGACGACGGCCGAGAACAACGAGGAAGTGCTGGTCATCACCTCGCTGACCGACGAACAGTCGGCCTCGGACGAGGACGTGAGCACGGCCAACAGCACGCCGCAGGGAACGTCGCGCGACGCTGCGACCAAGACGAAGGACGAGAGCTCGGATGACAGTTCCGACACGTCCGAGACGACCGATTCCGGCTCGAGCGAATAGGGGGCATGTCCATGGATCTACACGAGCAGGGGATGAGCTCCCGCACGTTTGTGATCGCCGCCATCGTGTGCGTGCTGCTGCAGGCAGGCCTGGCACCGCAGATCTCCATTGCGGGCGGTCGCGTCAACTTCATGATTATCCTGGTGTGCCTAAGCGTGTTCTCGGGCGACCCGACCCGTGCCGTCGTGTGCGGTTTTTGCAGCGGCTTGTTCTATGACCTGTCCGCTGCCGTGCCGGTGGGCGTTATGTCGCTCCTGCTGACCGTGGGTTCTTTTGCCCTGGTGCACAGCGCCGTCGGTCAGACGGGCGGTACCCCGAGTGCGCGCGGCGTCACTGTGGGCGCCTTTGCGCTCGTCATTAATGTGATCTACAGCATCATCTTGCTGTTTATGGGTTTGGAGACGAGCTTTGTCGTGGCGATCTTCGGCCATGCGCTGCCGTCCTCGATCCTGACGGGTCTGGTTGCCATTCCGTTTTTGATGTCCGGCGTCGTGCCGCAGTCCGGCTATGGATTCTCCGCACGTGGCGGACGCCAGACGGGTATGCGCTTTAAGCCCAAGACCCGCAAGCTCAAATAGGGGAGGCCCGTAGATGTCTTCCCAGATGACGGTTATTATCGCCGGTATCGTGCTGGTTGTGGCCATCGTGGTCGCGCTGGTTATCATGCGTCGCGGCGATTCCCGTTTTACCTACGATACGCAACATGGAACGGCCCCGCGCGCCACTGAGGGCGAGGGCAATACCGCGGTGACCGCCTTTAAGGGCCGCTTTTCCATCCTCACCACGGGTGTGGGCGCGATGTTTGCGGCGCTCGCCGTCAAGCTGTGGGGCATGCAGATGGTCTCGTCGGACTATTACGAGAAGCAGGCCAATAGTAATCAGACTCGCACCGTTACCACACCCGCTGTGCGCGGCCGCATCCTCGACCGCAATGGCGTGGCGCTTGTCCAGAACCGTCCCTCACTTGCTGTCGTGGCCTACCGCGACCTTGCCGAGGATGAGGTTCTGGTTCGCCATCTTGCCAACGTGCTTGGAATGCCTTACGTGGCGGTCCTTCGCAATATTCAGGACAATACAGAGGGCGCTCAGAGCCTGCATACCATCGCGACGGACGTCCGTCGCTCCACGGTTGCCTATATCAAGGAACACGCCGGCGAGTTCCCGGGCGTCAAGATTGCCGAGCGTACCGAGCGTCAGTATCCATATGGCGAGACGGCATGCCATATCTTGGGCTATACCGGCACCATTACCTCCGAGCAGCTCGAGGCCCAGAATAAGAAAACCTCTGGCGATGATGATGCTTCTGCTGGCAAGATTACGTACCAGTCGGGCGATATCGTGGGCCAGGCGGGCGTTGAGAGCTACTACGAAAACCTGCTGCAGGGTATTCGTGGCGAGCAGACCGTCAAGGTCGATGCCTCGGGCAATGTGACCGGTCAGGCCGGCGCCGTGCCCGCGAAGGCCGGCTCCGACATTAAGCTCACGCTCGACCTTAAGATCCAACAGGCCTGTGAGACGGCGCTGGCGAGCGCTATCGAGCTTGCCAAGACCACTGGCTACAGCAATGCCGGCAACGGCGCTGTGGTGTGTCTCGATCCCAACAATGGCGAGATCCTGGGCATGGCGAGCCAGCCCAAGTTCGATCCGTCCGTCTTTATCGGCGGCGTCTCAAATGACGTGTGGACCGAGCTCAATGATGACAAGGGTTCGCACCCGCTGCTCAACCGCGCCATTAGCGGACAGTACATGTCGGCCTCGACCATCAAGCCGCTCTCGGCACTGGCCGGTCTTGAGTTTGGAACCTACACTTCAACGCAGACAACCAACTGCACGGGTTATTGGACGGGTCTGGGCAAGGCTTGGGGCAAGCGCTGCTGGCTGACGTCTGGCCACGGCACCATGACGCTGCAGTCGGGTATCGCCAACTCGTGCGACCCCGTCTTCTACGACATGGGCAAGGCGTTCTTTTATGACGAGCAACATCCCGAGGGCCTGCAGGAGGTCTTTCGTCGCTGGGGCCTAGGCAAGACCTGCGGTATCGATCTGCCGAGTGAGGGCGCGGGTCGTATTCCCGATGCCGAGTGGAAAGAGTCATACTTCACCGACGCCTCTGCCGAGGACCGCAAGTGGAATGCCGGCGATATGACCAACATTGCCATCGGCCAGGGCGACATCCTGGTGACGCCCCTGCAGATGGCGTGCGCCTATATGGGTCTTGCCAACGGCGGCAAACAGTACGTGCCTCACGTATTTTTGTCTGCCGTGTCGCGCGATGGCGACGGCGATGCCTATAAGTACAATGGCAAGGGCAAGAAGAAGCGCCTGGAGGCCAAGATCAACAGCGATTCGGATTTGGCTCTTGTTCGCAACGGCATGCACGACGTGATTTACACGGCATCGACGTCCCTGGCGGCGCACTTTGGCACCCTGACGCCGCAGGTATACGGCAAGTCGGGCACGGGCGAGAAAAGTGGCGAGGATGAATACGCGTGGTTCTGCGCCTATGCACCGGCCGATGACCCCAAGTATGTCATCGCTACCGTCCTGGAGCAGGGCGGCGGTGGCTCAGATACCGCGATGCATGTCGTGCGCGACGTGCTCGGCGTGATTTATGACGAGCCCGATACCTCTTCGGCCTCGGGCGATTCTTCGGTTCGATAGGAGGTTGCGATGGATTTTTCTCCGGCGGATCTGTTCCGTTCAACCAAGACCGGCTCTCGCAGCAGCCTGGACCGCGTCAACAAGCAACTTTCGGCCTCGCGCGGCACGTTTCGCCAAAAGGTGCATATCGGTGTGCTCGTGGCTACAGTGGCGCTCGTCGCCTACGGTGCCATCATTATCTGGTCGGCTTCGCAGTTTAAGGCCGATGCCTCGTTCTCACGCCATCTGCTGGGAATTGGAATCGGTACGGTGCTGGCGGTGCTGGTCTGGCGTACCGATCTGCGCGGTATTTCCAATTTCTCGACGGCGTTGCTCGTCATCGACCTGATCGTGATCCTCTCGCCCAAGATTCCGGGTCTGTCCTATACGGGCGGTCTGGGCATGACGGGCTGGATCAAGATTCCCGGTATCGGCTTGACATTCCAGCCGGTTGAGCTTGCCAAGCTCATCACCATCTTCTTTATTGCTACGCTTGGCTCGCAGTATAACGGTCGCATCGATACCGTTCGCGACTACGTCAAGCTCTGCGGCATGCTGTCCATTCCGTTTTTGGCCGTCGTTGCCATGGGCGACCTGGGCTCGGGCCTGGTCGTGCTGGTTTCGGGCGCCATCGTCATTTGTATGAGCGGTGCACGCCGCGAATGGGTGCTGTCGACCCTGGCCCTGCTCGTGGGCCTGGTGGCCCTCGTTCTGGCGCTCGATTCGGTCTTTGATTCGTTGCTCGGCCACGATGTGCTCATCAAGCAGTATCAGATGAACCGTCTGACGGTCTTTATCGACCCCGATAATGCCGATTCGGACGATGCCTACAACCTGCAGCAGTCGCTTATCGCCGTTGGCTCGGGCGGCTTCTTTGGTAAGGGTTTGGGCCATGCGACGCAGTCAGCCGGCGGCTTTCTGCCTGAGTTCCACACCGACTTCGTCTTCGCCTTCCTGTCCGAGACCTTTGGTTTTTGCGGTTCCTTTTTTCTCTTGTGCCTCTACGTGCTGCTGATCTTTTCGACGATTCGCGTCGCCTTTAAGTGTGAGTCGCTGTTCCTGCGTCTGTCGTGTGTGGGTATCGTCGGCATGTGGGCATTCCAGACCTTCGAGAACATCGGCATGTGCATCGGCATGATGCCGATTACCGGTATTCCGCTACCGTTTATTAGCTTTGGTTCGTCTTCGATGATGATTCAGCTGTTGACGGTGGGTATCGTACAATCCATATGGCGGCATCGTTCGGGCGCCGCGTAACCGCTGGAGGGGTTTGCTATGAAAATTCCCGTAGATAAGCTGACCCGCGCTTTTAAGATGGGCGCGTCCGTTAAGAAGGATTCCGATACGCCGGTGCGCGTCTCGGTCTATCTGGATTCGTCCGCCTCGCGCTTTCTGGCCGAGACGGTGCGTGACGCCTTTGTGCCGCAGACGACCTCGGGCATTGTGCGCGTCGAGCGTCTGGGGGAGGAGCGAATTGCTCCAAAGACCGATACCGATGTGGTACTGGTGCTCTCGTGTGGTTCCGACCGCTTGGAGAGTGCCGTGCAGGAGCTCGTGATCGCCGGCGCGCCCGTGTGCGTGCTTGCCGAGTCTGCTGTGGAGGTGCCGTTTATCGAGGAGTCCACGCCCATGCTCGGCGTGGTAGCGGCAACCGATAAGACGTATCTGCTCGAGACGCTTGCCCGCTGGATTCTCGATCGCACCGACAAGGAAACGGCTTTTGCGGCGAACTTTGCCTTCATGCGCATCGCGGCGGCCAATCGTATTATCACCTCGTGTGCGCTCACCAATATGGCGACCGGTGCGCTGGTGTTTTTGCCGGGTGCCGATTATCCCGTTATGGCGCTGGCGCAGGTGGGCATGCTCTTTGAGCTCGCTGCCGTCTTTGGACGCGGCATTAAGCCCGAGCGCGGCTACGAGGTCGCGGGCGTGCTTGCCGGCGGTCTTGTGATCCGAGCGGTCACCCGCGCACTTGTCAAGCAGACGCCGCATATTGGGTTTGCCGTCAAGGCGCTCACTGCTGCCGCGGGCACCTATGGCATGGGCCGTGCGCTCGTTTCGCTCTACGAGCGCGATGTCGACTACAGCCGTGCCAACGAGGTGGTCACTGCCACGTTCTCCCGCGTTCGCGATCTGGTGTCCACCGTCGCGGGCGCTACCCGTCCTATGGCGTCCTATCAGGACGCATCAGATCTCGCTGCTTAGGGGTTTTCCGTTGCGCGTTGCATACCAAGACTGTTTTCATTTAATTGAGCCGTTGCTCGCCAAGGTCGAGAAGCCGAGTCGCTATATCGATCACGAGTGGGGCACGCTTTCCAAGGCCGATGCCGACTACCGTTGCTGCCTGATCTACCCGGATGTGTACGAGGTCGGTCTGCCCAACCAGGGCATCGCCATCCTCTACAACATCCTTAACCAGGCCGAGGGCATCTCCTGCGAACGTGGCTATGTGCCGTGGCCCGATATGGGTGATGCCATGCGCGAGGCAGGCATTCCGCTGCTCTCGCTCGAGGGTGCAGCGCCGGTCGCTTCGTTCGATATCGTCGGCCTGCATGTGCCGCACGAGATGGCGGTGACGAACTTCCTCGAGGCTCTCGACCTCGCTGGCATTCCGCTGTTGGCGACCGACCGAGGTGAAGACGACCCCATTATCATCGCCGGCGGTCCCTCGGTGTACAACCCCGAGCCGTACGCGGCCTTCTTCGATGCCATCCTCATCGGTGAGGGTGAGGAATCGCTGCTCGAGACCTGTCAGCTGCATCGCCGCCTGCGTGACGAAGGAGTCCCGCGCGCGCAGATTGTTGAGCAGCTTGCATCCATTGCCGGCAACTACGTGCCGTCGCTCTATGAGGTTCGTCACGACGAGCCCTGCTCGCCGCATGGCTACACCGTGCCGCGTGAGGGCAAGGATGCGCCGACCGTGGTCTACAAGCGCGTCGTCGAGGATTTCGGCGCCACGAATCCGCTGTCGCAGTCGTGCGTGCCCTATGCGCAGCTGGTCCACGACCGCCTGTCTATCGAGATCCTGCGCGGCTGCGCCCGCGGCTGTCGTTTTTGCCAGGCCGGCATGACGTATCGCCCGGTGCGCGAGCGCTCTGCCGACCAGATCGTCTCGTCGGTGATTCAGGGTCTGGAAAAGACCGGCTACGACGAGGTGTCGCTGACCTCGCTTTCCACGACCGACCACTCCTGCATTCGCGACGTGCTCGGCAGGCTCAACCGTCGCCTGGAGGATACGGGTATTCGCGTGTCTATTCCGTCGCAGCGCCTGGATTCGTTTGGCGTGGATATGGCCGAGTCGGTTGCTGGCGAAAAGAAGGGCGGCCTGACGTTCGCGCCCGAGGCCGGCAGCCAGCGCATGCGCGACATCATTAACAAGAACGTGACCGAGGAGGACCTGGACCGTGCGGCCAAGGCGGCCTTCGAGGCCGGCTGGAACCGCATGAAGCTCTACTTTATGATGGGCCTTCCCGGCGAGCGCGACGAGGACATCGTGGCCATCGCCAATCTGGCCGATCACGTGCTGGAGCTCGGTCGTTCCGTGGTGCCCAAGGCTCGTCGCGGCTCGATCTCGGTGTCGATCTCGGTTTCGGTCTTTATCCCCAAGGCTGCCACGCCGTTCCAGTGGTGCCCGCAGCTCGACTACGACGACGTCAAGCGTCGCCAGAAGCTGCTCGTCACGAGCGTTCGCAACCGTGCCGTCCGCGTTCATTACCACGATGCCGAGACCTCGCTCATCGAGGCCGCGCTGTCCCGCGCCGGTCGTGACATGACGCCCGTCATCATCGATGCTTGGCGCTCGGGCTCTCGCTTTGACGCCTGGGTAGAGCATTTCTCGCTCGATAACTGGAAGGAAGCTGCTGCCAAAAACGGCATCGACCTCAATGAGCTCGTGCACCTGCCCTACGAGTTGGACTGGCGCCTGCCGTGGGAGCACGTGAGCCCCGGCTGCACGCGCGGCTTCCTCGAGCGCGAGTACCGTCGCTCGCTCGAGGGCGTCACGACTTCCGACTGCACCCGCACGTCGTGCACCGGCTGCGGGATCTGCCCCACGCTCCACGCCAAGAATGTATTGATGGGTGATCGCGCATGAGTGAGCGCCTGACCGACAACCCCTCGCTCTTTAGGCTTCGTGTTCGCTATGGCAAGCGCGATCGCCTTAAGTACCTGGGCCATCTCGAAGTAATCCATACCATTGAGCGCATCGTGCGCCGTGCGGGGCTTCCCTATGCCGTCACGCAGGGCTTCTCTCCGCACATGCGCGTGGGCTTCTCTTCGGCGCTACCGGTGGGTACGTCGTCGACCTGCGAGTGGTATGACCTATTTATGACCGAGTTCGTGGCGCTCGACGAGGCGTTTGGACGTCTGGCTGCGGCGTCTCCGGCCGATCTGGCGCCCATTGAGGCGGCGTACATCGACGTGCGCACGCCGGCGTTGACGGCGCAGCTCACGCGCCTGTCGTATCGCATCGACCTGCACTTGGATTCCGAGGCGCCCGTAAGCGCCGACGAGGTGCGTCGTGCGATTGACACGCTGCGCGCGGGTCACGGCATCGACTACGCGCGCGGAAAAAAGAGCAAGCGCTTGGATTTGGACCACACGCTCGTGGGCTATGAGCTCACGGCGGGGGAGCGCCCGGACCATTTGGTGCTCATGCTCGACACCCATGCCGACAACGAGGGCTCCATGCGTCCGGAGATTTTGCTTTCTGCTGCTGATGTTTTGTTGCAGGGCTTGACCCCGGGCGTGGATGCACCTATTGTTTCCACCGGTATGCAAGACCTCGTGACCATCTGCTCCTACGATGTCGAGCGTCAGAATCAAGCATGCGAGGACGACGAGGGCCGACTCGTCAGCCCCATACCTGTGCGAACTTGTGGATTTGCTCCACATACTCGTTGACGGGGGTATTTTCGCCTGCTACTATATTCGGCTGTTGCACTAACTGATGCATGAAGGGCAAGTAAACATGTACGCAATCGTTAACACGGGCGGCAAGCAGTACAAGGTCGCCACCGACGATGTCATCACCGTCGAGAAGATCGAGGGCAATGAGGGCGACAAGGTCACCCTGCCGGTTATCTTCCTCAACGATGGTAAGAAGATCGTCACCGATCCCGACAAGCTGGCCAAGGCCAAGGTTACCGCTCAGATCGTTGAGCAGTTCAAGGGCGAGAAGCAGCTGGTCTTCAAGTTCCACAAGCGCAAGCGCTATCGTCGTCTGAAGGGTCACCGTCAGCAGCTCACCAAGCTGAAGATCGTGAAGGTTCAGGCTACCTCCCGCGCCAAGAAGGCTGTCAAGGCAGAGGCTGAGGCTGTTGCCGAGGCTCCCGTCGCCGAGTAGATTACACTCGTAACGAAAGAGTAGGTATACACAATGGCACACAAAAAAGGACTCGGTTCCTCCCGTAATGGCCGTGACTCCCGCGGTCAGCGCCTTGGCACGAAGCGCTATGCCGGCCAGACGGTAACCACGGGCACGATTCTCGTCCGTCAGCACGGCACGCACATCCACCCGGGTGAGAACGTTGGCCGTGGTAAGGACGACACGCTGTTCGCGCTGGTCGACGGTACCGTTGAGTTCCACAAGGGTATCAAGCACAGGGTCAGCGTACGCCCGCTCGCGAACGCGTAATTCACCCTTCATAGAGCACATATGTGGGAGGCACTTGAGTTTTAGGATTCAAGGGTCTCCCTCTTTTTTGTAGGAGGCGATTCTGTTGTCACAGTTCACCGATATCAGCCGCATTAACGTGTGCGGCGGCGACGGCGGAGCCGGATGCATGTCGTTTAGGCGCGAGGCATTTGTCCCCAAGGGCGGCCCCGATGGCGGCGACGGCGGTCGTGGCGGCAATGTCGTCATCCAGGCCGATGCTCAGCTGTCTTCGCTGATCGATTACCGCTTTAAGCATCACTTTCGCGCCGAGCGCGGCACGCACGGGCAGGGTGCCCGTCGTAACGGCAAGAGCGGCGAGGACCTGATTCTCAAGGTCCCTATGGGTACCGTGGTGCGCGAGCTCGATCCCGAGACGCAGACCCCGATGTTTGAGATTGCCGACCTGGTGCATGATGGCGAGCGCGTTGTCGTGGCGCCCGGCGGTGCCGGCGGCCTGGGCAACACGCACTTTGTGACGTCGGTGCGCCGCGCGCCCGCGTTCGCTCAGCTGGGCGAGCCGGCCGAGGAGCACTGGATTGAGCTCGAGATGAAGCTTATGGCCGATGCCGCGCTCGTGGGCTTTCCCTCGGTGGGTAAGTCATCGCTCATCGCGCGCATGAGTGCCGCCCGCCCCAAGATCGCCGACTACCCGTTTACCACGCTCGTGCCGAATCTCGGCATGGTGCGTGCCGGCGAATATTCTTACGTCGTTGCCGACGTCCCCGGTCTTATCGAAGGCGCGAGCGAGGGCAAGGGTCTGGGTCACCAGTTCCTGCGCCACATTGAGCGTACGGCTCTGATCATGCATGTCGTCGACATGACGGGTGGTTTTGAGGATCGCGATCCGGTCGAGGATTACCACATCATCAACCGCGAGCTCGAGCAGTATGGCGCCGAGCTCTCGGAGCGTCCGCAGATCGTCGTTGCCAACAAGTGCGACGCGCCGGGCACGGCCGACAAGATTGCCGACCTTAAGCGCGCAGCGCTCGACGATGGGCATATGTTCTTTGCCGTGTCCGCCGTGACGGGTGCCGGTCTCAACACGCTGATGCTTGCCGTGGGCGAGCAGGTGGCCAAGCTGCGCGCCGAGTTGGCTGTCTCGGATGAGCCGGTCGTTCTGCGCGACGATGAGTGGGAGCGCCGCCGCCTGCAGCGTGAGAAGCGTTTCCGCATTGTCCAGGAAGAGCCAGGTGCCTTCCGCGTGGTCGGTCGCGCCATCGAGCGCATGGTCATCCAGACCGACTGGGAAAATGAGGAAGCCGTCATTTACCTGCAGCATAAGTTTGCGCGTATGGGTGTTGACGACGCGCTCGAGAAGGCCGGTTGCCGTGCGGGCGACGAGGTCCGCATTTGCCAGCGCGCCTTTGACTTTGAGGGTGCCGAGGACTTCTCGGAGTACGAGGAGCTCGAGGATGCTGGCGAGGACGTTGCCGTTGAAGCCATTGACGTGGCCGATGCTGCGGATGAGGGCGTCGAGGTTGTCGATGCGGCGGATGCCGCGGGCGATGCCGAGACCTCGGAGGGCGAGTAAGCCATGTCGCTGCGCGGTGGAATCGGTCTGCCCGAGCTTCCTCTAGAGGACGGGCAGGAGTTTAGGCTCGGCATTATGGGTGGCACCTTTGATCCCATCCATTACGGGCACCTGGTGACCGCTGAGCAGGCGCGTGAGTCCCTCGACTTGGATGCCGTGCTCTTTATGCCGGCGGGCACGCCTGCCTTTAAGCTTGACAAGCCGGTGACGCCTGCCGAGGACCGTTATGCCATGACGGTCCTCGCCACCGCTGCGAACCCGGCCTTTTTGGCGAGTCGGTTCGAGATTGACCGTCCGGGTGTAACCTATACGGCCGATACGCTTCATGCCCTTCGCGACTTTTACCCGCCGCAGGTAAAGCTCTACTTTATTACGGGCGCCGACGCGATTATCGATATTGTTACCTGGCATGATGCCGAACGAATCGCTGAGCTTGCTACCTTTATTGCGGCGACACGACCGGGCTTTGATATCGATACGGCGCGTGCCCGAATCAAAGAGTCGGGGCTGCCGTTCGACGTGCGCTATATTCAGATTCCGGCGCTGGCGATCAGCTCGACGAACATTCGTAAGCGAGTTGCTCGCGGTATGAGCGTGCGCTATCTTACGAGCGAGTCCGTGCTCGGCTACATTCGCAAACGCAGGCTATATGCCGATTTGGGCCAAGAAGATTTTGAGTGATGGGGGTCTACGTTGTCGGTAGAGGATCAGTTTGAGGGCGATGAGCGCGCGCTGCTCAAGCGCATTCAAGAGCTGCTCGATGTTCGCATGAAGGATAAGCGCAAGCGCTATGTGCATTCGCTGGGTGTTGCCGAGACCGCACTTCATCTGGCCGAGGTCTACGGCGTTGACCGCTTTGATGCCGCTGCCGCCGGACTGATCCATGACTGGGACAAAGTGCTCTCCGACGACGAGCTGGTCACGCGCGCTCTGCATTACGGCATTAAGATTGCCGGCTCTCCTTCCGCCGCGACGCCGCTTTTGCATGGTCCTGTTGCCGCCTATGAGCTTCCGCAGCTTTTCCCCGAGCTGTCGCCGGCCGTTTTCCAGGCTGTCGACCGTCACACCGTGGGTGCCTGCGACATGACGCCGCTCGATATGGTGGTCTTTGTGGCCGATGCCATCGAGCCCAACCGCCACGGTGACTATGCGCATGCGCTGCGCAAGATGGTGGGGGAGTCGACGCTCGATGAGTTGTTCTTCTCCTGTTTTGCGCAGGGTCTGGTCTATGTGATCCAGTCCGGGCGCTATCTTTATCCCACGGCTATTACGATTTACAACCATTACGCCCAGCTGCGCTAGCTTGGGCTGTCTAGAAAGAGGTATTCCATGGCCGACGAGACCATGACCGACGAGCAGATTCTTGAAGGTGTGGAGCACAAGAGCTTCGCCGCCACGTCCGACCGCACTGCCGCCTCGCTGTCCGCGAGCGGTGTCGCCGCCGAGGATGTCGCCCGCGCCGCCGCGCAGGCTGCCTACGACAAGAAGGGCGAGGACGTTCAGGTGCTCGACCTGACCGAGCTTTCCGACGTATGCGACTACTTTGTGCTTGCCACCGGTACCAACAACCGCCAGGTCGATTCTATCGTCGACGAGATCGAGGAGAAGGTCGCCGAGGCTTGCGGCGAGCACCCGTTCTCCATCGAGGGTCGCGAGCAGAAGACCTGGATGCTCATGGACTATGGTTCGGTTGTCGTCCACGTCTTCACTCCCGAAGCCCGCGACTTCTACCGCCTCGAGAAACTCTGGGGAGACGCCCCCCAGCTCCCCCTCAACCTCCTCTAGTAGCTCATTTGAGACGGGGTTAGCTACCCTCACGCATATCGCCGGGCAGTTGCGGTTTTCCGCACCTGCCCGGCTTTCATTTTGCCTCAGGGACTAATCGTTGAAGCGGGATTGGCGGCCGAAGGATAGGGCGGTGTCGCCGAACTTGTCTCGGACGGCGTCGATGGCGACGGATAGGTCGCGGCGGTCGCTGGATTGGGCTCCGCGGTCATCGATCTCGCAGAACAGGTCAGTTTGGATCCCGCCTTGGTGGTCGAAATCGCTCATGCCGATGCCTGCTAAGCGAACATGCATGCCTTCCTGCCAGATGTTGTCGAGCAGTTCGAGCGCAACCGCCACGAAGATGTTCTCATCGTCGGTCGGATGAGGCAGCCGGCGCTGTGCCGTACGCCCGCTGCCATACGAATACTTAAGCTTGAGCGTTACCGTGGCACCCGTCAGCCCCTGACGGCGCAGACGGCGTCCCACTGACTCTCCCAACAGCGCAATCGCCGCCTCAATATCCCCGCGCTCAGTCAAATCTTTCGCAAAGGTGCGTTCATTGCTGACCGACTTGACCTCGCGCTCTTCATCGAGACTCGTGACTTCGGAGATTTCGAGTCCCAGCGCACGCTGGCGCATGCGTTCGCCGTTGACGCCAAAAATGGTAGCCAGTGTGGATTCCGGTGCACGTGATAGCTCGCCGAGGGTGTAGATGCGCATGCGGCGCAGTCGCTCCTCGGCCGAGCGCCCGATGCCGCTCATGGCAGATACCGGCAGCGCAGCCAAAAAGCGCTGTTCCGTTCCGGGGCGCACGATGGTCAGCCCAAACGGCTTATCCCGCTCGCTTGCGATCTTTGCGACCGTCTTGTTGCAGCCCACGCCAATGGAGCACGTCACTCCCAGCGCTGCCACGCGGTCGCTTATACGCCGCGCAACCAGCAGCGGGTCTTCGGGCGCAAAACGACCCGGTGTGATATCGATAAAGGCTTCGTCGATGGATACGCGCTCAACGCGCGGGGTCTCGTCGGCGAGAATCGCCATGACCTGCGCGCTCACCTCGCGGTAGCGATCAAAGTGCCCGTGCGTCCAAATGGCTTGCGGGCACAAGCGCCGCGCCTCGGCCGAGGCCATGGCAGAGTGCACGCCAAAGCGACGTGCCTCATACGAACACGTGGACACGACGCCACGCGAATCGGCGTCTCCGCCCACGATGAGCGGCTTTCCGCGCCATTCGGGATGATCGAGCATTTCCACGCTCGCAAAAAACGCATCAAGGTCCATCAGGCCCACCGCCGGACCCGTCCAGGGAGGCGGCGTGACGCCCATGGCATCCTCATAACCGTATGTATGTTCGCGTCTTTCCATGTCATGAGTATACCGCGCAGCTCATGTGGGGTGCGTGTATGTGCTTGCAAATCCCGAATTCTTGTCTAAGATATGGATTTGCCCTCGACTACACCGAAGAAGTTGGTCTCACGGACTTCACCTGCCCGCGTCGATGGCGTATTATGTTCAACTGTTTGTTTGTAGTTGCAGCCTAAAGCTGCTTGGTTGGAGGAGTTTCCTTTGGCAGTCAAGATTCGCCTTGCTCGTCACGGCGCTAAGAAGCGTCCGTACTACCGTGTCGTCGTCGCCGATTCCCGCGCCCCGCGTGACGGTCGTATCATCGAGGAGGTTGGCCGCTACAACCCGATGACCGCCCCCAAGACTATCAACCTCGACCTCGAGAAGATCGCCGACTGGCAGTCCAAGGGCGCTCAGCTCACCGACGCCGTCGCCGCTCTGGTCAAGGCCGCCAACGAGGGCGAGAAGACCGAGACCGTCGTCAAGAAGTCCAAGAAGCAGCTCGCCAAAGAGGCCGAGGCCGCTAAGGCTGCCGCTGAGGCCGCTGAGGGCGCCGAGGAGTAAATCGTGCCTGAGGTTGACGCTGCACAGCTCGAGGGTGAGGCAATGCTCTCAGATCGCATCGCCGATCTCGTCGAATATCTCGTTGTTCAGATCGTCGACGACCCGGATTCCGTGAGCCTTGAGGTCATCGATGGTGACGACGCCTCTACGATTGAGGTTTCGGTCGCCGAGGATGACGTCGCTAAGGTCATCGGCCGTCGTGGCCGTACCATCAAGGCCATTCGCACGCTCGCCCGTGCACTGGCCGCTCGCCTCGACACTGCTGTCGAGGTAGAGGTTCTGGGCTAGGACCTTGAGGTCCCAGTACAAAAACATCGCCCGTGTGGTCAAGCCGCACGGAAGGAAGGGGGAGGTCCTCGCGCAGCCGCTGCGGGGGCTTCCTTCTGTATTAGAGCCGGGTATGCGCGTCGCCCTGACGCCGCCGGCGCTTAAGCGCGACCGCTTTTGCACGGTCGTGTCCGTCACCGATACGGGCGATGGCGATCTGGTCTCGTTTGAGGGCATTGACGACTTGACGGCCGCCGAGGGCATCACGGGATGCTACGTGCTGGCAAATCGTGACGATTTTGAGCTCGATTCGCTCGACGCTGCCTATACCGACCTGATGGGTCGCGAGGTGGTCGACGAGCGCTTCGGTTTACTCGGCACGATCGTCGAGATCATGTCGACGCCCGCTAACGATGTTTGGGTTGTTGAGGGCGATCGGTACGGCGAGGTACTGATTCCCGTGATCGAGCAGGTCGTGCTCGATCTTCCCGACACAGGAACAATTTCCGTCCACGTGATGGACGGCCTGATCGATATGGACAAGTAGGGAGGACAACATGCTGATCGAGACCCTTTCGGTCTTTCCCGAGATGTTTGAGCCCGTCATGTCCACATCGATCTTGGGCCGCGCCCGCAAGGCCGGCCTTTTTGATTTTAAGGCGTATAACCTGCGCGACTGGACGCACGACCGCCATCGTACCGTCGATGACGAGCCGTACGGCGGCGGGCAGGGCATGCTCATGAAGGTCGAGCCTATTGCCGAGGCCATCGAGGCCATCAGCTCCGAGGGTCCCAAGCCCACCGTAGTGTTCTTCACCCCCTGTGGCGAGCCCTTTACGCAGCATGTGGCCGAGCGCCTGCTCAAAAGTGAGCGCCTGCTGTTTGTGTGTAGCCGCTACGAGGGCGTCGACGAGCGTGCGTATGCGTATGCCGATGAGCGTCTGTCGATCGGCGACTACGTGCTTACGGGTGGCGAACTTCCCGCTATGGTCGTTGCCGATGCCGTCGTACGCCTGATTCCCGGCGCCCTGGGCGACGAGATGAGCAATGTGGACGAGTCCTTCTCGACCGCCGAGGACGGAGGCCTGCTCGAGTACGCGCAGTACACCCGTCCCGCCGAGTTCAACGGCGAAGGCGTGCCGCCGGTGCTCGTGAGTGGCGATCACGCCAAGGTCGATGCCTGGCGTCGCAAGAACGCCATCGAGCGCACCTGCCGCTGGCGTCCCGATCTGATCGAGACGGCGCGCCTTACGCTCCAGGAGCGTGCGTACGCGCAGGAGATTTTGGACGCTTCGTATTCGCAGAGCGAGGAGTGAGAATGGTTCCATCGCAGCATTCCGCGTTGAGGGGCGCTTTTGAGTGGATCGCGGTCATCGCGATCGCATTGGTCGCCACCTTCTTGATTCGCTCGTTTGTGGTCGAGCCCTTTGTGGTGCCCACCGGCTCCATGGAGTCCACGATCGAGATTGGCGACCAGATCCTGGCACAAAAGGTGAGCCTCGAGCTCGGTCAGCCCGTCAAGCAGGGCGATATCGTGGTGTTTCACAACCCCGATGGCACCTCCGAGCATGATGTTCTTGTCAAGCGTGTTATTGCCACGGCCGGCCAGACGGTCGACCTGCAGGATGGCAAGGTGGTTGTTGACGGCCAGGCGCTCGACGAGGACTATACGACGGGCATGAGCTGGCCACTTTCAGTCCAAGCGCCCGGCGCTCAGGTAAGCTATCCCTACACCGTTCCCGACGGGTGCGTGTGGGTGATGGGCGACAACCGCGAAAACTCTGCCGACTCACGCTACTTTGGTCCCGTCGATCGCTCTGATTTGATCGCTGTGGCGCTTGTGCGCTACTGGCCGCTCAACCGCATCGGCGCTATCGACTAAAAACCGCTATAGTACAGTACCTAACCGTGTAATCGTTTCGACGAGGGGATATTAGAGGCATGAACGCTTCATCGCTTTCCTTCCAAGACATCATCCTGCGCCTCCAGCAGTACTGGGGCGAGCAGGGCTGCGTCATTATGCAGCCCTATGACTCCGAGGTCGGTGCCGGTACCTTCCATACCGCGACCACGCTGCGCTCGCTCGGTCCCGCCGAGTGGCGCACCTGCTATGCGCAGCCCTGCCGCCGTCCCGCCGACGGCCGCTACGGTGAGAACCCCAACCGCATGCAGCATTACTATCAGTTCCAGGTGCTCATCAAGCCTTCTCCGGTTAACGCCCAGGAGCTCTACCTGGGGTCTCTTGCCGCTATCGGTCTGGACCCCAACGACCATGACGTCCGCTTTGTCGAGGACGACTGGGAGAGCCCGACGCTCGGCGCCTGGGGCCTTGGCTGGGAGGTCTGGCTCAATGGCATGGAGGTCACGCAGTTTACGTACTTCCAGCAGGTGGGCGGCATCGAGGTCGACCCCGTGCCCGTCGAGATCACCTACGGCCTGGAGCGTATCGCCATGTACGCCCAGGGCGTTAACTCGGTCTACGACCTGGTGTGGAGCTACCTGCCCGACGGCACGCCCATGACCTATGGCGACGTGTTCCTCGAGAACGAGCGCGAGTTCAGTGCCTATAACTTTGAGGTCGCAAACGTCGAGATGATGCGTCAGAAGTTTGATGACTACGAGGCCGAGTGCCATTCCTGCCTGGAGCGCAAGCTGCCGCTGCCGGCATATGACTGCGTCATGAAGTGCAGCCACGCTTTCAACCTGCTCGATGCCCGCGGCGCCCTGTCCGCGGTCGAGCGTGCCAACTACATCCTGCGCGTCCGCGCCGTCGCCAAGGCGTGCTGCGAGGCCTACATGGCCGAGGTCGCCGGAGTCAACGAGAATGCCGACCAGGAAGGCGAGGTGGCGTAAGCCATGGCAGACGCTAAGGATTTCCTGTTTGAGATCGGTACGGAGGAAATGCCCTCCGCACCGCTGAACAATGCCGTCAAGCAGCTTGGCACCATGATCGCCAAGGGTCTCGACGAGGCCGGTCTGGCCCATGGGGAGGTCCGCGTGATCTCGAGCCCGCGTCGTCTGGCTGCGCTCGTGGCCGACGTCGCCACTGCGACCGATGAGGTCCATGAGGTCAAGCGTGGCCCCGCGGCCAACATTGCCTTCGACGCTGACGGTAACGCCACCAAGGCCGCCCAGGGCTTCGCCCGCAAGTGCGGTGTGGCTGCCGAGGATCTGGTCCGTCGCGAGGACACCGACGGCCGTGAGTACGTCTTTGCCGAGAAGAACATCCCTTCCGCCCCGGCCACCCCGATCCTGACGGCCCTGTGCGAGAAGACTATCGCTGGCCTGCAGTGGCCCAACTACCGCTCTCAGCGCTGGGGTCACGAGCATGCGACCTTTGTTCGTCCGGTCCGCTGGATCTGCTGCCTTCTGGGCGAGGACGTTGTGCCCGTGTCGTTTGCCGACGTGACGAGTGGCAACACCACGCGTGGTCATCGCGTGCTTGGCCCCGGTGACCATGTGGTCGCCAGCCCCGCCGTCTACGAGCAGGTGCTCGAGGACGCCGGCGTGCTTTCTGCCGAGCGCCGTCGCGAGGCCATCCTTGCCGGTATCGCCGAGGTCGAGGCCGCTCGCCCCGGTTGCCATGTCGACACGCCCAAGAAGGTCTTTGAGGAGGTCATCAACCTCTGCGAGTGGCCGACGGTGCTCGTCGGTACCTTCGATGAGGAGTTCCTCAAGGTCCCGCACGAGATTATCTGCGAGTCCATGCTCACCAACCAGCGCTACTTCCCGATCTATGACGGCGAGGGCAAGCTCACGCGTGAGTTCGTGGTCGTTTCTAACAGCAAGCCCGAGAATGCCGAGCGCGTGATCGACGGCAACGAGCGCGTCGTGCGCGCCCGTCTGGACGATGCTAAGTTCTTCTATGAGGAGGACTTGAAGATCTCCCTCGACGAGTTCCGTGAGCGTCTGGCCAAGGTTGCCTTCCAGGAGAAGCTCGGTAGCGTGCTCGCCAAGTCCGAGCGCATCGAGCAGCTCGCGCTCGCTATCGCCCGTGAGGCACACCTGGGTGCTCACCTGGCAGCCGATGCCGCTCGCGCCGCGCACCTGTGCAAGGCCGACCTGGTATCCAACGCCGTCGTCGAGTTCACGAGCCAGCAGGGCGTGATGGGCGGTTATTACGCGACCGCGATGGGGGAGAACGACGAGGTCGCTCATGCTATTCGCGATCACTATCGTCCTCGCTTTGCCGGTGACGAGCTGCCCGAGGGCACCGCTGGCTGCATCGTGGCCTGCGCCGACAAGCTCGATACCATCGCTGGTATCTTTGCCATTGGCGAGCCCCCGACCGGCTCCTCCGACCCCTACGCGCTGCGTCGTGCCGCTATCGGCATCATCAACATCCTGCGCGACCGTCTGCCGATCGACCCCACATCGCTCATCGACTTCGCCCTCGAGCTCTATAGCGAGCAGGGCATTGAGTTCGACGCCGCCGAGGTCGCCCAGCAGGTTCGCGACTTCTTCCATGGCCGCCTGGTGAGCATGGCCCGCGACGAAAAGATCCCGGCCGATACCGTTGCCGCCGTCTCTGCGGTGCACATCATTGCCCCGTCCGTCTTCTTCGCCCGCTGCGCCGCGCTCGACGAGGCCCGCAAGAACGATGCCGAGACCTTTGACAACCTGGCTACGGCCTATGCCCGTGCCGCGCATATCTCCAAGCCCGAGCTGGGCGTGGAGTACGACCGCAGCCTGATGGGCGAGGTCGAGCTCGCGCTTGCCGATGCCTCCGAGGCCGCTCAGACCGCGCTAGATGCCGCCCTCGCTGCCGAGGATTACCCGGCCGCATTTGCCGCCCTCGCCGCCCTGCGTGCGCCCATCGACCGTTTCTTCGATGAGGTTATGGTCATGGACAAGGACGAGCAGCTCCGCGATAATCGCCTTAAGCTGCTCAACCGCTTCGAGGCCGTTTTCCCCGGCATTGCCAACATCGGTGAGCTTGCCCGCAAAAAGTAAGCCAGCCTGCGCGTAAGCGCAAAAGGAGCCCCGCATGGATTGCCCGGTCACCGCTCGTCCCACCGTTATCGTTATCTCCGACTCGCTCGGCGATACCGCTTGTGAGGTGGTGCTTGCGGCGTCCGGGCAATTTGATGAAGGGGCTTTTCGCGTTTTACGTCTGCCCAAGGTGACTTCCGTGGAGCAGGTCAAGTCATTTGTGGGGCCGCGCGTCGATGCCGACCATCGCGATATTGCCGTGTTCCATACCATTGTCGATCCGGCGCTTCGCGCCCGTGTGCTCGATTACCTGGGCATGCTGCATATTCGTTCAGTCGACCTGATTGGCCCGACGCTCGCCGTGCTATCGTCGCTTATCGGTGTGCCGCCCAAGGGCGTTGCCGGCGTGATTCACAAGACCGATGACCGCTACTTCCATCGCATCGAGGCCATGGAGTATTTTGTTGAGCACGATGACGGGCGCGGTTGCGACGATCTGTCAGGTGCCGATATCGTGCTGCTGGGCGTATCGCGCACGTCCAAGACGCCGCTGTCGATGTATCTGGCCTATCAAGGTTACAAGGTTGCCAATGTTCCGTTGGCCCATGGCATGGAGCCGCCGAAGTCGATTTACGAGGTTGACCCGATGCGCCTGTTCGGCCTGATTTCGACCGTCGACGTTATTTCTGAGATTCGCGATAGCCGCTTGGGCGATGACTACGCTCGTGCCGTTGCCGGCTCCTATGCCGAGCCCGAGAGCGTGCACAGCGAGCTCGAGGAAGCCCGTGCGCTCATGAAGCGCCTAGGCTGCTTTGTGGTACGTACCGACGGCAAGGCCATCGAGGAGAGCGCCTCCGAGATCATCAGCCACTTGGAGGAAATCCAAGAAGCCCGCGCCCGCCGCGCCGCCCGTCGAGCCCAACAAAGCTAGCTTATTGGGGTAGCTAAAAAGCCCCGTCTAAAAAGACTAACTAAAAATAATGCACGATAATGGTAAAGCGATTTAGCAAATTACTTGCATTTGACCTGCAAGTTTATTGAAGTGGTCTCTTCATAAGGTAACCACCTTTACCTACCGTTTACCGCCAGTTTTAGCACGTTTACCAAACCGCGCATCCTCTGCTTAAGCCCGCTCAAAACCCGCCGTATAGTTCCCTCACGGCCCGCATCTGACGGGTCGATTCGTTACCACGGTCGTGCGCGTAAGCGCATGGAAGGGGAAGTATCGTGAGCGATTGCAAGAGGGTTTACCGTTTTGGAACCGACGCCCAGGGCACCTGTGTCACCGAGGGCGACAAGTCCATGAACTTCGTGCTTGGCGGCAAAGGCGCTAACCTTGCCGAGATGAGCCGTATCGGCCTGCCGGTTCCCGGTGGCTTTACCATTACCTGCCAGACTTGCGTCGAGTACTCCGGTGCCGGCAACGTGTGGCCCGAGGGCGCACTCGATGAGATCGTTGCCGCCGAGGCGGACCTCGAGGCCCGCTGCGGCAAGAAGCTCGGCGACGCCTCCGATCCGCTGCTTGTGTCGGTTCGTTCGGGCGCTCCGTTCTCCATGCCCGGTATGATGGACACGGTCCTCAACTTGGGCCTCAATGACGATTCCGTCCAGGGCCTCATCGCGCAGACGCAGAACCCGCGTTTTGCCTGGGATAGCTACCGCCGCTTTATCCAGATGTTTTCCAATGTCGTCATGGGCGTTGACGCCGACCTGTTCGAGAACGCCCTGACCCAGGCCCGTCTGGTCGCCGGCGTTCGCGTCGACTCCGAGCTTTCGGCCGAGGACCTGCAAGAACTCGTCGAGACCTTCAAGGGCATCTCCTCCGAGAACGTCGAGGCCGCCCTGTATCCCGAGCTCGAAGTCGCCGACGGCAAGCCCATCTTCCCGCACGATCCTGAGCTTCAGTTGCGCCTTGCCATCCAGGCTGTCTTTGGCAGCTGGATGAACGAGCGTGCGTGCATCTACCGCAAGCAGCATGGCATTTCCGACGAACTCGGTACCGCCGTCAACGTTCAGGCCATGGCCTTTGGTAACAAGGGCGAGACCTCTGCGACGGGCGTTGCCTTCACGCGCAACCCGGCCGATGGCACCAAGGAGTTCTACGGTGACTTTTTGGTTAACGCCCAGGGCGAGGACGTTGTCGCTGGCATCCGCAACACCGAGCCTATCGCTGACCTCAAGACCACCCCGGGCCTCGAGTCCGCAGGTGAGGAGCTCGAGCGCGTGTTCCTGACGCTCGAGGATCATTACCGCGATATGTGCGATATCGAGTTCACCATCGAGCAGGGCAAGCTCTGGATGCTCCAGACACGCGTGGGCAAGCGCACCGCCACCGCCGCCCTGCGCATCGCCATCGAAATGGTCGAGGAAGGCCTGATCACCCGCGAAGAGGCCGTGAGCCGTATCGATCCCGCGCAACTCGACCAGCTCCTGCACCCGCAGTTTGACGCTTCCAAGAGGTACGAGGCGCTGGCCAGCGGTCTGAACGCCAGCCCCGGTGCCGCCGTGGGTGAGGTTGTGTTCTCGAGTGATGACGCCGTCGCGCGCACCAACGAGGGCCACAAGGTCATTCTGGTTCGTTGGGAGACCAACCCCGACGACCTGAAGGGTATGGTTGCCGCCGAGGGCATTCTGACCAGCCACGGTGGAAAGACGAGTCATGCCGCCGTTATCGCTCGCGGCATGGGTACGCCCTGCGTCTGCGGCGTTGAGCGCTTCCATATCGACGCTGCTGAGAAGGTCGTGCGTATCGAGGGCAGTGACCGCGTGCTGCGCGAGGGCGATGTCATCTCCATCGACGGCACCCAGGGTATCGTCGTCGACGGCGCCGTTGACCTGGTCTCCGCCGAGCTCACCGGCGATCTGGACACCATCCTATCCTGGGCCGACGAGATTCGCCTGGACGAGACCGGTGGCCATGCCAACCATGTGCGCGTTAATGCCGACAACCCCGAGGATGCCGCGCTCGCGCTCGAGTTTGGCGCCGAGGCCATCGGCCTGTGCCGCACCGAGCACATGTTCCTGGGCGATCGCAAGAACATCATCCAGAGCTTTATCCTGTCCGATGATGAAGCCGTGAAGCAGCAGACCCTGGCCGACCTGCTCAAGGTTCAGACCGAGGATTTCCTGGCGATGTTCAAGACCATGTCCGGTCGCGATGTGGTCGTCCGCCTGCTCGATCCGCCGCTTCATGAGTTCTTGGATAATCCTCGAGAGCTCGAGGTCGCCATCACCAAGAAGGAAGCCGCTGGCGCCAGCGAGAAAGAGCTTGCCGTCCTGCGCGCCCGCCTGCGTCGTATCGACGGCATGGTCGAGTCGAACCCCATGCTCGGCCTGCGCGGCGTGCGCCTGTCCGTCGTCTTTGGCGATCTGCCGCTCATGCAGGTCCGCGCTGTGGCTACGGCTGCTGCCCGTCTTATCAAGGAAGGCGTCGACCCGCGCCCCGAAATCATGGTTCCGCTCGTTTCCATCACGGCCGAGCATGTCCAGACCCGCGAGGTTATCGAGCGCGTAATCGCCGAGGTTTCCGACGAAGAGGACGTCGAGCTCAATATTCCCGTGGGCACGATGCTCGAGCTGCCGCGCGCCTGCATGGTCGCTGACGAGATCGCCCATCACGCAGACTTCTTCTGCTTTGGCACCAACGACCTCACCCAGACGACCTTCGGCTTCTCCCGCGACGATGCCGAGGCCAAGTTCATCCCGCTGTACATGCACAAGAAGATCTTGAAGGACAATCCCTTCGAGACCATCGACACGGCAGTACTCGAACTGGTGCGCATGGCTGTCGAGAAGGGCCGCGCCACCAACCCCGACATGCACTTTGGCGTGTGCGGCGAGCACGGCGGCGACCCCAAGTCCATCAAGGGCCTGTTTAACGTGACCGACGTGGACTACGTGTCCTGCTCGCCCTACCGCGTGCCCCTCGCACGCCTGGCTGCCGCTCAAGCCAAGCTCGAGGCCAAGCGTTCCGCCTAACGTTTTGGGTTTAGACGCCTAGCGTAGCCCCCCTTCATGCCGCCCGTCTCATTCGTGAGGCGGGCGGTTATCATGTGCGGGTTTTGTCTTTTTGTCTGCGTAAAAAATAGTTCTTGCAGCAGAAACCCGCGCGTGTATACTCGAATACGTTTGTTCAACTACGTGCCGGCCAAGGTGGTACGGCACCTCTAGAAGAGTAAGGAATTGCACATGGATTACATCCGCGCAATCGAGCGTCAGCAGATCCGCGAGGACATTCCTCAGGTTCGCGTCGCCGACAACGTCAAGGTTCACTACCGCATTAAGGAAGGCGACCGCGAGCGCATCCAGGTCTTCCAGGGCGACGTCATCCGCATGGCCGGCGCCGGTGCCCGCGAGACCTTCACCGTCCGCAAGATGTCCTTCGGTGTCGGTGTTGAGCGTACCTTCCCGCTTCACAGCCCCAAGATCGCCAAGCTCGAGGTCGTTCGTCATGGTCGCGTCCGTCGCGCCAAGCTGTACTACCTCCGCGACAAGGTGGGCAAGGCTGCTCGCATCCCCGAGAAGCGCTAAGAAGATCGCAGCGTCTGTCCACTCGTTTGGACACAAGGGTCACCTTCGGGTGGCCCTTCTTTTTATCTGATTTGCATGCAAGGAGGGCCTGGTATGGCCAATATGACGAGCTCGGTTTCGGCATCGCAGGTTGCCGGAGAGCTGGCGAGCGCAACGTTTGAGGAGATCCCCGCCCTCGTGGAGCATTATCGCGAGGACCCGCGCCAGCAGGTGATCAAGGCTTGCGAGCGTGCTCTTAAGCGCCATGCCAAGGAACTTGCCGAGCGCGAGCGCGTCAATGACATGTACGAGCTTATGCATGAGCTTGGCGGCGATGGGGTGGTCGTTGGTGTCGACGAGGTGGGTCGCGGATCGGTGGCCGGTCCTTTGACGGTATGCGCTGTCTGCCTTCCTATGGAGCCGCGCGTCTGGGGCATCAACGATTCCAAAAAGCTCACGCCGGCGCGCCGCGAGTTGCTCTCAGTGAAGATTGCCGAGGTGGCGACGGCGATCGGTTTTTGCCATATCGCGCCTAAGGATATCGATGAGATGGGCATGGCCCGTGCTATCCGTACCGCCGTTGCGGGCGCCGTGGCCGATACGGGGCTCGAGCCCGATTGCGTGCTTATGGATGGCAACCCCTTGGGCGCCGTTCCTAACGAGCGCGATGTGGTGAAGGGCGATGCCAAGATCGCCTGCATCGCCGCGGCGTCCATCATGGCTAAGGTCACGCGTGACGAGATGATGGTCGAGTACGACGCCGAGTATCCCGAGTACCATCTGGCCGAGTCGAAGGGCTATGCGAGCCCCGAGCACATCGAGGCCATTCGAAAACATGGACTTTGTCCACTGCATCGTGTGAGCTTTTGCGGAAACTTTCTGCAGACTGAGCGCCTTTTCTAGGTCAATTGTGGAGACAGAGACCTCTGGGGTTTTATAAACCTGCTGGTAGCGGGCCGTATGCAACACCATTGTTGCGTACGGCCCGTTTTTTGACGGCATTTGGTCAGCTTTTGGTTTGCTTCCGGTACTTACCCGCATGAAAGGTGCCCTCATCATCGGGGCAATGCAGTGTGCGGGAAAGGAGACCCCATGAGTGCCGCAAGCAAAAAGAGCAAGACGCAGCAGCTCAAGGAGCGTTGGGAAAACGGCGAGCTCGACTGCGGGGCGATGACGCCCGAGTTTATCAAGGGGCTCAGTCCGCGCGAGCTGGGCATGCTGGGCGAGCTGATCACCATCGACTACTTTAACGAGCGCGGCTACACCTTGCTGGAGCAGGGTTATCGTTGCACCGAGGGCGAGGCCGATCTGGTGCTGCTCGATGAGCTCGACGATGTCGTGGTGATGGCCGAGGTCAAGACCAGACGCGTCGCACTGGATTGCGGCACGCGGGTCTTTCCCGAGGAGGCCGTGGACGCCCAAAAGCAACGCCGCTACCGCCGCATCGCAAGCTGCTATCTCATGGAGCATTATCCGCTCAAGGCGATTCGCTTCGATGCCGTGGGCGTCACCATTCGCGGCGGACATATCGCCGAGATCGAGCACCAGTACAACGCGTTCGATTGGCAGGTGTCGTGATGGCGTTCGAGACGTTTGCCGTTCACGCGGCCTGCATCCGCGGCGTCGAGGCGATTCACGTCACGGTCGAGGTCTCGCTTGCCGGTGGCGTTCCGGGCATCCAGATGCTCGGCATTCCGAGTATGGAGGTGATGGAGTCACGCGGTCGTATTCGCTGCGCGATGCGCTCCGCCGGGTTCGAGATCCCGCGCTCGGGCATTACCGTTAACCTGGCACCCGGCGATATCCGCAAGACCGGTAGCGGCTTTGACCTGCCCATCGCCATCGCGGTTCTAGCGGCCGATGGGCAGATTCCCCGTGACAACCTCGATCGCTGCCTTATCGCAGGTGAGCTTGGTCTGGACGGTACGGTGCTTCCCGTCAAGGGCGAGGTGGCGTTTCAGCTGCTGGCTCGCGACATGGGGCTGTCTTTTATCGCCGGCAGGTCCGACCAGCATGTGCCGCTTGCTGGCGTTGACTGCGGATTTATCGATCATTTGTCTCAGCTTGCTCATGGTATGGGCGATGCCGCGCGGCACTACCTGGATTCCGAGGGTGTCGAGGCGACCTTTGAGCCTGAGCTCGACTATGCCGACGTACTGGGGCAGGAAGTCGCTAAACGCGGCATGGCGCTTGCGGCGGCAGGAGAACTCGGCTTGCTCATGATCGGGTCCCCGGGATCGGGCAAGACGATGCTCGCGCGTCGTATGACCGGCATCCTGCCCGAGCTTTCCGTTGAGGATCAACAGGAGGCGCTGTGCATCCATTCGGTCTTGGGCGAGAACATTGATGGCTTGTTGGCGGGGCACCGGCCCTTCCGCAGTCCCCATCACAGTATTTCGACCGCAGGCCTTATCGGCGGTGGGCGCCCGGTGCACCCGGGTGAGATCAGCCTAGCTCATGGCGGCGTGCTATTTTTGGACGAGCTTGCCGAGTTTCCCACGGGCGTACTGCAGACGCTCAGACAGCCTATCGAACGCGGCTACGTCAGGATCGTACGCGTCGACGGGGCCTTTACCTTTCCGTCGCGTTTTCAGCTGCTGGCTGCGAGCAATCCCTGCCCCTGCGGCTTTTTGGGCGATCGCGAGGTGCCGTGTCGCTGCTCGGCGGCGATGGTCGAGCGCTATCGGTCTAAACTGCGCGGTCCTTTGGCCGACCGTATCGACATGATGATCGATGTGACCCGTCCCGACCCCCAAGTGATTATCGAGGGTGCGGAGGGTATGTCGTCGGCCGAGTTACGTGACTACGTTGTGCGCGGTCGCGCCTTTCGCGCCTGGCGCGAATCCCGTATGGACGATGCGGATGCCGAGGCCGAGGATGACGAGACACGGTCCATTGACGGCGTCGTTTCGACCTTTGAGCTCGATGATGCTGCCGAGAAATGCGTACTCGGCCTATCCAAACGCACGCATCTCACAGGGCGTGGCATCGTGCGCCTGGTTCGCATTGCGCGCACGATCGCCGATGTCGCCGAGAGCGAGCAAGTTACGCAGGACCACGTGCTCGAGGCGGCGATGTACCAGGGAAGGAGGGACCAATGATGGCTGAGGGGACCTTCGAGCTGCATCCAGGTGACGCGTTGTATCCCGAGACCGTTTTGGAGCTTTCTGATGTACCTCAGACGCTCTATGTGCGCGGCAACCCCGAGGCGCTTTCGACGCCCGCGCTCTCCATCATCGGTGCGCGAAAGGCCTCGCCGTATGGTCTTGCCGTGGCAGAGCTTGCGGCGAAGGTGGCGGTTGAGGCGGGAGTGACGGTAGTTTCGGGCGGTGCGGTCGGTTGTGACCAGGCCTCGGGTTGGGCTGCGGTCAACGCCGGCGGCAAACACGTTGTGGTGCTGGGGACGGGCGCCGACGTGGTCTACCCGCGTTCGAGCGCGGGGCTGATTACGCGCACGCTTGATACGGGTGGCGCGGTCGTGTCGATCTCTCCGTGGGGCATGGGTCCGCGCAAGTTCGCCTTTCCGCGCCGCAATCGCGTAATCGCGGCCCTGTCGCAAGCCCTCTTTGTATCCGAGGCGGGTATGCCTTCTGGGACGTTTTCTACAGCCGAGGCTGCTATGGATTTGGGGCGCGAACTTCTTGCCGTGCCGGGGTCGATCCTATCGCCCGAGTCGCGTGGCACGAATTACCTCATTGCGAACGGTGCCTGCTGCATCGTCGACGAGGAATCTATCGAGATGGCTATCTCACGCATCTACGGAACCCTGCGCTACTCGCGCCCCGATGCTCCCGGCATTGCCGACCTGGATCCAACGCAGCAGACCGTGATGCATGCGCTCATCGCCTCTCCGCTCAAGGTCGACGACATCGCGGCGCTCGTCTCGCTCGATGCTGTCGGCGTACTCAAACTCTTGGGTTCGCTTGAACTCGAGGGCCTTATCGAGCGCATGATGGATGGAAGGTATGCGCCCTCCAAGTTTGCCCTTCACGCCCAGACACCCTTCGGTCACAATGGAAAACGTGTCAATTAGAAAGGTGTTTGCAGATGCAGTTCGATCAGGTGACGGTTATCGGTGGCGGTCTGGCGGGTTCGGAGTGCGCGATCCAGCTGGCAGACCGCGGGTTTGCCGTAAAGCTGTGCGAGATGCGCCCCCAGGTGAGCTCCCCGGCCCACCATACCGATCACCTGGCAGAGCTCGTCTGCTCCAATTCGTTTAAGTCGACCCGTCCGGATTCCGCGGCTGGTTTGCTGAAAGCCGAGCTTGAGCGCATGGGTTCAGTCCTGCTCGATTGCGCCCATCGCGCGGCTGTTCCCGCCGGTGGCGCCTTGGCGGTCGACCGCGTCAAGTTTTCCGAGCTTGTCGAGGCCGAGGTTGCCGCCCGTCCCAATATCGAGGTCGTGCACGGCGAGGTCACGCAGATTCCCGAGGGTCACGTGGTCATTGCCGCGGGCCCGCTGTGTTCACCGGCGCTGAGCGAAGAGGTTATGAAGCTCGTCGGTGGCGATGCCCTGGCATTCTTTGATGCGGCGGCGCCGATCGTCGATGCCTCCACGCTCGATATGGACGTGCTGTTCTCGCAGTCGCGCTATGAGGAGCAGGGGAGCGGCGACTATCTCAACGCTCCGCTCAATAAGGAGGAGTACGAGGCCTTTATTGAGGCGCTTACCACGGCCGACCGCGTGGTGCTCAAAGACTTTGAGGGCGGCGATTTGTTCCAGGCCTGCCAGCCTGCCGAGGAAGTTGCGCGCACCGGCAAGGACGCCATTCGCTTTGGCGCCATGAAGCCCGTTGGCCTCACCGACCCGCGTACCGGACGTCGCCCCTGGGCGGCGATACAGCTGCGTGCCGAGAACAAGGAGAAGACCGCCTATAACCTGGTGGGCTTCCAGACCAACTTGACCTTTGGCGAGCAGAAGCGCGTCTTCCATATGGTGCCGGGCCTGGAGAACGCTGAGTTCTTCCGCTACGGTGTCATGCATCGCAATACCTTTGTCGACGCTCCGCACGTGCTCGATGGCACCTTTGCCGTGCCCGGTACCGGCGTGCGCCTGGCCGGTCAGATCACCGGCACCGAGGGGTACATGGAAGCCGTGGCGACAGGTCTGCTCGCGGCGCTCAACACCTATGCCGAGGCTATCGGTGCCGCGGGCGTCGAGTTGCCGCGTGTGGGTGCCCTGGGTGCGCTCGTGGGCTATGCGACCGATCCTGCCACCGTGGGCTATCAGCCTATGCATGTCAACTTTGGCCTGGTGCCGCCACTCGAGGATGGTAAGCGCCGCAGCAAGCGCGACCGCTATCAGGCCTATGCGGACCGTGCGCTCGAGGCCCTCGATGCCTACTTGGCCACGCGTTCCGACTTGTTTGGAGGCGACCGGTCATAGCCTTTGACCTGTACGACACCGTCGACTCGTTTATCGCCTATATCGCACGCGTTGAGGGGCTTTCTCCCAACACGGTGACGGCCTATGGCTCGAGACTGGAGCGCTTTGCTGCCTGGTGCGAGCGCGAGGATATTGATGCTTTCGCTGCCGACGTGCGCACCATTCGTCGCTATCTTGCCGAGCTTTCGCGTGAGCAGGTGGCTCCCCGAACGCTTGCGGCGCACCTGTCGGCTATTCGATCTCTCTATCGCTGGATGGCTGCCGAGGGGATTGTCGAGGGCGATGCGGTCTCGGCGATCGCGTCGCCCAAGCTGCCGCGTGACCTGCCGGGCGTCCTTACGACCCAGCAGGTCGAGGCGCTGCTCAAGACGCCTGATACCTCAACACCCGCGGGACTGCGCGATGCGGCGATGCTCGAGTTGCTCTATGCCTCGGGTGCCCGCATCTCAGAGCTTGCGGCGCTCAATGTGGAATCCATCTCATGGTCCGAGCGCACGCTGCGCCTGTGGGGCAAGGGAAGCAAGGAGCGCATCGTTCCTCTGTATCGTCGTGCGCTCGATGTGACGCGTCTCTATATTGAAGAGGGGAGGCCGGAGTTGCTCGCTCGGTCAAAGCGCCGCGACCTCGCTACCGGGCCGCATCCGCTGCTTATATCGGCGCGCGGCAATCGCATGAGCGCCGCGATGCTCCGGCGGCGGTTCCATACGCTGGCGACGCTCGCCGGCATTCCGGCTGACATCGCCCCGCATGCGATGCGCCATACCTTTGCGACCGACTTGCTCGAGGGCGGTGCGGACCTGCGCTCGGTTCAAGAGCTGCTAGGTCATGCGAGCCTGTCCACGACGCAGATCTACACGCATCTCACACCCGATCGGCTTAAGCGGGCTGTGGCTCAAGCCCATCCCCGCGGCGAATAGTGGCTGGGACGTCCCGCGCCGCACTCAGGTGTGTGGTTTTGATTGCGGGTTGGCAGGAAGAGGCATTCCTGCTATCATTCATCGGGTTGCTTCACGGCAACATGTTTTTATCACGCACGCGCGGCTACTTCATACCGTGGTGCCCGGGCTTTGGTAGCACATGTCCGGGTTGGTTTTGGAGGATGACCCCGCGCGGAGGCAAACCACAGGAGGTTTAACATGGCTACCAAGATTAATATCCGCACCCTGCTCGAGGCCGGCTGCCACTTCGGTCACCAGACCCGTCGCTGGAACCCCAAGATGAAGCCGTTCATCTTCGGTGAGCGTAACGGCATCTACATCCTCGACCTCAAGCAGACCATCCTCGACGCCGACCAGGCCTACACCTTCGTCAAGAACGTCGCCAAGGGTGGCAACGTGCTGTTCGTCGGCACCAAGAAGCAGGCTCAGGAGGCCGTCAAGAACGCTGCTGAGCGCGCCAACATGCCTTACATTAACCAGCGTTGGCTCGGCGGTATGCTGACCAACTTCGTCACCATCCGCTCCCGCATCAACCGCATGGAGGAGCTCGAGGCCATGGTCGAGGACGGCCGCATGGCTGTTCTGCCCAAGAAGGAGCAGGCTGTTCTCGGCAAGGAGCTCACTAAGCTCCAGACCAACCTCGGTGGCGCCCGCGACATGAAGGGTCTGCCCCAGGCTCTCTTCGTCATCGACACCAAGCGCGAGGAGAACGCCATCAAGGAGGCCCAGCGCCTGAACATCCCCGTCGTCGCCCTGATCGACACCAACTCCGATCCCGACGAGGTCGAGTACGGCATCCCCTGCAACGATGACGCTATCTCCGCTGTCACCCTTATGTGCGAGCTCATGGCTGACGCCTGCCTCGCTGGCTCCGGCAAGGAGCAGGTCTCCGAGGCCGAGATGGCCGCTGAGCCCAAGGCCGAGTAAATCAGTCTTAGTTAATTCTTTTTCATCTCTTTGAAAGGAACCACAATGGCCCAGATTACCGCCGCTATGGTCAAGCAGCTCCGCGAGATGACCGACTCCCCGATGATGGAGTGCAAGAAGGCTCTCGTCGAGGCTGACGGCGACATGGACGCCGCTGTCGACGTTCTGCGTAAGAACGGCCTTGCCAAGGCTGCCAAGAAGGCTGGCCGTGAGACCAACGAGGGCGCTGTCGCCGCGTTCGTCTCCGAGGATGGCAAGACCGGCGCTCTGCTCGAGCTCTCCTGCGAGACCGACTTCGTTGGCTCCAACGCCAAGTTCACCGGCTTTGCTTCCAAGGTCGCTGAGGTTGTCGCTACCACCGAGCCTGCTGACGTCGACGCTCTGCTCGAGAAGCCGATGGGCGAGGAGACCGTTTCCTCCGAGCTCACCGAGATGATTCACATCATGGGCGAGAACATGAAGATCTCCCGCTTCGCTGCCCGCAAGGCTGAGAACGGCGCGCTCGCTTCTTACATCCACATGGGTGGTAAGATCGGCGTCCTCGTCGAGTTCGCCTTCGAGAAGGCTGAGACCGCTCAGGCTGAATCCTTCAAGACCTTCGCTCACGACGTTGCCCTTCAGGTTGCCGCCGTCGCCCCGATCTGCGCTACCCGCGATCAGGTTCCGGCCGAGACCGTCGAGCACGAGAAGCAGATCTACATGGCTCAGGCTGCCGAGTCCGGTAAGCCCGAGGCTATCCAGGAGAAGATGGCTGTCGGCCGTCTGGAGAAGTTCTACAAGCAGTCCGTGCTCACCGAGCAGGAGTTCATCAAGGACAGCTCCCTCACCATCAAGAAGTACGCTGAGCAGGTCTCCAAGGAGCTCGGCGACACCATTACCGTCGTTGCCTTTGACCGTCTGGTCCGTGGCGAGTAAATAAGCTCTTGTAGCTGGTAATGAGCAGGCTGTGGGTTTTACTCACAGCCTGCTTTTTCATGGCTCTTATCAGAGCCTTTGATATCATATTGAGAGTCTAATTAAAGGAGGATCGCTTTGTCCGACATCCGATATAAACGCGTGCTTCTTAAGCTTTCCGGCGAAGCACTGATGGGCGACGGCCAATATGGCATCGACCCCAAGGTTACCGACCATCTTGCCAAGCAGGTCAAGGAGCTGCTCGCCGCTGGCCATGAGGTCGGCGTCGTTGTCGGCGGCGGCAATATTTTCCGCGGCATGGCAGGCGCTGCCGGTGGCATGGAGCGTGCTCAGGCCGACTACATGGGCATGCTGGCAACCGTTATGAACGCGCTCGCCCTGCAGGATGCCTTCGAGCATAACGATGTTCCCTGCCGCGTTATGAGCGCTATCCAGATGAACGAGATCTGCGAGCCCTATATTCGCCGTCGCGCCATCAACCACCTTTCCAAGGGCAACGTCGTTATTTTTGCCGCCGGTTCGGGCAATCCGTACTTTACGACCGACACCGCCGCGGCTCTTCGCGCGTGTGAGATCGGCGCCGAGATTCTGATTAAAGCAACCAAGGTTGACGGCATCTACGATAAGGATCCCGTCAAGTGCGCCGATGCCGTCCGTTTTGACAAGATTACCTATCACGAGGTTCTCGTCCGCGGTCTGCAGGTTATGGATTCCACGGCTACGGCACTGTGCCAGGACAACCGTATGCCGATTTTGGTCCTCAACATCGATGGCGAGGACACCGTCAAGCGCGCGCTTTCGGGTGAGCCCGTCGGCACGCTCGTCTATCAGGAGGATTAAGCATGGCAGAGAACATCACCGCCCATATGGACAAGTCGCTCGAGTCCCTCAAGCATAACTTCTCCAAGGTCCGTACCGGCCGCGCCAATGCCAACATTCTGTCCGACATCACTGTCGATTATTACGGTGTTCCCACGCCGGTCACGCAGGTTGCCGCCGTCAAGACCCCCGAGGCCCACATGCTGCTCATCGAGCCGTGGGACAAGGCACTCATCAATGCTATCGTCAAGGCCATCGGCGCTTCCGATCTGGGTATTACCCCCAACTCCGATGGCACCGTCGTTCGTCTGCCGTTCCCGGCTCCCACCGAGGAGCGCCGTCGCGAGCTCGTCAAGGAGTGCCGCGAGTACGCCGAGCAGGCCAAGGTGTCTATCCGTAACATCCGTCGCGACTTCAACAACAAGCTCGAGCGCGATGAGGAGCTCACCGAGGACGATGTCCGTCGCGAGCAGGCTAAGGTCCAGAAGCACACCGATGAGTATGTCGCCAAGGTCGAGGAGCTTCTGAAGGAAAAAGAAGCCGAGGTCATGGAGATCTAAGGTGCAATACGACGAGCATAAACTGGTCGAGTACTTTGCCGACGCCCCTGCGGGCGTCGGTTTTTCCGACCTTGACCTCAATAACATTCCGCACCATATCTCGTGCATCATGGACGGCAACGGTCGTTGGGCCACGTCGCGCGGTCTTGCACGCACCGAGGGCCACAAGGCGGGTATCGTCTCGCTGCGCGAGATCATTACCGCCTGCGTGCGCCTGGGCGTCGACGTGCTTTCGGCCTATGCGTTTTCTACCGAAAACTGGAACCGCCCGCAGCATGAGGTCAACGTCTTGATGCACCTGTTTGCCAAGACGTTCATCGACGAGTTGCCGCTTCTGAAGCGCGAAAACGTGCGCGTTGTCTTTTTGGGTGATATTTCCGCGCTGCCCAAGAAGACCCGCGACGTTTTTGAACGCGGTCTTGCCGAGTGCGCCGATCACACCGGTATGACGCTGGCGCTTGCTGTCAACTACGGCGCGCGTGCCGAGATTACCCGCGCTGTCCGTCAGATCGCGCTCGACGTTGCCGCCGGTAAGATTGATCCTGCCGCAATTGATGACGACATGGTGGCTTCTCACCTTTATACCGCCGGTCTTCCCGATCCTGAGCTTGTGATTCGCACCTCTGGTGAGCTGCGCCTTTCGAACTATCTGCTGTGGCAGGTGGCTTATTCCGAGTTCTACGTCACCGATACCTATTGGCCCGACTTTGATCGTTGGGGCCTTGTCGACGCCATTTTGGCCTATCAGGGCCGTGACCGTAGGTTTGGTGGTCTGAGCAAGTCCGAGGAGGCTTAATCGTGTCCGATCGTCCCAAGGCAATTGCCCCCAAGACATCTGAGCGCAAGGCTGTCGCTGCGGGAGCGCCCGCAGCGAAGAATGGCACCGGTTCGTGGCTTGCCGGCTTTATCACCCGTGCCGCCGCCGGTATCGTCTATGCCGTTGTCTTTATCCTGTGCCTGGTTTTGGGTATTGTGCCCACGGCCATCTTTGTTTCTGTCATGAGCGGCCTGTGCTGCTATGAGTTTTTCCGTATGACGAGGCTCGATGGCAAGATGGCTAACGAGCGCATGGGTATCGCTGCCGCCGTACTCTTTCCGCTGTCGGCGTTGGGCGATTCGATGTTGCTGAATGCCCTGCTTTTTGCCCTGATGCTCGCTGTGGGCATTTGGTATGTTTGGTCGCCGCGTACCCGCATCTCTGATGTGGCCGTGACGCTCATGGGTCCCATCTACACTGGCTTTATGCTGTCGGCTATCGTGCTGCTGCGCGATGCCGTGCCCGGTTTTGCCGGCGCCCTGCTTTCGGTGGGCGTTTGCGCGTCCCTTTGGGTCTCCGATTCGTTTGCCTACATCGTGGGTAGCCGTATCGGCAAGCACAAGATGGTTCCCAAGATCTCTCCCAAAAAGAGCTGGGAGGGGTTTGTCGGCGGCATCCTGGGCTCGGTTTTGATTTGGCTCATCCTGTGGGCGACGCACTTCTACAAGCTCAGCCTGCCCTATGCGCTGCTGTGCGGCGTGGTCGTGTCCGTCCTGGGCGTTATCGGAGACCTCATCGAGTCGCGCATCAAGCGCGGTGTGGGCGTTAAGGATTCCGGTAACCTTATCCCGGGCCACGGCGGCATGCTCGATCGTAGCGATTCGCTTATCTTTGGCTGCATTACCGCGCAGCTGCTTTTGATGATCGGAGGCGTGCTGTAATGTCCTTCCAGACGACGTATGGCCCCGATGGACGTCTCCGTGTTGCCATCCTGGGTTGTACGGGCTCTATCGGCACCCAGGCGCTCGATGTGTGCCGCCAGCATGCCGATCGCCTGCAGGTGACGGCGCTGTCCGTTAACTCCAGTACCTCCGAGCTCGTTGCCGCTGCCCGCGAGTTCTCGGTTCCGGCGGTTGCCGTGGCCGATGTCGCTCATGGCGATGACGCCGTGCTGCAGGAGTTGCCCGAGGGAACGAAGCTCGGCGTTGGCGCGCAGGCGGTTTGCGAGCTCGCGCGTCGCGACGATGTCGACTGCGTGCTCGTCGCTATTGTGGGCGCCGCCGGTCTCGAGGCGAGCCATGCGGCCTTGACCTCGAATAAGCGTCTTGCCCTTGCCAACAAGGAGTCCCTCGTCGTCGGCGGCGACTTGCTTATGCCGTTGGCGCAACCGGGCCAGCTTATTCCAGTCGACTCTGAGCACTCCGCCATCTACCAGTGCTATCTGGGGGAGAACCCACGCGAGGCTCATTGTATTTGGCTCACCTGCTCGGGCGGTCCGTTCTTTGGCCGCACCCGCGACGAGCTCGACCGCGTGACGCGTGCCGATGCCCTCGCACATCCCACGTGGGCCATGGGTGCCAAGATCACCATCGACTCCGCCACCCTCATGAACAAGGGCCTGGAGCGCATTGAGGCCATGCATCTGTTTAAATGCGACCTCGATTTCATTAACGTGGTCGTGCAGCGTCAGTCCAAGATTCACTCTATGGTCGAGTTCGCCGACGGCTCCGTGATGGCGCATCTCGGTGCTTCCGACATGCGTATTCCCATCCAGTTCGCGTTCTCGTATCCCGAGCGTTGGGATACCCCGGCGCCTCGTATCGATTTCCGCGAGCTGGGGCAGCTCACGTTTGATGCTGCCGACATGGATACCTTCCGCTGTCTGGCACTGGCCGAACGTGCCGGCATGACGGGTGGCACCATGCCGTGCGTGCTCAATGCCGCCAACGAGGTCGCCGTCGATGCCTTCCTGAACGATGGCTGCAGCTTTACCGATATCGATCGCATTGTGGAATCCTGCATGGATTCCCACGATATGCAGGCGGTCGATTCGTTTGAGCAGCTTCGCGACATCGATGCATGGGCGCGTGAAAAGGCTGCGCAGGTGCTCGCCGCAACCCGTTCCTAACCCATAAGGATTGCTTTTTCGTTTTATGGATACTGTTCTGAGCGTTCTCTCATCGGTCTTTTGGGGCCTGCTGATGCTTTCCGTCCTTGTGTTTTTGCACGAGGGCGGCCACTTTTTGGCGGCGCGTGCCTGCGGCGTCCGCGTGACCGAGTTCTTTTTGGGCCTGCCGTGTCGCTTTGACATCCATTACACGTCACGTCGCATTGGAACCAAGTTTGGCGTGACCCCGCTGCTGCTGGGTGGCTACGCTGCCATCTGCGGTATGGATCCGACCGACGTCTCGTGCGCCGATCGCGTGCTCGCGGCTATCTATCGTCATGGTCGCGTGACCGTGGCCGACCTTGCCGCCGAGCTCGAGCTATCCGAGGAGGTTGTGCTCGAGGCATGCGCCTTGCTCTTGGGTTGGGGCTCTATCGCGCCTTGGTATGAGGAAGGGGAGAAGCCCTCGCCGAGCTACTATCCCGCCAAGTATCAGACGCTGCCACGAGATGCGGCGGGTTACACCACCTTTGACGGCCGCCGTTTCGATCGAGAGCATGCGACTACCGAGGGCGATGTGTGGGAGCTGCCGTGCGGCGAAGCCGAGTTCCTTGCGCAAGAGCGTTCGCATACCTATCTGGGCCAGGGTTTTCTCAAGCGCGCCTTTATGCTGCTCGCGGGCATTCTCGTCAATATCCTGACGGGCTTTTTGCTGCTTATGAGCATCTACTCTATTGCGGGTGTCACCGTGCCGATGGATACCAACGTGATCGGTCAGGTTGACGAGGGGTCTATTGCCGCCAAGGCGGGTATCGAGGGCGGCGACGCGATCCTTTCGGTTGACGGAGTATCGTGCTCTACCTGGATGGACGTTTACGATGCCATCGGCAAGGCCGCCGGTAAGGACGATATCGCCATTGAGTATGAGCGCGACGGCAAGCAGCATTCGACCTCGGTTGCGCTCAAAGAGGACGAGCGCCTAGGTGTGTATGCCTCTACGCAGGTGGTCCGTTTAGACCCCATCACGTCGGCTCGCCTTTCGTTCTCCTATGTCGTGCAGACAGCGGAGGGCGTGATGCGCCTGCTCCAGCCGCAGCATACGATGGAGATTCTCGATCAGTCTTCTTCGATCGTGGGCATTAGCGTTATGTCCTCACAGGCTGCTGCTGCCGGCCCTGCCACGTTCCTTTCGTTTGCCGCCCTCATTTCGTTCTCGCTTGGCTTTATGAACCTGCTGCCCATCCCACCACTCGATGGCGGCAAGCTGGTCATCGAGATCATTCAAAAGATTGCTGGCCGCGAGCTTCCGCTCAAGGTCCAGACGATTGTGAGCTATGTGGGCATCGCGCTCTTTGCGCTGCTGTTTGTCTATATGCTTCGTTCCGACGTCCTTCGATTTATCCTGTAGGGGAGTGTTTGGATTGTCTTTATCCCATCCTTTGCCTCGCGAGTTGACGCGCCCCGTGCATGTGGGCGGTGTGCAGATCGGTGGCGGCGCGCCGGTGGTGGTCCAATCCATGACCTGCACCGATACCGCTGACGCCCAGGCAACGCTTGCGCAAGTGTGCGCGTTGGCGCAGGCTGGCTGCGATATCGTGCGTGTGAGCGTGCCCACCGAGGCCGCGCTTGAGGGTTTCCGCATCATCTGTGCCGAGTCTCCGGTGCCGATCGTCGCCGATATTCACTTTAACCATAAGCTCGCCATCGGCGCCGTCGAGGCTGGTGCCGCCAAGCTTCGCATCAATCCCGGCAATATCGGCGATTGGGCTAAGGTCGACGCGGTGATTGATGCTGCGGGTGCTGCGGGCTGTGCGATTCGTATCGGCGTCAATGCCGGTTCGCTTGAGCAGGATATCGCCGAGCACGAAGACCTCACGCAGCCCGAAAAGCTCGTGATGTCGAGCGAGCGCTTCGTCAAGCACTTTGAGGACCGCGGCTTTACGAACATTGTGCTTTCGGCCAAGGCCCATAGCGTGCAAACGACGCTCGATACCTATCGAGCCCTGTCGCGTGAGATTCCCCACGTTCCGCTTCACCTGGGCGTGACGGAGGCCGGTACCAAGCTTCAGGGCACCATTAAGAGCTCGGTGGGCCTTGGTATTCTGCTGTCTGAGGGTATCGGTGACACCATGCGCGTCTCTCTCACGGCCGATCCGGTTGAGGAGCCGCCGGTCGCCTGGGGAATTTTGCAGTCGCTGGGCCTGCGTCGCCGTGGTCCCGAGATTGTCTCGTGCCCCACGTGCGCCCGCTGCCAGGTTAACCTCATTCCCATCGCCGAGGAGGTCACCGAGCGGCTTAAGAACTACTCCGCGCCGCTTTCGATCGCCGTTATGGGATGCGCGGTCAATGGCCCCGGCGAGGCCTCTGACGCCGACTTGGGCGTTGCCTGCGGACGAGGTCAGGGCCTGCTCTTTTCGCATGGCCAGATCATTGGTAAAGTAGCTGAGGATCAAATTGTCGACGCGCTTATGGCCGAGGTCGACAAACTTATTGAGGAGAAGTAAATGACTCGAGCAATGTATATGTCTAAGCTCTATGCGCCGACGCTTAAAGAGGATCCGGCGGACGCTGAGCTCGCCAGCCACCGCCTGCTGCTCCGTGCCGGCATGATCCGCAAGGAGGCCGCCGGTCTGTATTCTTATCTGCCGCTCGCATGGCGCTCGATCCGCAAGATCGAGAACATCGTGCGCGACGAGATGGACGCCGCCGGCGCCCAGGAGCTTATGATGCCTATCATGGTCGATGCCGAGTTGTGGCGTGAGTCCGGCCGCATCGACGCCTATGGCAAGGAGCTTGTGCGCTTTGACGACCGTCACGGTCGCGAGTTCGTCCTGGGCCCCACGCACGAGGAGACCGTCACGGCCCTGGTGCGCAATGAGCTGCGCTCCTACAAGCAGCTACCCGTTAACCTCTACCACATCCAGGATAAGTTCCGCGACGAGTTCCGCCCCCGCTTTGGCCTGATGCGCGGCCGCGAGTTCATCATGAAGGACGCCTACAGCTTCTCCGCCACGCAGGAGAGCCTGCAGGAGGAGTATGACAAGATGAAGCAGGCCTACGCTAACATCTGCGAGCGCTGCTACATCAAGGCTCTGCCCGTTGTCGCCGACTCCGGCGAGATCGGTGGCGATACCTCCGTCGAGTACATGGCTTTGGCCGACGCCGGCGAGGCTTCGCTCGTCTACTGCGACGATTGCGGCTTTGCTGCCGATGACGAGGCGGCAAGCACCGAGGTCGTCGTGACCGAGGGTCCTGGTGACGGTACGCTCACCAAGGTTGAGACTCCGGGCATGGGCACCATTGAGGCAGTTGCTAAGTTCTTTGGGTTCCCCGAGAACGGCACGCGCAAGTCGCTGGCACTCATCGACGCCGAGGGCAAGCCGGTCGTGGCCATTGTTCCGGGCGATCACGAGCTCAACGATTGCAAGGCCGAGCACGTCTTTGGCAAGGGCTATCGCATGATGACCGACGAGGAGCTTCAGGCGAACGGTCTGCACAAGGGCTTTATCGGACCGGTTAACCTGCCCGATGGCATTCGTCTGGTGTGCGACGAGAGCCTGCGCGAGTCCAAGCAGTGGGCCTGCGGTGCCAACGAGGTCGATTATCACTTTACCGGGGCCTGTCCCGAACGCGACTTTACCGTCGACGAGTGGGCCGACCTGGTCACCGTCGTTGCCGGCGATCCCTGCCCGCACTGCGGCAAGCCGCTCTCTGCTGCTCGCGGCATCGAGGTCTCCCAGGTCTTCCAGCTGGGCACCAAGTATTCCGAGGCCATGGGTGCCACCTTTATGGACGAGGACGGCAAAGAGAAGCCGCTCATCATGGGTTGCTACGGCGTGGGCGTGTCCCGCTCGCTTGCTGCCGTCGTGGAGCAGCACAACGACGAGCACGGCATCGTCTGGCCGGTCTCCGTTGCCCCGTACGAGGTCGCGGTGATTCCGCTCGATCCCAAGAAGGAGGAGTGCGCTACCGTCTGCGAGCAGATCGTTGATGGCCTGTGTGCCGAGGGCATCGAGGTCGTCGTCGACGACCGCGACGAGCGTCCCGGCTTTAAGTTTGCCGATAACGACCTTATGGGTTTCCCGTATCAGGTCGTTCTGGGTAAGCGTGGCCTCAAGAATGGTACTGTGGAGCTCAAGGACCGTGCTACGGGCGAGCGCGAGGACGTGGCGATCGACGAGGTCGTCGCCAAGGTCGCCGAGCTTGTGAAGGCTGCCCGTCGTTAATCGACGATTTCGCTTGTAGTTCGATATGTGGGGCGGCCCCGCATATCTCCAGATCGGGGAGATGCGGGCCGTCCTTTTATCTTGTGGCATCCTCGATATCTAAAAAGGAAAACCCCGCAGCCCATATGAGCTTCGGGGTTTTCCTTGTGCCTCCGATGCGAAATAAATCGCTCAGATATTACTGATAATCGACGACGTCGATCCAGTTCTTCAGGAACTCATCGTTCACGTTGCGCTTACGAGCGAGCTCGGAAGCGGCGACGATGCTCGTCCACTGACGCACGACCTGCATGGGCATGTCGGCGCGGTCGCAGTAGAGCTCCAGGTAGGCCTCGGCCTGATCCTTGCTGTTGAGGGCAAAGAGCAGGTAGGTGGTGGCAACGTCGGCAGCAGGGGAGCCCTGGGTGGCGTGTGCCCAGTCGCACACATAGAGCTGGCCGTCGTCGCCGACGATGACGTTGGAGGGGTTGAAGTCGCCGTGGCAGACCTTGAACTCCTTGGTCATGCCGTCCAGACGCTCCTGAAGGTTGTAGCGCGTGGTGGCATTGAGCTGATCAAGGCTGTCGATCATGCGGGCGTACTTGTCGCGCTGACGGTTGAGCAGCGGGGAGGTGTAGCCGTGGATCTCGATCTGGAGGTCGACGAACATCTCGAGGTACTCACCAAAGCGCTGGGGCTCGGCAGTCATCTTCTCGGCAAGGGTAGTGCCCGGAACCTTCTCGGTCACGAGCGCCCAGCCGTTGGCGTTCTCGAGCTGGGAAACCTCGAGCGCCTTGGGGCTGCGGATGCCGCACTCATTGATGCGGGCAAGATTCAAAGCCTCGTTGAACACGTCGGAGACAGGCTTGGTCTCGTTAAAGACCTTGACAATCTTGTCGCCCAGGTCGTAAACGACCTTGTTGCCACGGCGGACGAGCTCGGTCTTGGAATCGGGTAGCAGCATGGTTGCATCCTTTCAACGATGCGATAGAAGCGACGGCGGGGGTGTGTGAAACACCCGTGCACCCCCGCCGTTAAAAACCGTGCTAAAACTAGCAGACGGCGTAATCCTGGGGCTCGCGGCCGTAGTAGGCGTCCAGGTAGAGCTCCTTGATCTCGCTCATGAGCGGGTAGCGCGGGTTGGCGCCGGTGCACTGGTCGTTGAATGCCTGCTCGGTCATTTCGTCGAGGGTGTCGAGGAAGTACTGCTCGTCAACACCGTAGTCGGCGATGGTCTTCTTGACGCCGATGAAGTCCTTGAGCTCTTCGAGCTTCGTGATGAAGTTCTCGAAGAGCTCCTTGTCGTCCTTGCCCTCGATGCCGCAGTACTTGGCCATCTCGGCGTAGTTGTGCAGCGCGTTGGGGTAAGGATACTGGGAGAAGGTACCCATCTTGACGGGAGCCTCGGCGGCGTTGTAGCGCATGACGCGGGTCAGGATGACAGCGTTTGCGAGGCCGTGGGGCAGGTGATGGAAAGCGCCGAGCTTGTGGGCCATGGAGTGGTTGAGGCCCAGGAAGGCGTTGGCGAAGGCCATACCGGCCATGCAGGAGGCGTTGTGCATCTCCTCGCGGGCGTGCGGGTCCTTGGCGCCGTTCGTGAAGCTGGAGGGCAGGTTCTCGAAGACGAGCTTGGCAGCGCGCTCGGAGAGGCCCTTGGTGTAGTCGGAAGCCATGATGGAGACGTAGGACTCGATGGCGTGGGTCATGACGTCGATGCCGGAGGCAGCGGTCAGGCCGCGCGGGGCGGTCATGCAGTTGTCGGCGTCGACGATAGCCATGTTGGGGAGCAGCGCGTAGTCGGCGAGCGGCCACTTGATGCCGGTCTCCTTGTCGGTGATGATGGCGAACGGCGTGCACTCGGAGCCGGTACCCGAAGAGGTCGGGACGGCGACGAAGTAGGCCTTCTTGCCCATCTCGGGGAAGGTGAAGATACGCTTGCGGATGTCCATGAAGTCCATGGCCATGTCCTCAAACTTGCACTCGGGGTGCTCGTACATCATCCACATGATCTTGCCGGCGTCCATAGCGGAGCCACCGCCGACGGCGATGATGACGTCCGGCTCAAAGAGAGCCATCTGCTTGGCGCCGCGACGTGCGCACTGCAGCGACGGATCGGGCTCGACGTCGTAGAAGCAGTCGTGGGCGATGCCCATCTCGTCGAGCTTGGCCTCGATGGCGCGGGTGTTGCCATTCTTGAAGAGGAACTGATCGGTGACGATGAAGGCGCGCTTCTTGCCCATGACGTTGCCCAGCTCGTCGAGGGCGACGGGCGTGGAACCCTTCTTGAAGTAGACCTTCTCGGGAGCGCGGAACCACAGCATGTTCTCACGGCGCTCGGCCACAGTCTTAACGTTGATCAAGTGCTTCACCCCAACGTTCTCGGAGACGGAGTTGCCGCCCCAGGAGCCGCAGCCCAGGGTCAGAGACGGCTTCATGCCAAAGTTGTACAGGTCACCGATGCCGCCGTGCGAGGACGGGGTGTTGATGACGATACGGCAGGCCTTCATGACGTGCTCGAACAGGCTGATCTTCTCGGCCTGGGCGGGGTGCACGTACAGAGAGGCGGTGTGGCCCGGGCCACCGGCGAGTACCAGGTGCTCGGCCTTGTCGACTGCCTCCTGGAAGTCCTTGGCGTGGTACATGGCCAGGACCGGGGAGAGCTTCTCGTGGGAGAACTCCTCCTTGGCGGGGTCGGTGGAGGTGACCTCGGCGATCAGGATCTTGGTCTTGGCGGGAACCTCGATGCCGGCGAGCTCGGCGATCTTGGCAGCGGCCATGCCGGGGATGCGGTGATCGAGAGCGCCGTTCTTGAACATGGCGGCACGCAGGGCCTCCATCTCGGCACCCTGCTTGACGAAGTAGCAGCCGCGCTTCTGGAACTCGGCCTTAACCTGGTCATAGATGCTGTCGATGACGGTCACGGACTGCTCGGAAGCGCAGATCATGCCGTTGTCGAAGGTCTTTGAGTGGATGATGGAGTTGACGGCGAGCAGCACGTCGGCGGTGTCGTCGATGACGACCGGGGTGTTACCGGCGCCAACGCCCAGGGCGGGCTTGCCCGAGGAGTAAGCGGCCTTGACCATGCCCGGGCCACCGGTGGCGAGGATGATGTCGACGTCGCGCATGACCATGTTAGTCAGCTCGATGGAGGGGACATCGACCCAGCCGATGATGCCCTCGGGGGCGCCGGCCTTGACGGCGGCGTCAAGCACGAGCTTGGCGGCGGCGATGGTGCACTTGGCGGCAGCCGGGTGCGGGGAGATGATGATGGCGTTGCGGGTCTTCAGGCAGATCAGCGTCTTGAAGATCGCGGTGGAGGTGGGGTTGGTCGTCGGGATGACGGCGCCCACGATGCCGATGGGCTCGGCGATCTTGGTGATGCCGTAAGCCTCGTCGCGCTCCAGGACACCACAGGTCTTGGTGTTCTTGTAAGCGTTGTAGATGTACTCTGCGGCGTAGTGGTTCTTGATGACCTTGTCCTCAAGAACGCCGCGGCCGGTCTCCTCGATGGCCATCTTCGCCAACGGGATACGAGCCTTGTTGGCGGCCATGGCGGCCTCATAGAAGATCTTGTCGACCTGCTCCTGCGTGTACGTAGCAAAAAGCGCCTGGGCCTCTCGCATCTGAGCGAGCTTGGCCTCAAGCGCCTCTACGTTGTCCACAATTGCGGGAGTAGTGTTTTCCGGTGACTTTTTCACCATTTGTGTCTCCTTGCGATCGGAGATTTACCCTACGCCTTGCATGATAGCAAGAAATTATTCGGTGAACGGTAAGATTCCCGTAAAAGGCACACTAAAACGCTTCAATAAACTGAAACGCTTTAACTAAAACTATCTGCCTGCTGCATCGCCCCGCTCATTGGGGACAGACTCTCATGAGTATTTCAATGGGAAAACGGGACATCTGTTTGATAATCGCTATTCGCGGGTCGCGGTTGAGTCGGACATACAGGCGGTGCAGCTACTCGATTACATCCATCTCAATCCCGTGTAAGGTGCGTTCGACTCGCTCGAGGCGTACCGTTAGTTACAAGGCATATCAGCTGGGCTATGATCCCTTTGACATCTGCAAACCCTCATGTAAGTCTGTCCCCAATGAGTGCAAAAAGGCGCCCTCCGTAGGGGAGGACGCCTTTGGTAAGTTCTATATGAACGCGAGGTCTTTGACCCGGAGAGTCCGAGGTACTTGTTGGTAAGACCTTATTTAGGAGCGCGCAACCTTGCCGGACTTGAGGCAGGTGGAGCAAACGTTCATCTTGCGACGGTGACCATCGACGACGACGTAGACGCGCTGGATGTTGGGGCGGAACTTACGGTTGGTGACGCGGTGAGAGTGGCTGATGGAGCGACCGGCAACGGGGTGCTTACCGCAAACTTCGCAAACTTTGGACATAACTGACCCTCCTTGGGCGACAAACGAACATGTCGCGTTAACAAACAAGCCTGAACTATAGCACAGAAGTCGCTCCCTGTGCGCAATCTACACAGAGATATTCCTCTTTTGGCGATAGTGCCCACGCCACGGCCCTGGACGTAGATCCGATTTGCGTGCAGCAGAGGGGATTATGCCAGCTCGTGCGTGCGTTTTCAAGCTCGTCCCACAAATATATATAGGTTTATTGGGCTTTGGGCTCCGTTTGCGGATTGCTCTGTATTTATGCTCGCAATTAAGCTCGAGGTTGGCTACACTATCCCTTGACCATTAAAGGGGTACGAGATACCCACATGGAATTACATAGCTGCCAAAGAGCAGCCCTTCCTGTGGGTGTCTGGTCCGCTTTAAGCGGTCGGGCATCTATTTTTTTGACTGTGTCAGCAGTCAAGACATGTGAGGAAGGAGATCGATGGGCACGACTTCCCCCAAGGCGGTCATCATGGACGAGACCGCCGTCAATCGAGCGATGACCCGCATCGCGCACGAGATTCTCGAGCGCAACGAGGGCTGTGAAGACCTCGCTCTGGTCGGCATCGTCACGCGCGGCGACCTTCTGGCAAAGAAGCTCGCCGAGGAGATCAAGGAGATCGAGGGCGTCGAAGTTCCGCTCGGCAGCCTGGACATCAGCTTCTACCGCGATGACTATGCGACCAATTTCGCTCCCGCGATCCACGCCACCAACATTCCCTTTAGCGTCGACGGCAAGCGCGTCGTGCTGGTGGACGACATCCTGTATACGGGCCGTACCATCCGCGCCGCTCTCGACGCCGTCATGGACCTGGGCCGTCCGAGTCGCATTGAGTTGGCAGTCCTCGTTGACCGCGGCCACCGCGAGCTCCCCATCTCGCCGGACTTTGTCGGCAAGAACGTTCCCTCGTCGCATGAGGAGAACGTGCATCTATATATGAAGGAAGTCGACGGCCACACCGCCGTCGAGATTAACGACGTCGCGCCGGGTTCCCACGTGGGCTCCGCGCCGCTGGGAGGTGAGTAGTACCGTGGCGTTCAACCATAAGCACCTGATCGACATTACCGAGTACTCCGAAGAGGACATCAAGCTCATCCTCGAGACCGCCAAGGCGTTCTCCGAGGTCAACGAGCGTGCGATCAAGAAGGTCCCCACGCTCAAGGGCAAGACCATCGTCAACATGTTCAACGAGCCCTCGACGCGCACCCGCAGCTCCTTCGAGCTCGCCGAGAAGCGTCTTTCGGCCGATAGCCTTAACTTTGGCGGCTCCTCGACCTCCACGGTCAAGGGTGAGAGCCTCGTCGACACCGTCGAGACCCTCAACGCCTACAAGATCGACTGCATCGTCGTGCGCGATAAGCACGCCGGTGCTCCCTACATCGTCACGCAGAACTCGCCCGCGAGCGTCATCTGCGCCGGCGACGGCAAGCACAACCATCCCACGCAGGCCCTTCTCGACCTGTACACCATCTGGGAGCACAAGGGTGACTTCCACGGTCTGAAGGTCGCCGTCGTCGGCGATATCTCACACTCTCGTGTCTGCGGCTCGCTGATTCCCGCCCTTAAGATCATGGGCTGCGAGACCTACGCCGTCGCCCCCGGCACGCTGCTGCCGCCGGCGCCCGAGGTTCTGGGCTGCGACCACGTGACGAGCGACCTCGATTCCGTCCTGCCCGAGCTGGACGTCGTCTACATGCTGCGCGTGCAGCAGGAGCGCCTCGAGGGTGCCCCGTTCCCCACGATTCGCGAGTACCACAAGCTCTTCGGCCTGACCAAGGACCGCGAGAAGCTCATGAAGCCCGACGCGATCATCTGTCACCCGGGCCCCATCAACCGCGGCGTCGAGTTCGACTCCTATATGGCCGACCACCCGCAACGCTCCGTCATCCTGGAACAGGTCTACGCCGGTATCTGCGTGCGTATGGCTATCCTGTATCTGCTGCTTGGAGGTGCCGATAATGGCCTTGCTTCTTAAGAATGCCCACGTCGTCGACCCGTCCGTCGAGCTTGACGGTGTCGTTGACGTCCTGATTGACGGCGACAAGATCGCCGAGGTCGGCGAGAATCTCGCCGTCGAGGGAGCCGAGGTCCGCGACCTTTCCGGCAAGTACCTCGTCCCCGGCCTGGTGGATATGCATGTTCACCTTCGCGAGCCCGGCTACGAGGTCAAAGAGGACATCGAGAGCGGTACCCGCGCAGCTGCCAAGGGCGGCTTTACCGGCGTGTGCGCCATGCCCAACACCGATCCCGTCACCGATAACGGCACCGTCGTGGAGTTCGTCAAGTCCCGTGCTGCCGAGGTCGGTCACTGCCGCGTCTATCCGTCGGGCGCCATGACCCGCGGTCTTAAGGGCGAGGCCATGTCCGAGATGGGTGATATGGTCGCCCATGGTGCCGTCGCCTTCACCGACGACGGTCGCGGCGTGCAGGGCGCGGGCATGCTCCGTCGCTGCATGGACTACGGCAAGATGTTCGGCAAGGTCTTTATGAGCCACTGCCAGGACGAGGACCTGGTCGGCCACGGCCAGATCAACGAGGGCAAGGTCTCGACCCGTCTGGCCCTCGAGGGTTGGCCGGCTGCCGGCGAGGAGCTCCAGATCGCCCGTGACATTGAGATCGCCAAGCTGACCGGTGCCAAGCTGCACATCCAGCACATCTCCACCGCTCACGGTCTCGAGCTCGTGCGTGCCGGTAAGGCCGCCGGCGTTCAGGTTACCTGCGAGGCCACCCCGCACCACATGTTCCTGACCGAGAACGACCTGGACGAGACCTACAACACCTCGCTCAAGGTCAACCCGCCGCTGCGTACCGAGGAGGATGCCGAGGCCATCCGTCAGGGCGTCATCGACGGCACCGTCGACGCTATCGTCACCGATCACGCTCCCCACACCCCGTGGGAGAAGGCCCGCGAGTTCGAGCTTGCGCCCTTTGGTATGATCGGCCTCGAGACCTCGCTGTCGCTCGTACTCACCGAGCTGGTCAACACGGGCAAGATGAGCATGGGCCGCATGGTCGAGCTCATGGCCATCAAACCGCGTGAGATCCTGGGTCTCGACCAGGTTCAGGTCAAGGCGGGCTCCGTTGCCGACCTGACCGTGTTCGACGCGTCCGCCACCTGGACGGTTGGCGAGGACGGTTACGAGTCGCGCGCCGAAAACTCCGGTTTCGCCGGCCGCACGCTTACCGGCCGTGCCACCGATGTGTTTGTCGGCGGTAAGCAGACGCTCGCCGACGGCTGCATCTGCTAGCATAGCCTTATCGCTTTTGTGCGCGGTGCCCTTGCGGTGCCGCGCTTTCTGTTCGTTTTGACCATGCAACCGCATGGGGGATTGGAGCGTCTATGCCCACACCTTCCACTGCACGCATGCACGACTTCGAGGTCGTCTCGAACCAGGAGATCGCCGACGGCATCTTCTCGCTCGTCATCTCGGCCCCCAAGCTTGCAAGTGCGCTCAAGCCCGGTCAGTTTGTGAACATTGCCGTGCCCGGCGATGCGTCCTCGCTGCTTCGCGTGCCCCTGAGCTTCTATCGCGCCGACGCCCAGGCCGGCACCGTCGAGCTGTGGTACGCCGTCGTGGGCGACGACACCCGTCGTCTGTCGCAGATGGCCCCCGGTTCCACCTCTAATCTGCTGGGCCCTGGCGGCCGCGGCTGGCTTGTGCCCGAGGGCACCAGGAAGGCGCTGCTCGTTGCTGGCGGCATCGGTGTTCCGCCCGTGCTGTGTCTTGCCGGTATGCTTGCCGAGCAGGGCGTGGATGTTGACGTGTGCCTGGGCTTTGGCACCGCTTCCAAGGCCGTGGGTGTCGATGAGTTCCGCGCGCTGGGCGCCACGGTCAACGTTTGCACCGACGACGGCTCGCTCGGCACGCACGGTTTTTGCACCGATCCTGCCGCCGAGCTGCTCGGCGAGGGCGGCTACGACTACGTCGCCAGCTGCGGCCCCGCTGTCATGATGAAGAAAGTCGCCGCCGCTGCCGCCGAGGCCGGTGCGTACTGCGAGGTGTCGCTTGAGCGCATGATGAGCTGTGGCTTTGGCGCCTGCAACACCTGCAATGTCGAGACGGTCGACGGTATGAAGGGTGCTTGCATGTGCGGCCCCGTGTTCGATGCTTCCAAGGTGGTGGTCTTCTAGTGGGTACCGTGAACATGGCCGTCGATTTCGGCGGCGTCAAGATGCAGAACCCCATCAACACCGCAGCCGGTACCTTTGGCTACGGTTGGCAGTTCCAGAACTTCTTTGATGTTTCCCAGCTGGGCGCCATCACCACCAAGGGTTGCGCAGCCGAGCCCTGGCCCGGCAATCCCGCGCCCCGCATGGCAGAGATTCCCGGCGGTATGATCAACTCCGTGGGCCTTCAGAACCCCGGCGTGGCTGCCTTTGCCCGCGAGTCCGGTCCGTGGCTCGAACAGCTGTCCAAGGACGGCTGCCAGGTCATCTGTCAGGTTGCCGGCCACTCCGTTGACGAGTTTGTCCGCGCGCTCGAGATGTATGTCGAGCTGTGCCCCTGGGCTGCCGGCTACGAGATCAACGTGAGCTGCCCCAATATTGCCGCCGGCGGTGCCGCCATGGGCTCCACGCCCGAGGGCGCCTCTTCCGTTATGGCTGCCTGCCGCAAGGTGACCGATAAGCCGCTGTTCGTGAAGATGGCACCGGTCAACGTCGCCGAGATCGCCAAGGCCCTCGAGGCCGCCGGCGCCGACGGCCTTTCGGTCATCAACTCCATTCAGGGCATGGCCATCGACGTCCATACCCGCAAGTCCCGCGTAGCCAAGCCCAAGGGCGGCCTTTCGGGCCCGCTGTGCCACCACATCGCCGTGCGCATGGTCTGGGAGGTTGCCCAGGCCGTCGATATCCCCATCAACGGTGTCGGCGGTGTCATGACCGGTGAGGATGCGGCTGAGTTTATCCTGGCCGGCGCCACCTGCGTGTCGGTCGGTATGGCCAACTTCGTCGATCCGTGCGCTTCGCTCAAGATCGCGCATGAGCTCGAGGCCTGGGCCGAGTCCCAGGGCGTAAAGGACATCAACGAGCTGGTAGGTGCTTTCGAATGCTAGAGACCGATGCCCGCGACCGCGTAATCGTCGCCCTCGACTGCGATCGTGAGCGTGCGCTCGAGCTCGCCCACGAGCTTTCGGGCCATGCCGCCTGGCTCAAGGTTGGTATGACGCTCTATTACGCTGAGGGCCCCGAGATCGTCAAGACCTTTAAGGACCTGGGCTTTAAGGTCTTCCTTGACCTTAAGTTCCATGACATTCCACATCAGGTTCGCGGTGCCGCCCGTTCGGCCTCGCTTGCCGGTGCCGACCTGCTCTCGGTTCACGGCTTGGGTTCGGGCGCCATGCTCGCTGCCTGCCGCGAGGGTGCCGAGGAGGCGCGCGAGGACCGCGCCAAGCTCGTCGCCATCACCGTGCTCACGAGCATGAATCAGGATGCCTTGAGCGAGATCGGCGTCGAGTCGCCTGTGGCCGAGGAGGCCGCCCGCCTGGCAAAGCTCGCTCAGGCCAACGGCATCGATGGCATCGTGTGCTCGCCGATGGAGGCTCACGACATGCGTGAGCTGCTGGGTCCTGATGCCCTGATCGTGACTCCGGGTGTGCGTCCGGTGGGCGCCGCTCTTGGTGACCAGTCCCGCGTGGCGACGCCTTCCCAGGCTATCGAGCGCGGCGCAAGTCACATTGTGGTGGGCCGTCCCATCACCGGCGCCGACGATCCGGTTGCCGCCTTTGACGCCATCGTCGCCGAGCTGGTCGAAAACGTCGCGTAAAAGATTCCCCTAAGTCACCACTTTTGGGTCTCATTAGCACAAAATAGCCCCTGTGCCTGCGAAAACTTTCCCATCCTTTGTGTGGAATCGCAGGTCAGGGGCTTAACTTTGGGCGCAGTATATTGCACTTTTTGCGGGTATCGTCTAACCTATGGAGCCGCGATTGGGCATTTTGTACGTTCTACGTGCTAAAATGCCAATTATTGAATCAGATATAACCCAACTATTTGGAGGTACGAATGGCACTCCCTCAGCTTACCGATGAGCAGCGCAAGCAGGCTCTTGAGAAGGCTGCTGCCGCACGTCACGCCCGCGCTGAGCTTCGCGAGCAGATCAAGAAGGGCGAGAAGTCCCTCGAGTCCGTGCTCAACTCCGATGATCCCATCGCTTCCCGCATGAAGGTTTCCACTCTCATCGAGTCTCTCCCTGGTTATGGCAAGGCCAAGGCCGCCAAGATCATGGAGGAGCTCGGTATCTCCGCTACCCGTCGCGTCCAGGGCCTCGGCGTCCGTCAGCGCGAGCAGCTCCTCGAGCAGCTGACCAAATAAGTGAGCGCTCAGGATTCCAAGCTCTTTGTGATTTCTGGACCGTCAGGCGCAGGCAAGGGTACGCTCGTCACTCGTGTGCGCGAGCGCCGCTCGAACCTGGGCCTGACGGTTTCGGCTACCACGCGAGCACCACGAAAAGGTGAGGTCGACGGCGTCAACTACTTTTTTCTGACGCGCGAGGAGTTCGACCGCCGCGTGGCAAACGGTGAGTTTGTTGAGTGGGCCGAGGTCCACGGTAACTGCTACGGCACGTTGGTGAGCGAGGTCACATCCAAGCTCGCCTCGGGCGCGTCTCTGATTTTGGAGATCGATGTCCAGGGCGCCCTGCAGGTGAAGGAACGTTTTCCCGAGGCCGTGCTGATCTTTATCAAGCCGCCTTCGCTTGAGGTACTCCGCGAGCGTCTAGTCGGTCGCGGTACCGAGACGCCCGAGACGATTGAGCTGCGTATGGCAAACGCCGCCGATGAGCTTGCCCTTGCCGACCGCTACGACGACGTCGTGGTTAATGACGATCTCGACCGCGCGACCGATGAGCTCGTTCGCGTTCTCGATATGCATGAAAGGATCTGAGGTCCGTGTCCGTTGTAAAGCCTTGCATTGACGATCTTCTGGAGAAGACCGATCACAACCGCTTCCTGCTCGCTTCGCTTGCCTCCAAGCGCGCCTGCGATATTAACAGCATGCTGCGTGGCCAGCACAACCGCGTGCTTGCCGTCCAGGATGTCGATGACATCACCATCGGGCTTTCCGGTGCCGATACCATTTCGATGGCTATGGACGAGATTGTCGACGGCGACATCTCTTACGACGAGGCCCGTTACGAGAAGGCGCTCGGCCACAAGGTTGCTGAAGCCTAAATGGCGGCTCGCGTCTGCCTGGTCCACTATCACGAGGTTGGACTGAAGGGTAAGAACCGCGCACATTTTGAGCATATCCTCATGGATAACATCAAGGCGGCCTTGGCCGCCTTTTCCGTGAATGCCGTGTCTCGAATTTCCGGTTATATCCTCGTGACCTTTAACGAGCATCAGGCCGACGAGGCGGCGCGTGTCATTCGCACCGTTCCCGGCGTTGCTCGTGTGTCTTTGGCGTATCACACCAATCGCGACCCTCAGGAGTACTGTGCCGCCGCCGTGAAGGCGCTGCGCGAGTTTGGTTCCTTCGATTCGTTTAAGGTGCACGCCAAGCGCTCCAATACCGATTATGAGCTCACCTCGATTGACATCAATCGTCAGGTGGGCGAGGTGCTGTGCGAGGCCTTCCCCGATAAAAAGGTTCAAATGCACGACCCCGATGCGATGGTGCACGTACTGGTGGTCCAGGGTAGCGTTTATGTGTACGCGCGCTCCGAGCGCGGCGTGGGCGGTCTGCCGGTGGGTTCTGCCGGCAAGGTCGTGACGCTGCTGTCGTCGGGTATTGATTCTCCGGTGGCAACCTGGATGCTCGCGCGTCGCGGCGCGGTGTGCGTGCCGGTACATTTCTCAGGTCGTCCGCAGACGCCCGACACGAGCGAGTATTTGGTGCAGGACATCATTCGTGCGCTTGAGCCGGGTGTCCAGATCGGCCGCCTATACGTGGTGCCGTTTGGCGACTGCCAGCGTGAGATTTCGGTCACCTGTCCCAGCAACCTGCGCGTGATCATGTATCGCCTCATCATGTATTCGGTTGCCGAGCGTATCGCGCATATCGAGGGCGCCAAGGCCATCGTGACCGGCGAGTCGCTCGGTCAGGTTGCCTCCCAGACGCTCGAGAATATCATGGCCGTCAACGAGGCCGTGAAGATTCCCGTGTTCCGTCCGCTCATCGGGTCCGACAAGCAGGAGATCATTGCGCGCGCTCAGGAGATCGGCACGTTCGATATTTCCACCGAGGCGGCGCCCGACTGCTGCACGCTGTTTATGCCGCGTCGTCCCGAGACGCACGCCAAACTCGATGCCGTGCACGAGGCCTGGGAGCTGTTCGACCACGAGGAGATGATCGAGCGTCTGCTTAAGCAGACCGAGTACATTGACTTCTCCAGCAACACGTATAAGGCCCCTAAGACCTTAAAACGCAAACATTCGGAGCTTGCTCCGCGTGAGATTTACCAAGATCACGAGTAAATTTGTGCATAGACCGACGATGCGCCTGCATCGTCGGCCTTTTGCTATCTGGGCATTTTGCGGCTAAGTGTTCATTTGCTGACGTGTGCCTGAATAAATGGACAGATTTGTGCAAGGTTTTGGTCGGTTTTTGGTTTGACCGTTAAAACCGGTTTTGGAGCGTGGCTGTTGTGGAGCTCCTTTCCTGACACGATGGTGTTGGGAGGTTTTGCTATGGCGCAGCGCGAACAACACGAACGAGTCAAACGGATGGACCGCTTGGCGGACAAGCTGTTCGGTCATAAGGCAGTGGTGATGGCGATACTGGTCGTCATTGCGATGGCGAGTGGACTGGCGATGGCGAACCTTGGCGGCGGTGCCGGTGGCGTGTCGTTTGAGCGCACTGACGGTTCAGGCTCGTTGGTGGAGCCGGGATCCGGTGATGCCTCGAGCGGAAAGACATCCGAAGGTTCTTCGGCTAAGGCTTCTGCCGCGGCAGAGGTCTATGTCGATGTCGACGGCGCCGTTGTGTCGCCCGGTGTATATCGTCTCAAGGACGGCGCGCGGGTGGCTCAGGCGATTGATGCCGCCGGCGGGCTTACGCCCGAGGCAGACGTTACGGGGCTTAACCGGGCATCCAAGGTCACTGATGGACAAAAAATCCACGTTCCAACGGTGGGGGAGCAGCAGGCGTCCATTGCGGAAGCCGGTGTTGATGGTGGGGCTTCCGCATCATTGGGCGTGAGTGGCGCAACGGGCCTAGTCAACATCAATACGGCAAGCGCGGCAGAGCTGCAGACGCTCTCGGGCATCGGTCCCTCCATGGCGCAGTCGATTATCGATGAGCGGACAAAGAACGGTGCTTTTGCCTCGGTTGACGATCTGATGCGTGTGTCGGGAATCGGCGAGAAGAAGCTTGCCAAAATCAAAGATTGCATCTGCGTATGAGTGCGACCGAGCGCGAGCATGTGATGCCTCCGCGGCCCCTGATGCCGTGGACGATGGCCCTGTGTGCCGGCGTGTGCATGAGCTGCGCCTTGGTGCTCAACGTGGCCGCTGATGTGCTGCTGAGGGAGCAGGCGCCGGCGGTCGGGCTGCTATGGGCCATTCCCGTTGCGGCGGCGGTATTCGTTGTGCTGGCTCAATTTTGTGCACCGCTTGCTCCTTGGAAGCGGTGGCTGTATGCCGCGTCCGTCGGTCTCGTGGCGGGAGCGGTCGTCTCGGCGTGGTGGGCTGCGGGCGCGCTCAACGCCTCGAAGGCGCTCGACGCTCGAGCGGCAAGCGGCCTCGAGTTTGTCGTGCAGGGCGATCCATCCATAAACGACGACGTGTATTCCTATACCTGCGAGGCACGTGCGGACGGTAAGAACTTGGCAACGGTTCGCCTATCGTGCGACCTCGAGCTCAAGGTCGGGGCGCACGCGCGTGTTATCGGTCGCGTTTCACGTTTTGAGAACGATGCATATGGACGATCGCGCGTGCTCCGAGGCGAGGTGCGCAAGGTTCAAGCCGTTCGGATTGTGTCGGTCGACGAGTGCTCTCCGGGGCCGCTGCTTCGGCTGCGAAATGGGCTGCTTGCGTCCATCGCGCCTGCGACCGACCCGGCGCGTGCGCTCATAGCCGGTGTCATCTGCGGTCGTTCGGCCGAGCTGCGCGCCCAGCCGGCGGGCGACTGGTTTTCGGTGACGGGAACGGCGCATCTTATCGCCGTCTCGGGCAGCCATTTGGCTATCGTGGGGTTTGTAATCGAGGGTGTATTGCAAAAGACTCGGTGCTCACGTGGTCTTCACCGGGCGATATTGGCGATAACGCTTATGGGCTACGCTGCCTTTACGGGCGCGTCTCCCTCGGCCGTGCGCGCGTGCTGCATGGTGTTCGCGACGCTTGTCGTAAACGGCGCGGAGCGTCGCCGGCACGGCGCATCGGCACTCTTCGTAACCATGTCCATCTTTGTGCTACTGCGACCGACGGTGCTGTTCGATATGGGCTTTCAGCTTTCATGTGCCAGCGTCTTTGCCATTCTGTGCTTTTGCCCCTATGCGACCTACGCTTTGGGTGAGCTGGGTGTGCCATCGGGCGTTGCCAGCATGCTTTCCGTCACGCTGTGCTCGCAACTGGCGACTCTTCCCATTACCATTCCCGCCTTCGGTACGTTCTCGCTCATTGCTCCGTTGGCAAATGCGGTCATCGGTCCGGTGGTGAGCGTACTGCTTGCTGTGTCCATCGTGCTGGTTCCCTTTTCGCTCGTGGGACCGTTGCGGACTTGGGCGCTCGTTGTGCCCATGATTGCCGCCCGTTGCGCGCTGTTCTTCGAGCAGCTGTTTGCCGCCGTGCCTGGTGCATCTGTGAGTGTGCCGCCCGAAAGCATGTGGATTTACCTAGTGCCGTGTTTGCTGGCGGTTCTGTTGGTCTGGTGGCCGCGTCCCCGTGCACGTCCTATGGCGGTGGGGCTTGCATGCCTGGTGCTCTTGGCTGCGATTCCGTACGTCTACTGGGATCGATTCGCTCCGCCTTCGGTGACGGTGCTCGATGTGGGCCAGGCGGATGCGATTCTTATCCGCCAGGGCGACGCATTAGCACTCGTCGACTGCGGGCTCGATGGGCGCGTGGTAGCGGCGTTGGTTCGCAATAACGTGCACCATATCGATGCCGTCTTTGTGACGCATTGGGATGAGGATCACTGGGGTGGTCTACCTGCCGTGCTCGAACAGTTTTCGGTCGGAACGATTGCCGTGGCGGCGGATGCGTTGGAGGATGCTCCTGCCGAGGTATTGAATCGACCTGGCGTTGAGTATCGGCAGGTGCGCCGTGGGGATACGGTCGACATCGGCTCATTTTGTGCCCGCGTGATGTGGCCGTTCGAGTCCGTAGATGGCGAGGGAAATGAGGACTCGCTTGTCCTGCTACTCTCTTATGTTCAGGAAGGCAAGAGCCTGCGTATGCTCCTCACTGGTGATGCCGAGCTCGACCAAGAACGGGAATTCGTGCAGGAGGTGGGGGATATCGATGTCCTTAAACTTGGGCATCACGGCTCCAAGGTTTCAGTCGATGGTGAGTTGCTGGACGTCCTGAGACCCGAGCTTTCCCTCGCGAGCGCCGGCAAGGGGAATCGATACGGTCATCCGTCGGATGCCTGCATCGATACCGTTCAGGAAGCGGGCGGTGCGTTCGCATGCACCATCGAACACGGTGATATCACCATCAGCCCGACCGCAAAGGGCTTTGCGATGCGATGCCAGCGACCGTGACGACGTCGTTGGCGTGTGGTGGGCCCCTGGGCTAGAATGGCACGGAACGAATACGAAGGCCTGCGGGAGGGGAGCGTAATGTCCGAAACCGGTCTGCTGCCGGCATATCTGATCGTCGGTACCGACGGCGTCAAGCGCGATCACGCCGTCTCGCGTATGAAGGCGCGTCTGGAAAAGTCGGGAATGGTCGAGTTCAACCTCGACGAGCGCGACATGACCAAGGACCCCGATATCGAGTCCATTATCGGATCGCTTAACACCTTTCCGATGGGCAGCGAGTTTCGCTTGGTAATCCTTGATGGCTGCTCAAAGCTTACTAAGGCGGTCTCGGAGCCGCTTGTCGACTATCTGGCGAGTCCCAGCCCCACGACGGTCTGCCTCATCATTGCCGACTCGCTTGCCAAGAACACACGCCTGTATAAGGCGATCGCCAAGATCGATAAGAAGGCCGTGATCGATTGCTCCGGCACCAAGCGCTGGGAGCTACCGCGTCGCGTGCAGCAGATGGCGACGCAGCGCGGCAAGTCGATCTCGACGGCGGCCGCCGAGGAGCTCGTCTCGCGTTCGGGCGAGAACACTCGCATGCTCGATAACGACTTGGCTAAGCTTGCCCAGATGGTCGAGGCGCCCCAGATTGAGCTTGCCGACGTTGAGCGCTGGATTGTACGTACGGCCGAGGTTCAACCCTGGGACTTTCTCAATGCGGTCTCGGCACGTGACATGCGACGCTCGCTCGAGCTTTTCAATCTATTGCCCGCCAAGAGCTACGTGTGGACTTACACGTTGCTGTGCGGCCGCATCCGCGAGCTTATCGTCGCCAAGGCGCTCGATGCGCGCGGACAGGGTCGTGAGCTGGCCGCAACGCTCAAGCTCCAGTCCTGGCAGGTCAAGAATCACTTGACCTGGGCACGTCGCTTTTCGATGGCAGAGCTCGTCGCGGCGCTCGAGGGGGCGGTCGATGTAGAGCTCGCGCTCAAGGGTTCGGCCGATTCTGAGGCCGCGCTTTTGCTCTGGATTACGAACATCTTGAGAAAATCGTGATGATACCTGCCTATTTGACAAATTCGTTCTATCCCTTTGAGGGGGAGCGTGCTATAGTAGGCGCTTGCATGACCTCACCGTGTCTCAGAGGTGTCATACATTTTTTGCAAGGAACTCGAAAGGAACTCCAGAAGTGGCAAACATCAAGTCTCAGAAGAAGCGTATCCGCACCAATGAGGCAGCTCGCATGCGTAACAAGGCTGTCAAGTCCGAGCTCAAGACGCTGACCAAGCACGTCCAGTCCGCCGTCGCCGAGGGCGACGCCGAGAAGGCCCAGGCTGCCCTCAAGACCGTCACCAAGCGTCTCGACATGGCTGCCGCCAAGCATGTTATCCACAAGAACCAGGCTTCCAACCGCAAGTCCGGTCTTGCCAAGCTCGTGAACAGCATCAACGCTTAAGTTGTAAATTTCACACCACACAGATTACGCGCATAAATGGAGCCTGTTTTATGGAACAGGCTCCATTTTTTGTACCGCTCGGGTAAGATAGTCCGCATGAATACTTCAATTGACATTTCCCACATCCGCAACTTCTCGATTGTTGCGCACATCGACCATGGCAAGTCCACGATCAGTGACCGCATTCTCGAGCTCACCCATACCGTCGACGAGCGCGACATGGAGTCGCAGCTGCTCGACACCATGGATATCGAGCGCGAGCGCGGCATCACGATCAAGTCCAATGCCGTTCGCGTGTCCTATGACGCCGACGATGGCGAGACGTATCAGTTCAATCTGATCGATACGCCGGGCCACGTGGACTTTACCTATGAGGTCTCGCGCTCGCTGGCAGCCTGTGAGGGCGCGGTGCTCGTTGTCGACGCCACACAGGGCGTCGAGGCACAGACCGTCTCCAACGCGACGCTTGCCATGAACGCCAATCTGGACATTGTGCCGGCCATCAACAAGATCGACCTGCCCTCGGCTCATCCCGACGAGGTTAAGACCGAGATCGAGGATGACCTGGCGATCCCTGCCGATGATGCCGTGTGTGTCTCGGGCAAGACCGGCGAGGGCATCCACGATCTGCTGGAGTCCATTGTCTTTCTGATCTCTCCGCCCAAGGGCGATGCGAATGCGCCGCTCAAGGCACTCATTCTGGATTCATACTTCGACGAGTATCGTGGCGTCGTCGCCACGGTGCGCATCTTTGACGGCTCCATCAAAAAGGGCGATACCTTGCGCATGATGCAGGCAAAGGGCGACTTTTTGGTCGATGGCGTGGGCGTCAAGCGTCCCGCCGAGACGCCGGTCGACGCGCTGACGGTCGGCGAGGTCGGATACGTGGTCACGGGCCTGAAGGACCCCGAGGCCGTTCGCGTGGGCGACACCCTTACCTGGGCGTCGAACCCCTGCCCCGAGCCGCTTCCCGGTTACCGCGAGGCTAAGCCCATGGTCTATACGGGCCTGTTCCCGATCGATAACAAGGACTACGAGAACCTGCGTGACGCGCTCGATAAGCTGCATGTCAACGACCCGTCGTTGGTGTGGGAGCCCGAGACTTCGGTGGCGCTCGGCTTTGGTTTCCGCGTTGGCTTCTTGGGCCTGCTGCATATGGAGGTCGTCAAGGAGCGCCTGGAGCGCGAGTTCAACCTGGACCTGATTGCCACGAGCCCTTCGGTGGACTATCACGTCTACAAGACCGATGGCGAGATGATTGATGTTCGCAGCCCGCAGGATCTGCCCGAGGCTACGCGCATCGAGCGCATCGAGGAGCCCTACCTCAAGGCCAAGATTATCTGTCCGCCCGAGTATACGGGTGCCGTCATGCAGCTCGCTATCGAGCATCGCGGCATTACAACCGACATGATCCATCTCACGAGCAAATCGGTCGAGATGCGTTTCGACATGCCGCTTGCCGAGCTCATTCTGGACTTTTTTGACCAGCTCAAGAGCCGCACCAAGGGTTACGCCTCGCTCGACTACGAGTTCAACGAATATCGCCCCTCCGAGCTCGTCAAGCTCGACATCCTGCTTTCGGGCGACGAGGTGGACGCGCTGTCGTTTATCGTGCACAAGGATAAGGCTTATGGCCTGGCCCGCGGTCTGTGCGACAAGCTCAAGGAAATCATTCCGCGCCAGCTGTTCGAGGTGCCTATCCAGGGCGCCATCGGCAACAAGATCATTGCCCGCTCTACCGTCAAAGCGCGCCGCAAGGACGTGCTGGCCAAGTGTTATGGCGGCGATATCTCGCGAAAGCGCAAGCTGCTCGAGAAGCAGAAAGAGGGCAAAAAGCGCATGAAGGCCATCGGCTCGGTCGAGGTTCCGCAGGAGGCCTTTATGGCGATTCTCAAGGTGGACGAGTAGGTCCATGGCACTTTCTGAATACAGCAAGCGGTTGCTTGGCGCCTATGCCGAGCAGCCGTTCCTTATGGCTCCCATGGCGGGCGTGACCGATCCCGCCTATCGCATCATGTGCCGCCGTCGCGGTGCCCATCTTGCCTATAGCGAGATGGTGAGCGTGGCGGGCCTTGCCTATGCCAGCAATAAGACGTGGCGCCTGGTACTGCCGGCCGATGAGGAGCAGCAGATCTGCGTGCAGCTCTTTGGCTCCAAGCCCGATCAGTTTGCGAGCGCTGTTGCTGCCGTCGAGGAGCGTGTGGGCGATCGCCTGTCGCTGATCGATATCAACATGGCCTGCCCGGCTCGCAAGGTCGTCACCAAGGGCGAGGGCTCGGCGCTTATGCGCACTCCCGATCTGGCCGAGCAGATCGTCGAGGCGGCGGTGGGCGCGGCGCATGTGCCCGTGACCGTAAAAATCCGTAAGGGCTTTTACGCCGAAGACCGCAACGCCGCGACGTTTGCCCAGATGCTTGAGGGAGCAGGGGCCGCCGCGGTGGCGGTACATGGTCGCTGCGCCACGCAGCTCTATACGGGCCAGGCCGATTGGTCGGTCGTCGATGAGGTGGCCGACGCCGTCGAGATTCCCGTTATCGGTTCGGGCGATGTGTTCTCGGCAGAGGACGCTGCTGAGCATCTGCAAAGCTCGGGTGCCAGCGCGGTGTTTATCGCGCGCGGCATCTACGGCAATCCATGGGTGTTCGGCGATGCCCGAGCCCTTGCACTCGATGGCACGCCGGTTCCTTCTCGCTCCTCGGTTGAGCGCCTGGATGCCCTGCGCGAGCACCTGACGCTCACGCACGAGCTGTTGCCGCTCATGTCGCGTGCCCGCACGTACGCAAGCTGGTATCTAAAGGGCATGCCCCATGCTGCCGCCTGGCGCGCTCAGGTGGTGCGTTGCTCCACATACGAGGAGTTCATGGCACTGGTCGATGATATCGAGCACGATGTGGTGGCCTGTGAGGCCGCACTTGCCGCCGGCGAGTCGGTGCCCGCTCATCCGTTGGAGGCCTAACGGTGGCCGTTACCGCGCTGTACGTGCATGTGCCGTTTTGCGCCCAAAAATGCCGGTACTGTGACTTTGACTCACGCAGTTTTGCTCCGTGCAACATGAGCGTTGCGCTCGATACCTATTTTGAGCAGTTGTATGCGCGCCTCGATGCTTTTGGCGACGCAGGCGCGCTTGCACAGATCCGCACCGTCTATGTTGGCGGCGGCACGCCGTCGCTGGCGGGGGAGCGTTTGGTAGAATTTGCCCGGCGTATCTCTGCGTGGTGTAAGCCTGTTGAGTTTACCTGCGAGGCCAATCCCGAATCGCTGACCGCAGAGCTTGCCACTGCGCTTGCCGGGGTGGGTGTCACGCGCGTCTCTCTGGGCGTGCAAACGCTCGATAACGCCGAACTTACCGCCATCGGCCGCATTCACGATGCCGATCGGGCGCTCGCTGCCATCACGACGGTCAAGGACGCTGGGCTTGTCGTGTCGTGCGACCTGATGTGCGGCCTTCCCGGGCAGACCGACCTAAGCTGGCAGCGCACACTCGATGGCGTGTTGGCGGCGGCGCCGCATCATGTGTCGGTGTACCCGCTCACGCTCGAGGAGGGCACGCCGCTCTATCGCATGGCGTGTCGCGACGAGTCGCTCGAGCCCGACGAGGATTTTCAGGCTGCATGCATGGATGCGGCGCGTGAGCGCCTGAGTGCGGCCGGCTATCACCCGTATGAGGTGGCAAGCTACGCGCTCGACGGCCATGAGTGCGCCCACAACATTGCCTATTGGACCGGACAGGGCTATCTGGGTTTGGGCCGCTCTGCCGCCGGTATGCTCGACGCCGAGGATTTCGATCGCTTGGCCGGGCTGTTTCCCGACGTGCTTGCTCGCGGCGATGCGTATCGCGTGCGCTTGGTGCAACGCGACGATGCCGCGACGACGTTTGATGCCGAGTATCTGTCGCAGCGCGAGGCGGCGGCCGAGGATTTGATGCTTGCCTGTCGCATGACGCGTGGCATTGGGCCCGATCTGTTGGTTCGCTCGGCAAGCGTGATCGCTGCAGATGAGTTGGCGGCGGCCTGCGACCGTGCGGTCGAGTTGGGCCTTGCCACCTGGGTGCCCGATCATATTGAAGGACATGCGGGGCGCGTCACCTCGAAAGACGTTATCGCAGGTCGCGTCCGTGCTCGTTTAGCGCCCACTCACTTGGGCTGGCTCGATGGAAATGTGCTGTTCGAGCTGTTTTGGGGTCTAGCCTAGGCCGCTCGGGTAGAATTACCGCAATATATACGCTGCTGTGAGCAGGAGGTTGCCGCGCATGGCGACGATGAACGAAAAAGATTACTACGAGATTTTGGGTGTCTCCAAGGACGCCACCTCGCGTGATATACAGAAAGCCTTCCAGCAAAAGGCCCGCAAGCTCCATCCGGACGTCAACAAAGAACCGGATGCCGAGGAAAAGTTCAAAGAGGTTTCCGAGGCCTATGCTGTGCTTTCGGACGAGCAGAAGCGTGCGCGCTACGACGCCATGCGCTCGGGCAATCCCTTTGCCGGCGCTCCCACGGCTTCGCCCTATGGCGGCGGTTACGCCGGCAGCGCGGGCTACGGCAATCCCTTTGAGGGCGGCTTTCCCTTTGGTGGCGCCTGGGGTCAGCCGCGTCGCGGGCAGGCTGCCTATAATCCCGAGAACGGCGCCAACGTGGTCGTCGATATTAAGCTCGACGCCAAGGAGGCCAAGGGCGGTGCCCGCAAGACCGTCCGCTATACGCGCTTCGATACCTGTGGTCACTGCGGCGGTTCGGGCTCTGTTTCGTCCGAGCATGCACATACCTGTCCGAGCTGCGGCGGTCGCGGCCACATCGATGTCGACCTGTCCTTTCTGTTTGGTGCCGGCACGTTCCAGTCTGTCTGCCCTGAGTGCGGTGGCTCCGGTAAGGTCGTCGCCGACCCCTGTCCCGATTGCGGCGGCAGCGGGCGAACCCGTGTGACCTCCGAGCAGACGATTGAGTTTCCCGCCGGCACGCACGATGGCGACGAGGTCCGTATTGGCGGCATGGGTCACGCCGGCACCAACGGCGCCTCTGGCGGTGATCTGGTCGGTCGGGCCCATGTTGAGGCCGAGCGCCTGGAAGGCAAGGCCCGTACCGGTTTTTACCTGATGGGCATCGTGGCGCCGTTTTTGGTGCTATCGGCCATCTCGGGCGTGTTCTCGGCCTTTGCCGTGATGTGCTTTATTCCGTTTGCCATGGGCCTGTTCATGGTGCTCTCGGACGGCGTGCTGCACCGCAGCCTGCTGTGGTGGAAGCGCGGCGCGATGCAGTTTGCCAACGGTTTTGCCAACGGATTTATGTTTGCGCTCGTGTCGGTTTGGTTTGCGAGCTGCTCGCAACGTGCCATGCTTTCGCCCTACGCAATGCAATAACATCAAACCCTCTGTTTGCGGCCGGCCCAGCTTGGGTATAGGACGCACTGTGACAATAATGAAAGTCGGAAGGATTCGGTCGTGTCGGAAAATAGGGATTACTACGAGGTGCTTGGCGTCGACAAGGATGCCGACGCGCGGACGATTAAGCGCGCGTTTCTAAAGAAGGCCCGTACCGTACACCCGGACGTTTCGGACGACCCCGAGGCCGAGGCTAAGTTCAAAGAGCTCAACGAGGCATATTCCGTTCTTTCCGATGAGCAGAAGCGTGCTAACTACGACCGTTACGGCACTGCCGACGGCCCCGGTGGCTCCGGCTACGTCGATATCAACGATATCTTTGGTGGCATGGGCATGGACGACTTGTTCTCGTCGTTCTTTGGCGGCGGTGCCGGCGGTGGCGCCCGCAGCCGTCGTGAGCGTCGTCGCGGACGTGATATGGCCATCTCGCTTTCGGTGACGCTCGAGGAGGCGGCGCTCGGCTGCAAAAAGACAATCAGCTATGACCGCCTTGCTCCTTGCGAGGACTGCAATGGCACCGGTAGGGCAGAGGGCGCACAGGAAAAGCAGTGCGGCCGCTGCCACGGTACGGGCTACGTCACAACGGTTCAGCGATCGTTTTTGGGCCAGGTTCAGTCTTCCTCGCCTTGCCCCGACTGCCATGGCGAGGGCACGGTTATCGATCATCCCTGCGAGACCTGCGACGGTCAAGGCCGCACGCCTTCGCACGAAAAGATCGACATCGATATTCCCGCCGGCGTTTCGACCGGTCGCCAGCTTCGTGTGAGCGGCTTTGGCGAGGCCGGCCTTCGCGGCGAGCCTTCGGGCGACCTGATTGTCAACGTGCGCGTCGCCGACCATGAGCGCTTTAAGCGCAACGGTGATGACCTGTACCTGGTGAGCGATATCTCGATTGCGCAGGCTGCGCTCGGCTGCGAGATTGAGGTCGAGGGCATTATGCCCGACGAGGTCGTTAAGGTGACGGTTCCCGCCGGCGCCCAGTACGGCGACACCGTGAGCGTCAATAATTACGGCATGCCGCGCATTGGCGGTGGCGGTTCGCGTGGCCGCCTGATCGTGCAACTGCGCGTGGTCGTTCCCACCAATCTTTCCAATAAGCAGCGCGAGCTGCTCCGTGCTTTTGCCGATGAGATGGGCGATGACGTCGCTTCTGGTAAGAAGTCGGTGACCGACCGTATCAAGAGTGCCCTCGACGATATCCTCGATTAAGGAGCCCGCGTGCTCGCACCCCATATTTCCGTCGTCAACCTCGGCTGCCGTGTCAACCGGGTTGAGTCTGACCGTATCACTGCCGATCTTATGCGCTTGGGCTTTGCTATTGTGGAGCCCCAGGATGCCGATCTGATCGTCATTAACACTTGTGCCGTTACGGGCGAGGCCGAGGCTAAGACCCGTAAGGCCGTCCGTCATGCGCTGGCCCATCCAAACGAGCCCTATGTGGTCGTGACCGGATGCGTGGTCAATTTGCATCCCGAGGAGCTGTCGGAGCTTTCGGATCGCGTGATTGCCGAGCCGTCCAAGATAGATGTCGCCGAACGTGTTTGCGAGGTGCTGGGTGTTGAGTCCGATAGCGTTCCCGCCTGCAGCGATGGCGAGGTGGTCGATGCGCTCGGTCGCTCTCGCCTGGGCGTGAAGATTCAGGATGGCTGCAACCATCGCTGCACCTATTGCATTGTGTGGAAGGCGCGCGGCCCCGAGCGCTCCGTGCCCGTCGAGTCCGTGCTCGAGCAAGTTCGCGAGGCCCAGGAGGCCGGCGTGCCCGAGGTGGTGCTGACCGGTGTGAACCTGGGTGCCTACGATGGCAAGAGCGCGACCGACGAGCACGTCGAAATCGATGAGCTGCTCGAGGCCATCATGGAGCGCACGTCTATTCCGCATGTGCGCATTTCCTCGGTCGAGCCCATGGATATCTCCGAGCGCCTGCTTAAGGTTATGGCGCGCTACCCGCAGCGTATCGCCCCGTTTTTGCACCTGCCCGTGCAGTCCGGCTGCACGGCGACCCTGCATCGCATGGGCCGTCCCTATAGCGCCGAGGCCTTTGAGGACACGGTGCGTATGATTCGTGCCATCTTGCCCCAGGCGTCCCTTTCGTGCGATGTCATCGTCGGTTTTCCTGGTGAGACGGACGAGGAGTTCGAGGAATCGCTGGCGCTGTGCCGCCGTGTGGGTTTCTCGCGTATGCACGTGTTCCGCTACAGCAAGCGTCCCGGTACCCTTGCTGCCGACATGCCCGACCAGGTGCCACCCGAGGTTATGGCTGAGCGCAGCCGCCGTATGCGGGCCGCCGCACAGGAGCTCGCTATTGCCGACGCTCGTCGTCGCGTGGGCACGGTCGAGCGTGCCGTGCTCGAGTATGGTGACAACCTGACGCTCGGCTCGTTCCATCATGCCCGTCTTGACGATACCTGTGGACTTACAGCCCCGTGCCTGCTCGATGTTGCTATCATCGGAGTCGATGATTCCGGCTTGGTCCATGCACGCAGGGAGGTTCATGGAAGCCTCGAAGATTAGACTTACCGTTCCCGAGGGGATTGATCCCTCGCGCGTTTTGGGCGCCGGCGACGGCGTCCTTCGTGCGCTCGAGAGCTTGGTTCGCGCTCATGTGGTCGCCCGTGGCGATAGCATCTCCGTGAGCGGCGACCCGAACGAGGTCGAACTCGTGGCGCGCTTTTTCGAGCATGCTTTTCGCGAGGCGGCCGCCGGGCGCACGCTGTCTGCCGACGATGTTTCTCGCTGTCTGGCCGTCTTGCGCGACGGTGAGCACGAGACTACGTCGCTTCGCGATGACGTGCTGCTTTCGTATCGCGGCCGCGTCATTCGCCCCAAGACGCTCGGGCAAAAGCGCTATGTGGATGCCATCCGCTCGCATACCATCACGTTTGGCTTGGGTCCTGCCGGTACCGGTAAGACCTATCTGGCTATGGCGCTCGCCGTTGCCGCGCTCAAGCGTCACGAGGTGGGTCGTCTGATCTTGACGCGTCCGGTTGTCGAGGCGGGGGAGAATCTGGGCTTTTTGCCCGGTACCCTTGAGGAAAAGATCGATCCCTACATGCGTCCGCTCTACGACGCCCTTTTTGACATGATGGATCGCGAGCGAACCGATGAGCTTATGGAGCGCGGCGTGATCGAGATCGCCCCGCTTGCCTACATGCGCGGCCGCACGCTGAGTGATGCCTTCGTGGTGCTCGACGAGGCGCAAAATACCACGCCCGAGCAGATGAAGATGTTCCTGACGCGCCTGGGCTTCAACTCCAAGTTTGTGATTACCGGCGACCTGAGTCAGCGCGACCTGGTTGGTCGTCGCGGCGGTCTTGCTGACGTTGAGCAGATTTTGGGCCGTGTCGACGATGTCGCATTTTCGCACCTCGAGCGTGCCGACGTGGTGCGCCATGCCTTGGTGGGACGTATCGTCGAGGCATACGATACTTATGATGATGTGCGCGAGAAACGCGCACGTGACCGGAAGGAGTCCCGTTGAGTGTATTGATCAGCAACGATGCCGAGCTCGATACGCTGCTCGACGCGCAGGAGGTGGAGCACATCTGCGAGGTTGTGCTTGCCGCCGAGAGCGTTGAGCGTGAAGTCGAGATTTCCCTTTCGTATGTCGACGAGGACGAGATGCACGAGCTCAACCACGAGTGGCGCGGCATCGACCGCACCACCGATGTGCTCTCGTTTGAATGCGACTCGGCCTTTGACGATGACATTCCCGCCGATGAGACGCTCGAGCTCGGCGATATCATCTTGGCCCCGGAGGTCATTGCCCGTCAGGCCCCCGGTTTTGGCAATAGCCCCGCTGACGAGTGCCGTCTGATGCTCGTTCACGGCATGCTGCACCTGCTGGGCTATGACCATATTGATGACGACGAGGCCGAGGTCATGGAGGCCCGCGAGGACGCCACCCTGCGCGATCTGGCGCTCGAGCGCGGCGAGGACCCCAAGCTAGTCCATGTCGGCCCCATCACCAACCACGCCCACGACTAGGAGCCGTCTATGATTCCCGGATCTAACAAGGACCATCCGTCCTTCTTAAAGTCGTTCTCCTATGCCATGGAGGGCTTCGTTACCGCCGTCAAGACCGAGCGCAACATTAAGGTCATGCTCGTGGCGGGCGTGTGCACCGTCATTGCCGGCTGTATCGTGGGCCTCGACATTGCCGAGTGGGCCACGATTATCATCTGTTGTGGCCTGGTGATTCACGGCGAGCTGTGCAATACCGCCATGGAGGCGATTGTCGACCTCGCGACCCAGGAGCTGCATCCACTGGCCAAGCGCGCGAAGGATATCGCCGCTGCCTCTGTTTACATTCTTTCCATCACCGCCGCGATTGTGGGCGTGCTGGTATTTGCCCACGCGCTCGGCTTTATTTAGAAAGGGATTCCCATGTCCGACAATATGCAGCCTACCGATGAGATTTTGGACGACGAGTCCCTGGACGCGGTGGATACCGAGGAGCTCGAGGATGTCGAGGAGTTCGACCCGTTTGAGGGCATGAGCGACGAGGAGCTCGACGCCCTGTGCGACGAGGGCGACAGCCTCGCGGGCTTTGGTGACGTGGAGCCCGGTTTCCGCAGCGGCTTTGTGGCCCTGGTCGGACGCCCCAACGCCGGCAAGTCCACGCTGCTTAATGCCTGCTATGGCAAAAAGGTCGCCATCACCTCGCCGGTGGCTCAGACGACCCGTCGCCGCATGCGCGCCGTCGTCAACCGTCCCGGCTACCAGCTAGTCTTTGTCGATACCCCGGGTATTCATAAGCCCAAGGACGGTCTGGGATCCGAGCTCAACAAGAGCGCGTTGTTCGAGCTGAACGATGTCGATGTCGTCGCGTTTTTGATTGATGCCACCAAGCCGATCGGCAGGGGAGACGCTTGGGTTGCCGAGCGCGTCAGATGCGCCCGTTGCAAGAAGGTCCTGGTGCTCACCAAGGCCGATGAGGCCGACCCCGCACAGGTCATGGAACAGCTTAAGGCTGCCCACGAGCTCATGGAATATGACGACGAGATCGTGACGTCGTCGGTCAAGAACTTCAACGTCGATGCCTTTATCGAGACCGTTGCGCACTTTTTGCCCGAGGGTCCGCGTTGGTTCCCCGAGGACATGGGTACCGACGCTTCCGATGAGACGCTCGTTGCCGAGTTTGTGCGCGAGAAGGTCTTGCGCCGCACCCGTGATGAGATCCCGCACTCCGTTGGCGTGATCTGCGATGCGCTCGAGCAGACCAAGAAGGTACTGCACGTGCACGCCACCATTTACGTCGAGCGTGAGGGGCAAAAGGGGATCATCATCGGTAAGGGCGGCGAGATGATCAAGCATATCGGTATCGACGCCCGTCGCGATCTTGAGCGCATTTTTGGCACGCAGGTCTTTTTGGAGCTGGACGTGAAGGTCAAGGCCGGCTGGCGTGACGACGAGGCCCAGATTCGTCGCTTTGGCTACAACGCCGAGGACTAAGGACACGCGGCGCGCATGGCAGGTTCCCGGACATATCGTACGAAGGTGCTCGTCCTCGATAAGACGAAGCTCAAAGAGACGGACCTGATCCTGACGATGCTTGACGAACGGGGTCGGCAGGTTCGTGCCGTGGCAAAGGGTGCCCGCAAACCCGGTGGGCGTCTGGCTGCGCGCTGCGAGCTGTTCTGCACCGTCGATATGCTGCTTGCGCATGGACGGTCGCTCGACGTGGTTTCCCAGGCCGAGCTTATGGAGGCGCCGCTCGGCGTTGCACCCGATTACGAGACGACTTGCGCCGCAAGCGCGATTGCCGAGGTCGCGCGCGTGTGCTCATTCGAGGACGCCGAGGACCCGTTTACCTTTGCCATCACGCAGCGGGCGCTCAAGCTTGTCGGCAGCGGGCTCGACTCGGCACATATGGATCTACTTGTGGCGGCATATGTCTTTAAGCTGCTGTCGCATATCGGGTATCGTCCCGATTTTTCGGCCTGCGTGCTGTGCGGAGACCCCATGTTGTCGTATTTTTCGCCCCAGGCGGGCGGTCTCATGTGCGGGTCGTGCGCTTCGAGCGTTCCGGGTGCCGAGCTGGTGTCGACCGGTGAGGTCGCGTGGCTGCGCGCCCTCATGTCCATGACCTTCGATGCGCTCATGGCCGAGAGCGTCGACCCCCATACCGCAGCCTTTTTGTTGGGGCTTTCGCATGTTTGGGCTGCGACGCACACCGATCAGCGCCTCCGTGCGATGGAATTCATGTTGGGTCGGTGATGATGCACAGGGGCGGGCTGCTTGTGGTAACATATCGGCCTGTTGGTACCTCGACCTTGGTTGCTCGCTCCACCGGCGGCTTCCCAGTCCGAGGCGAATCGAGTCGCCCGTGGGCGACGTAAAACGAAAGGTGAAACAATGACTGTTTCCAAAGAGCGCAAGGCGGAGCTGACTGCACAGTTCGGTAACACCCCGGTCGACACCGGCAACCCCAAGGTTCAGGTCGCCATTCTGTCCGAGCGCATCAAGGAGCTGACCGAGCACATGAAGTCCCACCAGAAGGACTTCCACACCCGTCGTGGCCTGCTCATGCTCGTCGGCCGTCGTCGTCGTCTTCTCTCCTACATCAAGAAGAACGACATCGTCGAGTACCGTGAGCTCATCAAGGCTCTGGGCATCCGCGACAACATCCAGTAGGATTTGTACATGCTAAGAGCGTCCTGCGCAGCGGGGCGCTCTTTTTGTGTAAGGGCGCGAACAATCACGCTCTGAAGCGTGGCGGGGGCAGGGGGCCCGCGTCACATGAGAAGCCCGCAGGCAAGGGGTCTGCGGGGTAAAGGAGAACAATGACACTCGTATCCAAGACCTTTGAGCTGTACGGCAAGACCTACACCTTTGAGTCGGGCGAGCTTGCCAAGCAGGCCACCGGCGCCTGCCTGGTCAAGCAGGGTGACACCACGATGCTCGACACCGTGGTCGTCTCCAAGGAGCGTAAGAACTACGACTTCTTCCCGCTGACCGTCGACTTCAACGAGAAGATGTACGCCGCCGGCCGCATCCCGGGTGGCTACCTCAAGCGTGAGGGCCGTCCCAGTGAGAAGGCTACGCTCACCGCGCGCATGATCGACCGTCCGATTCGCCCGAGCTTCCCGGATGGCTTCCGCAACGAGGTGCACATCGTCGCCACCTCGCTCGTCGCCGACCAGGTCAACCCCTTCGACGTCATCAACGTCATGGGTGCTTCTCTGGCCATGACGCTCGGCGGCGTGCCCTTCGAGGGTCCGCTTGCCTGCGTGCGCATCGGCCGTAACGTGGAGACCGGCGAGTTTATCCTCAACCCCACCTACGAGGAGCGCGAGAACTCCGATCTGGACCTGGAGCTGGGCGGCTCTGCCGACTTCATCTCGATGGTCGAGGCCGGCGCCGAGGAGATCTCCGAGGACGACATGCTCGCCGCCATGAAGTTTGGCCAGGAGGCCCTTGCTGCTTTCTGCCAGGCTCAGGACGAGTTCGTTGCCGAGTGGGAGCAGGTCAACGGCCCCATCGTCAAGAAGGAGTACCCGCTCGACCAGCCCGTCGAGGAGGTCCAGGAGCGCATCTTCGCCCACTACGACGAGATGGCAGCCGCCCTTCGTGACGCCGACAAGCTCTCCCGTATCGGCAAGGTCGAGGCTCTGAAGGAGTCCATCCGTGCCGAGTTCACCGAGGAGGAGCAGGCCGCTTGGGAGCGCGAGATCCCCGTGGCGCTCAAGAAGCTCGAGAAGAAGGCCATGCGCACCATGGTCGTCGAGACCGGTGAGCGCGTCGACGGTCGTGCCGCCGATGAGATCCGTCCCATCATGGTGAAGGACAACTACCTGCCGCTCGTTCACGGCTCCGGCCTGTTCCAGCGCGGCCAGACCCAGGTGCTCTCGGTTCTTTCGCTCGGCATGCTCAACGAGGGCCAGCGTCTGGATACCATCGAGCCCACCGAGGGCAAACGCTACATGCACCACTACAACTTCCCGCCGTTCTGCACCGGCGAGACCGGCCGCATGGGCAGCCCCAAGCGCCGCGAGATCGGTCACGGTAACCTGGCAGAGCGCGCTCTGCTTCCGGTGCTTCCCGACGAGAACGAGTTCCCCTACGCCATCCGCGTCGTCTCCGAGGTCATGGAGTCCAACGGCTCCTCTTCGATGGCTTCGACCTGCGGCTCCACGCTCGCCCTTATGGACGGCGGCGTGCCCATTAAGCGCCCGGTCTCCGGTATCGCCATGGGCCTGATCCAGGAGGAGGGCAAGACCGTGGTCCTGTCCGACATCCAGGGTCTCGAGGACTTCCTGGGCGACATGGACTTTAAGGTCACCGGCACCACCGAGGGCATCACCGCCCTGCAGATGGACAACAAGGCTACCGGCCTCACCTTCGACATCCTGGCCCGCGCCCTGCAGCAGGCCAAGGAGGGTCGCGCCTTCATCCTGCAGAAGATGCTCGATGTGATCCCCGAGCCGCGCCACACCACGCGCAGCACCGCCCCGCGCATCGTCTCCATCCAGGTTCCGACCGACAAGATCCGCGACGTCATCGGTTCCGGCGGTAAGGTCATCCGCGGTATCCAGGACGAGACCGGCGCCTCGGTCGACATCCAGGAGGACGGCACCGTCTTTGTCGGCGGCACCGGCGAGTCCGTCGACCAGGCCGTCGAGCGTATCAAGCTCATCATCAAGGTTCCCGAGCCGGGCGAGGAGTACACCGGTCGCGTGGTCTCCATCCAGCCCTTCGGCGCCTTCGTCAACCTGCTGCCCGGCAAGGATGGCCTGCTGCACATCTCCCGCGTCGCCAAGGGCCGTGTGGAGAAGGTCGAGGACGTCCTCAACGTTGGCGACGAGGTCAAGGTCGTCGTCATCGAGGTCGACGATCGTGGCAAGATCTCGCTCGATCGTCTTGACAAGCCCGAGGCCCCTGCTCGCGCCGAGGGTGCCTCCGAGGGCGACGGCGAGCACTTCCAGCGCCGTGAGCGTCCGCGTCGCGAGCGCTCCGAGCGCAGCGACCGTCCGCGTCGTCCCGGCGACAACGGAGGCCGCAAGCCCCGCCGTCACCACGACGCCGAGTAGCAGCTCCACATAAGCAGTTCAACAAGGGCGACTCCGCAATGGGGTCGCCCTTTTGCTTGCGCCCGGGAGGGACGCATATGAAGTTTCCTGCTCTACAGTCCTGCGCAAGACGGAAAGCACATTAAGTGCTTTCCTTTGCGTGCGGAACTCGCGATAAACTTCATATGCGTCCCTCCCGGGCGCAAGCAAAAGGGCTGGTTAATGCCGCTCGCTATTTAGTTAGACAGTCTATTCAGTAGTCAGATTACAGATCTGTAGATAGCCGCAGCAGCATCTTCCCAGATAAAACCGACCAAAATAAATCTGTCTCTATTTGGCCGGTTTCCCGTGGGGCGGGCACTGATGAAGTTTATCGCGAGTTCCGCACGAACAGGAGGCCACTTAATGTGGCCTCCGTCGTGAGCAGGACTGTAGAGCAGGAAACTTCATCAGTGCCCGCCCCACGGGAAACCGGCGGGATGGACCAGTTCAGATGGGGCTTTGATGCATGGGTGGTCTGTTGGTGGGCAAATGGGTATCATACTGTGGTTACTGCGTCGACTCTGTGATGCATGTTTGTACGTTCCCGGCGGTCGGTTTGCCAGAAGCGCCCCGTCGGTTGTTCCAGACCCGTTTCGAAGAAAGGAAACCACACTAACCTATGGCAGCTAAAAAATCATCTCCCTTGAAGATCATTCCGCTCGGCGGTCTTGACGGCATCGGCAAGAACATGACGGTCTTCGAGTGTGGCGACGACATGGTGCTCGTCGACGCCGGTCTCATGTTCCCGGATGACTCCCAGCCTGGTATCGATCTGGTGCTTCCCGACTACACCTATGTTCTGGAGAACGAGGAGAAGCTCCGCGGTATCGTCGTCACCCACGGCCACGAGGACCACACCGGTTCGCTTCCGTACCTGCTGCAGGACCTCAACAACAAGGTGCCCATCTTCTCGAGCAAGCTGACGCTTGGCTTTATCGAGGGCAAGCTTTCCGAGTTCCGCATCCGCGCACCCAAGTTCCGCGAGGTCAAGGGCGGCAGCCATGTCAACCTCGGCGGCATTTCGCTCGACTTCTTCTCGATGACGCACTCCATCCCCGGCGCTCTGGGCGTGTTCATCCGCACCAATCAGGGCACCGTTATGCACACCGGCGACTTTAAGCTCGACCAGACGCCCATCGACGGCGTCACGCCCGACTATGCCGCTATCAGCCGCTTTGCCAAGCAGGGCATCGATCTGCTGCTTTCCGACTCCACCAATGCTACGGTTCCCGGCTTTACCAAGTCCGAGGCCGAGGTTGGTCCCAACTTGCTGCACGCCATCAAGAACGCCCCGGGTCGCGTGTTCGTCGCGTCGTTCTCGAGCCATATCCATCGCCTGCAGCAGATCTGCGATGCCGCCCGCAAGTGCGGCCGTAAGGTCGTTGTGACCGGTCGCTCCATGCTCACGAACACCCGCGTCGCGCGCGAGCTGGGCTACCTCAACATCGACGATGCCGATATCATCGATGCCTTCGATATCGATAACCTGCCCGACGACAAGATCGTCGTCATGTGCACCGGTTCGCAGGGCGAGCCGCTGTCGGCCTTGTCCCGCATGGCCAACGGTGAGCACAAGACGCTCTCTATTCACGAGGGCGATACCGTCATCCTCTCGGCAACTCCCGTTCCTGGCAACGAGAAGGCCGTCCAGCAGGTCGTCAACAGCCTGGCCAAGCTCGGCTGCGACGTGTGGGATAAGAACCGCGCTCTCGTCCACGTCTCCGGTCACGGTAGCCAGGAGGAACTCAAGCTCCTGATGGCCATGGCCAAGCCCACGTACTTTATGCCGGTTCACGGTGAGGCCGTGCATCTGCGCGCCCATGCCCAGCTGGCCCGCAAGATGGGCATCAAGGACGATCACATCTTTATCCTCGATAACGGCGATACGCTCGAGATGCGCGGCGGTATCGTCAAGCGCGGTACGCCCGTCGAGTCCGGTGTCGTCTACGTCGACGGCCTGCGTATCGGCGATACCGACCCCATCGTCCTGCGCGATCGCCAGAAGCTCGCCAACGACGGTATGGTCACGGCCGTTGCTATCGTCTCGCTCAAGCACAAGAAGATCGAGGCCATCGAGTTCTCGGGCCGCGGCGTCTCGTTTGCCATCGACGACCAGTTCTCCGAGGATGCCTCCGCGTCCATTATGAAGACGATCGAGAAGGGCAAGTTTAGCTTTACGAGCAGCGGTTCCGATGCCATTCGCAAGGCCGTGCGCGATTCGCTCTCCAACTTTATTTGGAGCCGTACGCGCACCCGTCCGATGATCATCCCGGTCGTCATGGAGGTTTAGTTTGGCGCGCGGATCTGCACAAAACGCCAAAGGCAATAAGGCCAATAACCAACCGGCATCTGCTAAGGGTGCCGGTTCCCATCTGCGTGCCAATAAGGGCCACGAGGCCGACTTCGACGATTTTGAGCCCTTGGTCGAGCCCTCGGCCAACCGCGATATCGCCGGCGTGGTCATCGCCGTTTTGGCGATTGCGTCCTTCATTGCCGTGATTTCGCCGGCGACCGCACCCGTTACGGCTGCGGTTGCCGGTTTCTACCACCTGGGCTTTGGTCTGGGCGCCTACGTGCTGCCGATCGTCATTTTGCTGTTTGCCGCCACGCTCTTTTTAGGCGAGGACTCGCCGCTCAACGCGCGCTCGGTCGCGGGCGGAGCCGTGGTCTTTATCGCCGTTGTCTCCATTCTTTCTCTGATGGTGCCGGGTACGAGCGACTCGTGTGACCTTATGTTCACGCCGCAAAATTTGTCCGCCTCGGGTGGCTACATCGGTGCGTTTATTGCGAGTGCGCTGCAGAATGCCCTGGGTAAGCCTATCGCGATGGTAGTCCTGTTGGGCCTTGTCGTCGTGGGCTTGGTCATCATCGGCTTTTCGGTGGGTGGCGTGCTGCGCTCTGCTCGCGACCGTGCGGCCGATTTTGCCGAGCGCCGTCGTGCCTATGTCAACGCGAGCCCGTGGGGTGACGACGAAGCCCTGTCGGTGCCCGGCGTTGCCCGTCCGCACCTGAGCATTCTTCGTCAAAAGGGCTCCGATGCTGCCGTGACCACGGTCATGGGCAACGATGTGGACCCGGTTTTGGACGATGACGACGAGGACGAGGATCCGTTTGTCGACGTGTCCGATGCCGTGGAGGCCGAGCGCGCTAAGACGACGCTGCTGCCGCGTCGTCATGTTAAGAAGGGCAAGGCCACGCCCAAACTCAACACGAGCGAGCCCGACCCGTCTTGGTCCGATAGCGAGATTGAGCTCACTGAGGGTGATGACGAGGACGACGAGGCTCCGATTGAGACCGCAAAGACAACTTTGCTGCCGCGTCGTCATGCCAAGCGCGACCAGGTAACCGGTCAGCTTTCGATGGAAGACGACCCTGATAAGATCGACGAGTCCGAGCCGCCGTTTGCCGTGAATCCTGTCTCGGCAGCACCTCAGATTCCCGACTTCTTGAAGCATCCCAAGGTTGCCGATGCGCCTGCCTCGAGTGCTGTCGAATCGGCTGCGGCTAGCGATGGGGGAGCGGACGGTGGCGCCGCAGATAACGAGGGCGAAGAAGAGGACGGCCTCAAGCTCCCGCCGCTCGAAATCCTGCATGCCAACCCGCAGTCGGCTTCCGCCGCGTCTTCGGACAAGGAGCTGGAGCAGACCGCTGAGTCACTGCAATCCACCTTGCTTGAGTTTGGCCGCAGTGCCCGCGTGGTCGGCTGGATCGCCGGCCCCACGGTGACGACCTTTAAGCTGCAGCCTGGTGAGGGCGAGCGCGTGAGCAAGATTTCGAGCCTCGAGGACGATATCGCGCTTTCGCTCGCTGCCCAGTCGGTACGTATCTTTGCCCCGATCCCCGGCACCTCGCTCGTGGGCATCGAGATTCCCAATCGCAAGCGCCAAAACGTCAATCTGGGCGACGTGCTGCCCTATGTTAAGGGCGGTCCGCTCGAGCTGGCCATTGGTCGCGATGCCGAGGGCACGCCGGTTGTAGCTGACCTCGCCAAGATGCCCCACCTGCTTATTGCCGGTACGACCGGTTCTGGTAAGTCGGTGATGATCAATTCCATCATCACGACCCTGCTCATGCGCGCCCTTCCCGAGGACGTTCGCCTGATCATGGTCGACCCCAAGCGCGTCGAGCTTGCGGGCTATAACGGTCTCCCGCATCTCTATGTCCCCGTGGTGACCGAGCCCAAGCAGGCCGCGAGCGCTCTGCAATGGGCCGTGTCCGAGATGGAGCGTCGCCTGAAGGTCTTCGAGCGCCTTAACGTTCGTAAGATTTCGACCTATAACGAAAAGCAGGCCGCCGGCGAGTTTGAGCATTACGACAACCCGCCGCTAAAGATGCCCTACTTGGTCATCATCATTGACGAGCTCTCGGACCTGATGATGGTCGCCGGTAAGGATGTCGAGGCCTCGATCGTGCGTATTGCTCAGCTGGGCCGTGCCGCCGGTATCCACCTTATCGTGGCCACGCAGCGCCCGAGCTCCAACGTGGTGACGGGCCTCATCAAGGCCAACATCACCAACCGCATCGCCTTTAACGTCGCCACGGGCATCGACTCGCGCGTCATCATCGACCAGATGGGTGCCGAAAAGCTCACCGGTTTGGGCGACATGCTGTTCTCCAAGGTCGACTGGGGCAAGCCCCGCCGTATCCAGGGCTGCTTTGTCTCGGATGATGAAATCAATGAGATTGTCGAGTTCGTCAAGTCGCAGAGCGAGCCCGATTACCACGAGGAGATCCTGTCTGCCGTGGCGCCCGCTTCCATGTCCATGGCGGGTGGCGGCGGCATTGTCCGCACCGGAGTCGCCGAGCCGCAAGACGATGATCCGCTCATTTGGGAAGCCGCCCATATTGTGGTGGAATCGCAGCTTGGCTCCACATCTGGCCTGCAACGTCGTCTGAAGGTTGGCTATGCGCGTGCCGGGCGTATTATGGACATGCTGGAAGAAAAGGGTGTCGTCGGACCGCCCGACGGTTCCAAGCCGCGTGAGGTCCTGTTGGACGAGGAGGGGCTTGCCGCGCTGGAATCTGTCGACGCCGAGATGGCACGTGAAGATCGTGAGTTTGGAGGATTCTGATGGCTGCACGCTTTGGTGACATGCTGCTCGAGCAGCGTCGCCGGATGGGCCTTTCCATTCAGCAGGTCGCCAACACCATCAAAATCAGGCCGCAGATCATCGAGTTTTTCGAGACCGGTAACTTTGCTTCGATGCCGCCGCGCGGCTATGCGCAGGGCATGATTTCGAGCTATGCACGCTTTTTGGGCCTCAATCCGCGCGAGGTCGTCAATGCCTACTTTGACGACCTGATGGCATACGAACGCGAGACGTCCCAGCAGGGCGGTCGTTTTCAGGACGCCGCGGGCTACGTCAATTCGCTTTCCTCGGTCGACAACGGGCGCTTCCTGATGGTTCAGGGCGGTCGTTCGACCCGCTATGGACAGCGTCCTCAGCAGGCCGGTTATATTACCGAGACGGGTTCAGGCGAGGAGATTCGTTCACAGCGTGACCGGTTCCGCAGTACGCCGATGCCCGAGGACCGTGCGCTTCCCGCTGCCCGCGGCGTGGCGCGTGACCCTCGTGCCGGCTACGGCGACGGTGGCTATTCCGATCGCGGTTACCGTGGTGCCTCTACGGGACGCTCTCGCGGTGGCTATGCGGATGCCGATACCACGCAGGTGACGCCGCGTCTTCGCTCTCAATCACAGCCGTATGGCCAGCGCTCTTCGGCTCCGCGTTCGGGCCAGCGTGGCTATCAAGGCCGCGGTGAACTTGCGCCCCGCTCGGGTCAGCGCAGCCTTCAGGGCCAGGGCGGCTATCGCGGCCGTTCCGATAGCAATCGCGGTCGTATGCCTCAGGGAAGCGGCCGCAGCAGTTCCGGTCGTGGACGCGGCGGATCACGTACTCCTCAAAACAACGGGCTCGATCCGCGTATCGTCTACGCCGGCATCGGCGCCGTTGCGCTGCTGTTGATTGTGCTCATCGTGTTGCTTCTGCGCGGTTGCGCATCTTCGGCGCCCGAGAACACGCCCGAGACGCCCACTGCTACCAAGACGACGACCAAGAAGTCTTCTAAGAAGACCGAAACGGTCGACGAGGACGAAGACACCGATGAGGCGACGGATGAGTCGACTGATTCGGACGCTACCAAGACGACGGCCAAGAAGGAAGAGAACGAGGTCACGAAGGTCAAAGTCTCCGTTGCCAAGGGAAAGACCGCGTGGATTGAGGTCAAGGTCGACGGAAAGTCGGTCTATGGCGCCCAGGCGACTGGCCCCTTTGAGCAGGAGTACACGCCCGAGTCCTCAATCGAGATCACCACGTCCAAGCCTTCCGATGTCACCGTTACCAAGAACGGTGAAAAGGTCCGTTACGATACCAAGACCTCGGGCGTGGCGCGCGTGACGATCACCGTTCCCAAGAAGGAGACGTCTGATTCCGAGAATGGTGAAAGTTCTGATGGTACCGACACCACCGATGGTACCGATACCACCGACGGTACCGATGCCCAGTCCACGGATGGCGCCGATACCGCAACTGACGGTCAGACGCCCAGCGATTCTACCGACTATTCGTACGATAGCTACTAAGCCGCTCGTACGCGAAAGGAAACATCATGGCTAAAGATTCCAGCTTCGACGTCGTGTCCGAGGTCAACATGCAAGAGGTCGACAACGCCTTTCAGCAGACCACGCGCGAGATTTCCCAGCGCTATGACCTTAAGGATTCCGGCGCCACGATTGAGCTTTCGAAGGGCGACAAGCTCTTTACGATCAACGCCCCGGCCGACTTTGTCTCCAAGCAGATTGTCGACGTGCTGAGCTCCAAGCTCATCAAGCGCGGCATCGACCTCAAGGCTGTCTCGTGGGATGCACCGCAGGCGGCATCGGGCGGCACCGTGCGCGTACTCGGCCGTATCGTCGAGGGTATCGACCAGGCGACCGCCAAGAAGATCAACAAGGACATCAAGGATCAAAAGCTCAAGGTCAAGGTGACCATCGAGGCCGACAAACTGCGTGTTTCCTCTGCTTCGAAGGACGCGTTGCAGACCGTGATCCAGTTCCTGCGCGACCAGGACTACGGCCAGCCGCTGCAGTTCACCAACTACCGCTAATATCAATCGAAAGGACTGCTCTCCAACATGGATACACCGTTGGGCTCCGTGCTCTACATCACCCTCGGGTGCGCTAAGAACGAGGTTGACACCGACCGCATGCGTTCTCTTTTGACCGCCGCGGGCTACGAGGAGGCATTCGACCCGCAGGATGCCGATATCGCCATCGTCAATACTTGCTCGTTCCTCGCCTCCGCAACGTCCGAGAGCATCGAGACCACGCTCGAGCTCGCCAACGAGGTTCAGGACGGCGTTCGTTCTTGCCCCATCGTCATGTGCGGCTGCGTGCCGTCGCGCTATGGCGATGACCTGCCTGACGAGCTGCCCGAGGTCGCTGCCTTTGTGAAGGCCGACGAGGAAGACGGCATCGTGGCGGTCATCGATGGCGTGCTGGGTGTCGAGCGTGAGATTGCAGCCTATATCCCGCAGGTCAAACGTACCGTCGAGGGTGCTGTCGCCTACGTCAAGATTTCCGATGGCTGCAACCGCTTCTGCAGCTTCTGCATGATTCCCTACATCCGCGGCCGCTATCATTCGCGCAATGCCGAGAGCATCATCTCCGAGGTGCGCGACCTGGTTGCCGGCGGTGTGCGCGAGATCGTGCTGATCGGCCAGGACACGGGCATCTGGGGTACCGACTTTGCCGACGAGGGCGTCGCCGATGGCTCGCCGCGCAATCTGGCGCAGCTGCTGCGTGCCGTCGCCGAGGCCGTGCGCCCGCACAACGTCTGGGTCCGCGTGCTCTATCTGCAGCCCGAGGGCATGACTGACGAACTCATCGAGACGATTCGCGATACGCCCGAGGTGCTGCCCTATATCGATATCCCCGTGCAGCACTGCGACGCGCGCATTCTCAAGGCCATGCGTCGCTCCGGTTCGCGCCAGGAGCTCGAGGATCTGTTCCGCGACCTTCGCGAGCGCATCCCCGGCATCGTGATTCGTTCCACGGCCATGGTCGGCTTCCCGACCGAGACCGACGACGAGTTCCGCGACCTTATCGACTTTATGGACACCGTCGGCTTTGACTACACGAGTGTTTTTGCCTACTCGCGTGAGGAAGGCAGCCTGGCCGCCAAGATGGAGGGCCAGGTCGATGAGGAGGTTAAGCTCGAGCGCGCCCAGGAGGCCATGGACCTGGCCGAGTCGCTCGGTTTTGCCGCCACCGCCGCACATGTGGGCGAGCGCGCCCAGGTAATCGTCGACGGTATCGAAGAGACCGAGGATGGCGCCGAGCTGATCGGCCATGCCTGGTTCCAGGCGCCCGATTCCGATGGCGCGGTCCATCTGGACGCCAGCGAGGCGTCCGTGGGCGATATTCTGACCGTCGAGTTTACCGATAGCTTCTGCTATGAGCTTATCGGTCATGTTGTGGAGTAGGAGAGCGTCGTGGCTAACGAGAGCAATAAGGAACTGACGAGTGTCTGGACGCCCGCCAACATCGTGACGTGCGTTCGCATCGTCTTTATCCCGGTGTTCATGATCGTGTCGGCGCTTTCTCACACGAGTGTTGCCGGTACGGATTGGAGTGCCTTCGACGGCCCGCTCGCCGCCGCTGCCTTCATTCTGTATGTGATCCTGTCGTGCACCGATAAGGTCGACGGTTATCTGGCACGCTCGCGCAACGAGATCACCGATTTCGGCAAGTTCTTGGACCCCATCGCCGACAAGCTGCTGGTGTTCTCGGCCCTGCTGCTGTTCTTGGATTTTGGCGCGGTGACCGTGTGGTCGGTGTTCATTATCCTGTTCCGTGAGCTGCTGGTGAGTGCCCTTCGCATGGTCGCGAGTGCTGCCGGTGTGGTCGTTGCGGCCGATAAGCTCGGCAAGTACAAGACGGCAACCACAATGGTCTCCATCTGCGGTTACCTGTGCGTTTTTGCTATGGCCGGCTTGCACCTTGGCCCGGTGGCGCTGACGCTCGGCATCTACTCGGTGTCGCGCTTCCTGTACGCCGTTGCCGTTGTCCTGACCGTTATCTCGGGCGCCCAGTACTTCTGGAACTGCCGCAAGATCGTCTTTTCGGTCTAGGTCCTGGTGGGTATGACGGACTCTTTTGAGCAGATTTCCGCACATAACGAGGAACTGGCGCGTGATATTGTCGAGCGCGCGAGCGCTCGGGGCGTGACGGTTTCGACGGCTGAGTCGCTGACGGCGGGTATGATCGCCTCGACGATTGCCGATATCCCGGGCGCCTCGGCGGTGCTGCGTGGCGGTGCGGTGACCTATTGCGATGAGATTAAGCATCGTGTTCTTGGTGTTGAGCAGGAGACGCTCGACCGCTATACCGCGGTGTCGCATCAGACCGCGCGCGAGATGGCGGTGGGTTCGCTGGAGCTGTACCAGAGCGATATTGCAGTGAGCGCAACGGGTTATGCCGGCCCCGGCGGTGGCACTGAGGACGATCCGGCGGGCACTTTCTATATTGGCTGGGCGCATCGTTCCGCCGATGGGGGCGTGCCGGTCGTGGACTCTTTGCGCTGCCACTATGAGGGTGACCGTTCGTGTGTTCGTGCCCATGCGGTCACGGAGGCATTGGGTCGCATTGCCCTTGTGCTCAACTCTATGGAATAGACGTGTTTTAAGGGGCCTCCGAGCCCCTTAATTGTGGAGATAGGGACCTTAGGCTCATTTGGCGTTTGTGCTGGTTGTAGATGTATTTTTGCCTGCCTTGTTCATATTTGGTCCTTTGTGGTCAAGCATTTGGTCAGTGTTTGGTCGGCGTTTGGTTGGGTTTTGGAAAGACCGCCTGCATATGATTGGCCTGAACGGTTGACCACGAACAGCCGTTCGTTTATTATCGATGCAGGTTGTTAAGAGGAGGGCTATTCATGGCCAAGAATTCAGGTCCCGTACGTACCGTTCATGCTCGCACGACGGGTAAAGAGCGCGATGAGATGATCGCCACCACCAAGGCCGAGATCGAGAAGAAATTCGGCCAGGGTTCCATCATGAGGTACGGCGACGGTGGCCCCGAGCTCGAGGTCGAGGCCATTCCCACGGGCGCCCTGGCCCTCGATGCCGCGCTGGGTATCGGCGGCGTGCCGCGCGGCCGTATCGTCGAGATTTACGGTCCTGAGTCCTCCGGTAAGACGACGCTTTCGCTCGAGATCCTGGCTGAGGCCCAGGCAATGGGTGGCGTTGTGGCATTTATCGATGCCGAGCACGCGCTTGATCCCACGTATGCCGCGCGCATCGGCGTGGATATCGACGAGGTGCTCATTTCCCAGCCCGATACGGGCGAGCAGGCGCTCGAAATCGTTGACATGCTCGTGCGTTCCGGCGCCATCGATGCCATCGTCGTCGACTCCGTCGCCGCGCTGACCCCGCGTGCCGAGATCGAGGGAGAAATCGGCGATACTACGGTCGGTCTTCAGGCTCGCCTGATGAGCCAGGCGCTCCGCAAGCTCGCCGGCTCGCTGTCCAAGTCCAACACGACGTGCATCTTCATTAACCAGCTGCGTGAGAAGATCGGCGTCATGTTCGGCAACCCCGAGACTACGACGGGCGGCCGCGCCCTTAAGTTCTTCTCTTCGGTGCGTATCGACATTCGCCGTATCGACAGCATTAAGCTTAAGGACGAGGTTATCGGTAACCGCGTGCGCGCCAAGGTCGTTAAGAACAAGGTGGCAGCTCCGTTCCGTTCTGCTGAGTTCGACATCATGTACGGTACGGGCATCTCCAAGGAGGGCTCGATTCTGGACATGGCTGTCGAGTGCGGCATCTGCAAGAAGATGGGCTCCTGGTTTGCCTATGGCGAGGACAAGCTCGGCAACGGTCGCGAGGCCGCCAAGGCGTTCCTGCGCGAACACCCCGATTGCGCTGACGAGATTGAGCATAAGGTCCGCCTTGCCTGCGGACTTGAGTTTGATGACGATGCTCCGTCCGAGGTCGAGCTGACCGATCAGCCTGCGCCTGAGGAGTTTGACGAGCTTTACGCCATCGATGGTTCCGCCATGCTCGATGATGACGACGAGTAGCGGTTACGCTCATGTCGTATACGGTGACCGAGGCCACGGTCGTCTTTCCCGATAAGAAGGCGGCCTCCTCGTTCTCGAGCGGGTATGCGTCCAAAAAGCCTTGCGCACATATCGATTGTGAGCTTGAGGGCGGTTTTGAGCGGTCCATTTGGATTCCCGTGCGGGTCGCGCGGCTGTATGTCAAAAACCGCCCCGATCTTCCCTGTGATTGGAACAACTTCCGTGAGGCGGTGCAGCTCATTGAGCGTAAATGTGCACTTACCATGGTGACCGAGATGTTATCGCGCCGCGACCATGCGACGGGTGAGGTCCGTGACAAGCTGGCTCGCTACGGCTTTCACCAGCCTGCGATCGATTTCGCCGTCGAGCGCGCCACCGAGTATCGCTTTTTAGACGAGAGCCGCTTTTGCTCGTACTTTATCGAGGAGCGCAAGCGGCGCGGTTGGGGACAGCGCAAAATCGAGACCGAGCTCAAGCGCCGTCATGTCGTGCTCGATGACATTCCCGGTTATCCCGAGGATTATTTTGCCGTCGAAGACGATTTGGCGCGTGCGTCAGCCCTGCTCGCCAAGCGTCGTGTTCCAGAGACGCGCGGATTCGAAAAACTGGTTCGGTTTTTGATAGGCAAAGGCTTCTCGTATCACATCGCCGCCGATGCCGTTAAGGTACGTCTCGATGCCGAACGCGAGGAATGTGCAGTTTAGGCGTATGCGCTTTGTGGCCCTGCCGTTCACCGCGTTTTAGCCGCCGTGCTGGGGCCATTTATTTGACAGTTGTTGTGGTTCAACGTACGATAAACACTGTCATTTGCTTTGTGATATGTGCTCATCTGTGATGAGTTTGTTTATATGTTTATCTGTATCCGACCCGCATAAGCTGCGCCCATATTACTCAAATGTCGCGAGCCGTTCGTAAGGACGGTTCGCTTTGTTGTGTAACGAATCCATAAAAAGGAGTGAGCATGCCTATCATCGCAGCGCTCGTTGGCATCGTTTTGGGTGCCATCGCCGCCATTGCCTACATGCGCACCGCCAAGCAGGGTAGTCTTCACGAGGCCGACGAAAAGATCCAGTCGGCACACGCACAGGCTGAGTCCCTGATCGGTGATGCTAAGCGTCAGGCCGAGGCCCTCAAAAAAGAGGCTCTGCTCGAGGCTAAAGAGGAGATCATCAAGAACAAGCAGGCCGCCGAGGCCGAGGACAAGCAGCGTAAGAGCGAGATTCGTACGCTCGAGAACCGCGTGATGCAGCGCGAGGAGTCCCTTGATCGCCGAAACGACGCTCTCGACAAGCGTGAGCACCAGCTGTCCAGCCAGGCCGGTCAGGTCGAGAAGCGCTCCCGCGAGCTTGAGGAGCTCTGCGCCAAGCAGACCTCCGAGCTCGAGCGTATCGCCGACCTGACCCGCGAGGACGCCCACAAGGAGCTCCTCGATAAGGTTCGCGGCGAGGTCACCCACGAGGCTGCCACGATCATTCGCGAGTCCGAGCAGCAGGTTCGCGCCGAGTGCCACAAGACCGCCCAGGAGATTCTGTCCCTGGCGATTCAGCGCTGCGCTGCCGACCACACAGCCGAGGTCACCGTTACCTCCGTGCACATTCCCTCTGATGACCTCAAGGGCCGTATCATCGGTCGCGAGGGTCGCAACATCCGGACCTTCGAGCAGGTTTCCGGCGTCAACCTCGTGATCGACGACACGCCCGAGACCGTCGTTCTTTCGAGCTTCGACCCGGTCCGTCGCGAGACCGCCCGTGTCGCCCTCGAGAACCTCATCGCCGACGGCCGCATTCACCCCTCCCGCATCGAGGAGATGTATCACAAGGCTGCCGACCTGGTTCAGCAGCGCGTGCGCGAGGCCGGCGAGCAGGCTGCTTTCGACACCGGCATTCATGATCTGCACCCCGAGATCGTCAAGACCCTCGGTGCTCTTCGTTACCGCACCTCGTTTGGCCAGAACGTGCTTCAGCACTCCCTCGAGGTCTCCGACCTGTGCGGCGTGATGGCTTCCGAGCTTGGCCTGGACGTTGTGACCGCCAAGCGCGCCGGTCTGCTGCACGACCTGGGCAAGGCAATCGACCACGACGTCGAGGGCCCGCATGCCGTCATCGGCGCCGAGCTTGCCCGCCGTTATGGTGAGAAGCCCGTTATCGTCCACGCTATCGAGGCTCACCATGCCGATGTCGATCCCAACACGGTGCTCGATGTCCTGGTACAGGCCGCCGATGCTGTCTCTGCCTCTCGCCCCGGTGCCCGTCGCGAGTCTGCCGAGAACTACATCAAGCGTCTTGAGAAGCTCGAGGAGATCGCCAACTCCCATGACGGCGTCGAGCGTACCTATGCCATGCAGGCCGGTCGCGAGGTCCACGTCATGGTTCAGCCGGACAAGATCTCCGATGCCCAGTCCACGGTCCTGGCTCACGATATCGCCCATCAGATCGAGGAAGAGATGGAGTATCCCGGTCAGGTGCGCGTCGTCGTGATTCGCGAGAGCCGCGCTGTCGATATCGCTAAATAACATGAGCGACGCGAACGAGCTCATCTCATTTATCGCGTCGATGTCGGGGGAGGGCAACCTTCGCGTCGAGGAGAACCTTGGCGAGGGGTATGTCCGCCTCCGCGTTTCGGAGGCCGAGCGGCGCCAGGCAAAGCACGACATTCAGCATGTCGAGGATATCGTCATCGAAATGCTCCGTAATGCTCGCGATGCCGGCGCCGACAAAGTCTATCTCGCTACGACCAAGGAAGATGGCGTTCGCACGCTTGTCTTTCTGGATAACGGTTCGGGCGTTCCGCAGGATATGCAAGAGCGAATCTTCGATGCCCGCGTTACCTCCAAGCTTGAGAGCATGAAGATGGACCGTTGGGGCGTTCACGGTCGTGGCATGGCATTGTTTTCGATCAAGCAGAACACCGACGAGGCCCGTGTGGTCACGTCCGGCGTCGATCTTGGTTCAGCCTTTAAGGTGAGCGTTGCAGCCGACCGCCTCAGTGAGCGTGCCGATCAGTCCAGCTGGCCCCAGGCCGTCAAGGATGAGGACGGACGTTATGTCTGTGCTCGCGGCCCGCATAATATTATTCGCGCTGCCTGTGAGTTTGCGCTCGAGGAGCTGCGTGGTTGCGATGTCTATCTTGGTTCTCCGTCTGAGATTGCCGCGACCCTTTATGCTCAGGCGTCAAGTCGGCTCGATACGTCTCGTCTCCTGTTTATTGATGACGAGAGCGAGCTTCCGGTTGTCGATCGTTTAGGCCTTGCCTCTGATGCCGAGGACTTTATCCGTATCTGCTCGGGTTTGGGTCTTGGGATGTCCGAGCGCACGGCACATCGCATTTTGGCAGGGCAGATTAAGCCCGTTCGCGGTGTGACCGCGCGTCTGCTGCGCGAGCGTGATTCGTCCTCGCATGCGCCGGCTCCTGTCGATCTCGCGAAGGATCGTCGCGGGCTACGTATTGCCAAGGATGACATGGCACAGTTTTCGCGTGCTGTGGAGCGGGACTTCAATGACCTTGCCGCCAGGTACTATCTCAACCTTTGCGGCGACCCAAAGATTCGTGTTTCGCGTGATCGAATCACTGTGACCTTCGATCTTGCCAAAGAGGAATAGTGCCTTTACCGAGTCCTCTCGGTACGATACAGTTATTGCAGTTAAAACGTACTTTTAAACGCAGGAGTTTCTTCATGGATTGCCTGAAGGTATCAAGCAAATCATCGCCCGCGTCCGTTGCCGGCGCCATCGCCGGCATGGTCAAGGATGGTGTACCCGTCAACATCCAGTGTGTCGGCGCCGGTGCTGTCAACCAGGCCATTAAGGCCGTTGCCATCGCGCGCGGTTTTTTGATCCCAACCGGTTTTGATATTTCCTGCGCGCCCGTGTTCTCCGACATTCTCATTAACGGGGAGTCGCGCACGGCCATCCGCCTTTCTATCTACGTTCACCAGATCAATCGAGCTGCTATGGATAACGTCGTCATGGATGATGTTAAGCCTGTGGCATAGCTTCTGCTAGCCTCGTTTCGCTCCCCAACGTTAGGACTTATGCACATGGATCAGCGTTCCGTACGCGATATTCTTGCCGGTAAAACCTACTTTATCCGCACCTTTGGCTGCCAGATGAATCAGCACGACTCTGAGCGCGTGAGCGGTCTGCTCGATTCGTATGGTTGCCTCATGGCGCTCGATCTTGAGCATGCCGATATCGTTGTCTTCATGACATGCTGCGTGCGCGAGGCCGCCGATACTCGCCTGTACGGTCAGTGCAATTCCTGCAAAAGCCTGCCGCCTTCGCCTTCGGGCAAGCGTGTGGTTGCCGTGGGCGGCTGCATCGCGCAGCGTGATGGCGAGGGACTGCTCACCAACGTCGATAACGTCAATGTCATCTTTGGCACGCATTCTATCGCACATGTGGCCGAGCTCATTGCCGAGGCGTTCCTTGACGGCAAGCGTCATATCCGCACCAATGAGCATGAGGATACGGATGCCATGAGCATGCCGTGGCATCGAGAGACCCAGTATCACGCTTGGGTGCCCATCATGACGGGCTGCAATAATTTCTGCACCTATTGCATCGTGCCGTACGTGCGCGGTCGCGAAAAGAGCCGCCCCTTCGAGGAGATTGTCGACGAGGTGACCGGTTTGGTGCGCCAGGGCGTGCGTGAGATTACGCTGCTGGGCCAAAACGTTAACTCATATGGTCGCGATCTGTTTGGCAAGCCGCGTTTTGCCGATCTGCTGCGTGCCGTGGGCGATACGGGTGTGGAGCGCATCTTCTTTACGTCTTCGCATCCCAAGGACCTGTTGCCCGAGACCATCGACGCCATGGCCGAGACGCCTGCCGTTATGCCGCAGCTGCACTTGGCCGTCCAGTCAGGTTCGACGCGGATCCTCAAAGAGATGAATCGCCGTTATACACGTGAGGACTATTTGGGCCTGGTCGATCGCATTCGCAACCGTATGCCCGATATCGCGCTCTCGACCGACATTATCGTTGGCTTCCCAGGCGAGACTGAAGAAGACTTTGAGCAGACGCTCTCGCTTGCCGAGACGGTCCGCTATGCCCAGGCCTATACCTTCATCTACTCCAAGCGCGCTGGTACCCCGGCCGCCGAGATTGATGATCCCACACCGCACGAGGTCATCCTTGAGCGCTTTAACCGTCTGGTCAAGGTTATCGAGACGACAGCGCACGAGTACAACCAGGGTGAGCTCCATACCGTGGTGCCGGCGCTCATTGAGGGTACGAGTAAAAAGAACGATGCGGTGCTGCTGGGCAAGAGCCCCAAGAATCAGACCGTTCATGCGCCCATTCCCGAGGGATATAGCATCGACCAGCTTGTCGGTAAGATCGTTGATGTTGACGTCGACGTTGCTAAGACGTGGTATTTGTCAGGCTCCGTTGTGGGTGAGCCGCGCTAATGATTTCTCCCGGGGCAGGTCTTTCCGCCGTTGCGATCGTCGGTCCGACGGCGGTTGGTAAAAGTGACGTCGCTGACCGTTTGGCCGCTCGCCTTTCGTCTGAAGTGCTGTCGTGCGATGCGATGCAAATCTATCGCGGTATGGATATCGGCACCGCAAAGATGACGCCCGATGAGTGTACGGCGCCTCTGCGTCTCGTTGACATCGTAGAGCCGGGCGTCGCGTACTCTGCGGCGCTTTACCAGGCAGACGCTCGCGCGCATGTTGAGCGCCTGCTCGGGTCTGGACGTCTTCCGGTGTTTTGCGGGGGTACGGGCCTGTATCTCAAGGCCGCCCTCGATGAGATGGATTTTCCCTCGGGAGAACTTGAGGACGATCGCCGTGCGGGTTATCAGGAACTTGCCGAGCGCATTGGTGAGGAAGCGCTGCATAAGCTGCTTGCCGAGCGCGATCCTGAGTCTGCCGCGGTCATTCATCCTCATAATGTGCGCCGCGTGATTCGTGCGCTCGAAATGCATGATGACGGCGTTTCCTACGCACAGCAAAAGTCACAGTTTAGTGTTCCATGTGAGCATTATCATGCCTTGTGGTTTGGCTTGACACGCAATCGTGAGCTGCTTTACGAGCGCATTAACCTGCGCGTTGACCTCATGTTTGAGCAGGGTCTTGTTGATGAGGTCCGTGGCCTTATGGACCAGGGGCTTGAAGATGCGCTCACTTCGATGCAGGCGATTGGCTACAAAGAAATCATTGATGCTTTTAACGGTGTGATGACTATGGATGAGGCTCGTGAACTCATTAAGATGCGTTCGCGTCGCTATGCCAAGCGTCAGCTTTCGTGGTTTAAGCGCGACGATCGTATTGTGTGGTTCGATATGGACGAATATACGGTCGATGAGGTCGTTGAGGATATCTTGCATCGCATCGAGGCTGCCTGATGGCCCGGTTTCCCCTCGTTCCCACAGCACCCGAGCCTGAGCGTGCCATTCTTGTCGGCGTCGAGTGGCGCGACAATGCGTGGCCGCTCGATCGCTCGCTCGATGAGCTTGAGCGCCTGGCGCACACGGCTGGCGCCCGGTGTGTTGCTCGTTTGTCGCAGCGACTGGTTAAACCCTATCCTAAATCGTTTATCGGTTCCGGCAAGGTTGAAGAGCTGTGCGGCTTAGTGCATCGCATGGATGCCGATGTCGTTATTTTTGACGACGATCTGACGCCTTCACAGCAGTCCTATCTGGAGAAGGCCGTGGGCGAACCGGTTAAGATCATCGATCGCACGGCGCTCATTCTTGATATTTTCGGCCTGCATGCCCAGACGCGCGAGGGTCGTCTACAGGTGCAGCTGGCGCAGCTTCAATATCTGTTGCCTCGTCTGCGTGGCATTTGGAGCCATCTTGCCAAGGAGCAGACGCGCGGCGGCATCGGTTCGCGCTTTGGCCAGGGTGAAAGCCAGCTCGAGGTTGACCGTCGCTTGATTCGCAATAAGATTGCCGCGCTTCGTCGTGAGCTCAAGCAGGTTGAACAGCATCGCGATGTCCAGTCCAAGAGCCGCATTGAGTCACCGGCGTTTCGCGTCGCGTTAGCCGGTTATACCAATGCCGGTAAATCGACGTTGCTCAATCGCCTGACCGGCTCTACGGTACTTTCGCAGGACAAGCTGTTTGCTACGCTCGACCCGACGACGCGTTCGTATCGCCTGCCCGGCGGTCGCGGCATGACGATTACTGATACCGTCGGCTTTATTCAAAAGCTGCCGCATGGTCTGGTCGATGCCTTTAAATCGACGCTGTCCGAGGTGTTGGGTGCCGATCTAATTCTCAAAGTCGTAGATGCGTCTGACGAGGACTATGAGCGGCAGCTTGAGGCTGTCGACCGCGTTCTTGATGAGATCGGCGCTGGAGAGCGTTTAACGCTGACCGTATTCAATAAAATCGATCTTCTCGATAGCGTTGATCGTCTGAGCTTCCGTCGTCGCTATCCCGAGGCCGTGCTGTTCTCGGCCCAGACGGGCGAGGGACTCGACGATTTCGTCGACCGTATTGCTCGTGAGGCGGCTGCTACCGATGTGTTGCTCTCTGCTGATATCCCGTATCGCGAGGGCGCCCTCATCACGCTGGTGCATGAGCAGGGAACCCTTTTGCACGAGGAATATCTTGAGGACGGCGTTCGTATTGTGGCGAAGCTGCCGGCCCGTATCGCGCCGCGGCTCAAGCGTTATCGCACCGAGTAGACGAGCTCCAAAAAGCCCAGAATAATGGGTTGATGCAGCAGATAAAAGGGGAGTGCATGACGTCCAAGGCTGGCGAGCGCCGGCAGGGGGTTGGCGTAGGCCCAGCTTAGGGCGGTCTTATCGATTCCCTGCGCTATATGTGCGGCGAAGTATCCTGCAAGATACATAAAGATAAACGGGATGATGGGGTAGTAATCACCTGAAACAAACCCAAGGCTCGGAAATCCCAGCCACGCCAGGTAGGGGACAGGGTAGATCGTTTTGGGGATACTCCAGGTGAGGGCGAACAACACAAGGCATAGCGACATGCCCCATCTCGCCGATATCTTCTTAAGGACGGGATCGGTCAACGCCACGATGCCGGTACATGCGGCCATGCAGTAGATGATGCCAAAATTAACCGAATCGTCGACTGAGACAAGTGTTGTTGCCAGCCAGACGACGAGTGCTGCTAAGGCGTATTTGGCGGCACGTTTGATATTGTTGCGCGAAAGGGTGCACATCCAACCCGCGATAAACAAAAATACCCAGCTGATGCTGGCGCGCCAGATGTCTTGAAAGACGGTCTGGGTAAACCAGGGCATATCCCAGTCGTACAGGTAGGCGAGATCGTAGCAAGCGTGAAAACCTGCCATTGAAATCATCGTAAACCCGCGGACGGTATCAAAGATGGTGATGCGTTTTTGCATTACGAGAACCGGCGCATTAAGCCGACGACTTTGCCCAAGATGATGGGATTCGTTGCATAGATAGGCTCCATGGTGTCATTCTCGGGCTGCAGGCGTACGCGTCCCTGCTCCTTGTAGAACGTCTTGACGGTCGCTGAACCATCAATCATGGCCACGACAATTTCGCCGTTCATGGCACTCTTTTGTTCACGGACGATGATGTAATCGCCATTGAAGATGCCGACATTGATCATTGAGCTCCCATGCACCTCAAGGATAAAGGAACCCTGATCAGTGGCGATTTCGGTCGGGATAGTAAAAGTGTCTTCGATATTCTGCTCGGCCAGAATGGGAATCCCAGCCGCGACGCGACCAACGAGCGGTAGCGAGACCGTTCCGCGAGGTGCGGTGGGCTCGTCAGATTTAGAAATTGAGACAGAGGAACCGTCCTCGTTAAAGAGTTCCAGGGCGCGCGGTTTGGTGGCATCGCGCTTGAGTAGCCCGCGCGCCTCCAGGGCAGAGAGATGGGCGTGCACGGTGCTGGGAGAGGATAGGCCCACGGCAGAAGCCATCTCGCGCACGCTGGGCGGATAACCCTTCTCCTGCTGATATTCCTTGATGAAGTCGTAAATTTGCTGCTGACGCTTGGTAATTTTGCGAGCCATCAGGGCATCCTCTCTACCCATGTCAAACAAATGTTCGAATTTTGCTTGACAGGAACAACTGTTCGAAGATAATAATAACCGAACATTCGTTCTCGCGCTAGACATTTTTGTCCGCGCGGCTTGATAAAACTGTTCTCAGCAAAACACGCGAGAGGAGAACATGATGAACGCAACGAATATGGTCCAGGGAAACCTCGCCCTTAAGCTCGAGACGCCTGCCGCGCCCGCTTTTACTGTTGTCAAGGGTGGACGTTCCGGTTATCAGCCTTTGCCCGTAAAGTCTGCTCGCACTCAGTATGCTGTTGCCGCGCCGACTCCCGCTGCCCTGAAGGTCTCGACGATTGTTGCCGTCGCCGTTGCGCTCACGCTCTTCTTTGTCCTCGCTACGTCGGTCTTTAGCGCTCGTCACGCCGCGTATGCCGAGTCCGTTTCCAACGTTACCTACGAGACCATTCGCGTTCAGCCTGGTGATTCTCTTTGGTCGCTTGCCGAGGAATATCCAATCGAAGGCCTTTCCACGCAAGAGACTTCCGACATGATCCGTAACGTCAATCATCTGGAGCATGGTTCGCTCGCCGCCAGTGCGCATCTTAAGGTTCCTGCTCGTTCGTAATCATTATCGCGCTGCGCATGGTACTCTTGTTATCGTTTAAGAGGAGGTACCATGCGCTGTCCTAAATGCGGCAAGGCACATACCCGCGTCGTTGATTCCCGTATGCAGGAGTCAAATAACACCATTAAGCGCCGTCGCGAATGTTGCTCGTGTAACTACCGCTTTACAACGTTCGAGCGATGCGAAGACCCAATTGAGGTCATTAAGTCGGACGGAACTAAGCAGCGGTTCGATCGCAATAAGCTGCTCGTCGGCTTGATGCGTGCCACCATCAAGCGCGATATCGACACTAAGAAGCTCAATGAGATTATCGACGATATCGAGGTCGAGCTGCGCTCTCGCACGTTGACGGCCGTCACGTCGCATGAGTTGGGTGACATGGTGCTCAAGCGCTTGGCCAAGATCGATAAGGTGGCGTACATCCGCTTTGCCTCGGTCTACCGCGATTTCAAAGACGTCGATGAGTTTCTGCAAGAGCTCGACAAGCTAAGGTGATTCCATGTCCTGCATTACCGTCAACATAAAGCGTCTCGACCCCACCGTCGAGCTTCCCAAATACGCCCATCCCACCGATGCCGGCTTGGATCTGCGCTCCAACGAGGACTGCGTCCTGAAGCCCTTCGAACGTCGTCTGGTCTCTACCGGGCTGGCCATCGCCCTGCCCGATGGCTACGCCGGCTTCGTCCAGCCCCGCAGCGGTCTCGCCATCAAGCAGGGCCTGTCTATAGTCAATACGCCTGGCCTCATCGACGCCCACTACCGAGGAGAACTCAAGGTTATCCTCATCAACCTGGACCCCTCAAACAACATCCAAATCAACAAAGGCGACCGCATAGCCCAACTCGTCATCCAAGAAGTCCCCACGGTTAACCTCATAGAAGTAGAAGAACTAGACGAAACCGACCGAGGCAACGGAGGCTTCGGCTCCAGCGGCGTCGCCTAGGGGCGCTCGTATCCCTCCCGCCCGGGGCTTACCTATATCATTCCATGCTCAAACATTCTCGCGTCGCTTCGCTCGCTGCGAAACTGCGCGTGGAACGATATAGGTAAGCCCCGGGCGGGCGGCTACTCGCTTGAAACAATATTTACTTTTCTAGTAAGCCGATGCGACAAAGGGGCTGTCCCTTTGTCGCATCGGCTTACTGTATTTATATTTTCCTGTTTTACCTTTGCAGGTTCTAATGGAGGGGATACCGAAGTAGCTGCTAGTAAGTAAACGCAGCCGCTCTGCCGGAGCCGCCCTTATATCGTTCCACGCGCAGTTTCGCAGCGAAGCGAGAATGTTTGAGCATGGAATGATATAAGGGCGGCTCCGGCAGAGCGGCGGACATTCGACTAGCGGATATGCGCGGGCTTTCCTCCCCAGTAGAAGCGGCAGAAGGCTCGTTTGCGATTTTGGGGTTTGCCTTCGAGCTCCATGGTGGCGATGGCTATGTCTTCGGCTGCGTGGGGGCGGCGTAGTACTTCGCCGTTGATGAGTAGGGCTTTGAGTGATTCGGGATGGTCGTGCAAGTGACGTAGGGTTACGATGAGTTCACGTGCGGTGGTGACGTGCATGCTGGCGCCCATGCCGGTAAGCATCGTGGTGTTGGCCTTTTCCTGACCGTATGATTTGCCCAGCAGGATCATCGGCAGATGAGCGCACAGGCACTCGGTGACCGTGAGTCCGCCTGATTTGAGGATTGCCAGGTCGCAGCCGTGCATGAGGGCCGCCATGTCGTCCACGTAGTCCAGAACCGTGACGTTGTCGAGCTTCATGGCGTCGAAGAGCGTCTTGAGTCGGGCGGCGTATTCCTTATCCTTGCCCGGTAAAAAGACAAAGTGCATGTCCTCAAAGCTGCGTAAGAAGGGGAGCGTGTGGTCCATCGCGGCACGGAAACGCACGTATGGTTGGGGCAAACTGGCGCCGGCCATCACCAATACGACGGTTTTGTCTATGGGGAGATTGAACTTGCTCAGCTCTTCCTCGCGATCGTAATTTGAATCGAAACCGGCTCGGATGGGGATGCCCGTTATGCGGATCTTTGACTCGGGAACTTTGCGGGGGCGCAGCGTTTCGGCCATAAACTCGTTGGCCACGCAGAACAGGTCGGTGTCCTTGTGGGGCCAAAAGCCTTCGACTTCATAGTCTGTTGGTACGCAGATGACCGGATAATCGATACCCGTAATAACGCGGGCACCCACGGCAACATTGGCTGCTGTGATGTGCGTTGCGACCACGGCTATAGGCCTGCGGCGACGAATATATTCGTTGAAGGCGGGGAACATAATTCGCGACCATGCCGTGCCGCCACCCCAGAGAAGATGCCCCGTAAGCGTATATCGCCAGGTCAGGTCGTAAATGGGGCGTGTTGCTCCCGTAAAAGAAGCCGCGGTCTTATTGCCGTCGAATTTAATACGTCCAAAATCAAGGATATCGAGCACTTCAATTTCAATATCCTCAGGGATTCCCTTGGTGCCGCGGATAAGGTCAAATGCTTGTGCAATCGCGTTGGCGGCGGCTTTGTGGCCCGATCCAACTGATGCGTGCACAATGGTTACCAGGGGTTTTTGTGCAGGTAAAACGGTCATTTGCTCCGGTTGGGGAGTGGCTTGCATGGGCAGGGGAGCGCTATTGCTCGTCTGCGTTTGATCCATCGATAACTCCCCTTCAGCTTTGTTACGCGATTTATCATTGTAGTGCATGAGTGTCATGTTCACGTAAATTTGGGTATGAGCGCAAAGAACGACAACGTTTCGACGAGAGGATTCTTCATGACTACCGATCAGCCGATTGATGTTGCGATTATCGGTGGAGGCCCCGCGGGCTATGCTGCCGCCATTTACGCTGCGCGTGCCAACCTGACGACGACCGTGATTGAGCAGGGCATGTCGGGTGGACAGATCGCCACGACCAATGAGGTCGAGAACTATCCGGGCATTCCGCTCTTGAGTGGCGCCGAACTCGGCGAGCGTTTTCAGCAACATGCAGAGGGGCTGGGAGCGCAGGTTACATGGAGCATGGTTACGGGTATCGATTACGATGCCGATGCAGCGCTGTTTACGGTGCATCACGATATGGGCGATACGCTTGCCTCGAGCGTTATCGCTTGCATGGGTGCCACGCCGCGTCCGGCAGGTTTCGCTGGCGAGGATACCTATCGCGGTCGTGGCGTTTCATATTGCGCAACATGTGACGGCATGTTCTTCCGCGGCAAACAGGTCTTTGTAATCGGTGGTGGCAATTCGGCATGCGAAGAGGCACTGTTCCTGTCAGACATTGCCAGCAGTGTGACCATCGTGCTGCGCCGCGACCAGTTCCGTGCGCCTGATGGTGTTGTTCAGAAAGTACTCAAAAAGGACAATATTACAGTTAGGTACCAAACTAGTATTGTTGAGCTTTCTGGTGAAGCGATGCCCACGACAATTACGTTCAAGGACAATGCAAGCGGTAAGACGCATGCTGAGACCTTTGAGCCTGGCTCGTTTGGCATCTTTGTCTTTACCGGGACGCAACCCCATACCGAGCTTGTTGAGCATCTTGTCGATCTGGCGCCTGATGGCGGCATTCTGACTGATGAATCCATGGCGACCCGCACGCCAGGTCTATTTGCTGCTGGCGATATCCGTTCCAAGCGCTTACGTCAGGTTGTGACCGCCGTTTCTGACGGAGCCATAGCAGCAACGGGCGCATACGCGTTTCTCCGCGGATAAGTACGATAATATATCTTATGTAAGGTTGCTATCTTTAAAACAAAGTGGTTGGACGGTGCATCAATGTGCTGTCCAACCACTTTTACTTTCCTGCTATATAGTATGCAAAACTAGATAACCTAGAATACAATATAGCTAATGAACGGAGGATCCTTATGAACCACGCCAAACGCGTTATCCCGATGTCCGATTCGTCGGTCAGCATTAAGCCTGAGGATATTCAGCCCACTGTGCTGCCCGATGCATTTATTCAGTCCGATATCGTGCGCAAACTCAATACGTTGAGTCTGCCGCGCTATGACCAGTTGCCCAATGTGACGCTCTACCGCGACCAGGTCATTGAGTATGTTGCGCTGTGGATGGAGCCGCTGTCTATTTGCGTTGAGCAGCCTGTCATTACGCCATCGATGATCAATAACTACGTGAAGGTCGGTCTGGTGCCTGCTCCGGTCAAAAAGCAATATGGCCGTGAGCAGATTGCCCGCCTGATCGCTATCTGCATCTTTAAACAGGTGCTACCTATTGCTGCGGTACAGGCACTCTTTAACATTCAGCGTTTGAGCTACGATGCCCCGACGGCCTTTGATTATGTGGTCGATCAGCTCGAGGCATCGATTCGTGCGGCGTTTTCCGTCGAGCAGACTCCCGTGCCCGATACGGCGCATCAGGTAACGCGTGAGTCGCTGCTTGTGCGTAGCGCGGTATCGTCCTTCGTTTCGAAGGCTTACTTGATGAGCTATCTCAAGTTCAACGGGTTTAATAGCTAGCCGACGTATAAAACGGGCGGTACAAAAAGCCATCTGTCGCTTTGTACCGCCCGTATTTTTGCTTGATTGGACTTTATTTGCCCGAAGCCACGCCCATGCCGTAGCCGATAATGAGCCCATGCATTTCGGCATAGTATGAATCTAGCCCGTTACAGGGCATGATGATGGTTTTGGAGCCGGGCCAATGCTCGACTATGCGGTCAGTAAGCGCCTGGGCTCCAGCTTCGTTCTCAACGTGATCGATGATGACCTCACCGCCCGTAAAACCCTCGGCTTCCATGGTATCGATGATCTTGTTGAGCATCTTCTTTTCGCCACGCGTGTGCCCGACGAGTTCGATTTTACCGGCCTCGCTCGCCGTGCCCAAAATGCGGATATTGAGCTTGTTGGCAATGACGCCGGCTGCCTTAGGGATACGTCCGGCTTTGGCGAGGTTTTCGTAATTGCACAAACTGAAGAGGATTTTGCTGTTCTGTTCAAGACTATCGAAGTATGCGCAAGCATCCTCGAATGAGACATTCGGGTTGCTTGCAAGATAGCGGTCGAACAGCAGGAAAATGAGGTCCATTTTGCCGCCAGCTGCGCGTGAATTGACTAGATGAATCTGTCGGTCCGGTTCCTCGGCAAGAACCATATCGCGAGCCGTGGCTGCCGCGTTGTAGCTGCCCGACACGCCCTCAGAGATCGGCATGCAGATGGTCTTGTCTGCCAATTTGAAGAGCTCGGCCCACTCCCCTACGCTGGGACAAGCGCTCGAAGAAGCGTTCGTCTCCGCCTGAACAGCGCAGTTGAGCTCATGAACATCAAGCGAAAGGTCATCGACGAATTCACGCTCCCCCACTCGAATTTTGAGGGGCGCAAATGAAAAGGTGGTATGGGGCGCGGTCGGTTGCCAATCGCGGAGGTTGCAGCTTGAATCGGAGATAAGTGCCCAGCTCATAGAGGGTCCTTTCTAATTGTTCCCTAACAATTATAGCCATCTTGCAGACCGATTGGGTCGCTATCTAGTATTCAAAACTAGATAGCGACCTGCACGAAAGGTAAAAGAATGGACCCCATGACTCAAAGCCACGAGGTCCATATCCGATTGCTTTATCTGAATACTTAGTAGCGCACGAAGATGTAGTTATTGTTCATGCCGGCGGCAACGGAGCTGATGATAACACCCGTGTTGTAGTCGGAAGCATGAATCATCTGACCACCACCGATGTAAATGCCGGTGTGGTACGAGTTGACCACAACGTCACCGGGCTGCGGATCGGACACACGCGTCCAGCCCATAAAGGTACCCGTGGTGCCCAGGCGGCAATAGCGACCAGTGAGGCAATAGCTAACAAAACCAGAGCAGTCGAAGCTGTTCGGGCCAATTCCGCCCCAGGAATAAGCGCAACCAAGCTTACTGTATGCACGCGATACAACAGAACCGCCGTCGACGGACTGGCTCGGAGCAGAAGGCGTCGGAGCTGGAGCGGGCGTGGAGGGCTGCGGCGTCGGAGCAGGTGCCGGCGTAGGAGCCGGAGTGTTGCCGCCCTGGTTGTTGTTATTGCTGGTCTGGCCACCGTTGTTGGTCTTCTCGGTCGTACCGGCAGTCTCGTTGCTCACCGTGGCCTTCTCGGCGGTGCTGGCGTTGATGCCGGCCTGCAGCGCGGCGTTGGCCTCGGCCTCTGCGGCAAGCTCGGCTTGCAGCTGCGAATCCAGGGAGTTTACGACGTTCTGGGCTTCAGCCTGCTGGGCGTTAAGCTCGTCGACCTTCTTTTGCGTGGCGGCGACGTTCTTTTCCTGCTCGGCCTGCTTATCGGTGAGCTGCTGCTTAAGCTCCTTGACCTCTTGAATGGTCTGAGCCTGCTTATCGGAAACTTTGCCGTAGTAGAACAGACGGTTGAGCATATCGCTCAGGTCATCGACACCCGTCAGAACCTGAAGCAGGCTCAGACCGCCGGTTTTGTACTCGCCGGCGACATAGGTCGAGAGCTTGGCCTGGCCATCGGCGATCTCCTGCTGTTTTTGCGTGATCTCGCCGGCAGTCTGATCGAGCGCCTGCGTTTGCGTGGCGAGCTCATCGTAAATCTGCTGGGTTTGCGTACCGATCTGCTCGAGCTTCGTACGAGCAGCGGCAAGGTCGGATGCGGTATCGGCGTAGGCAGGAGCCGCGAGGCCCAAGCCCAAAACACAAGCGAGGGTTGCCGTAGCAGCGCAGCGTGCCATGTTTTTGTGCGTGTTTGCTGTGCGCATGTAGCTTCCTTTCCAGTAACTAAGGGTAACGGCTAGTCCACCGTCACCAGGCTAAAGAGCTCCACATCGTCATTAGACGGCGTGAGCTTCTCGCGCGGGTTGAGAAACGCAAGCTCAAGGATACAACCGTAACCGACAAGCTTTGCGCCCATATCTCGCACCAGTTTACCTGTTGCCTCGACGGTTCCGCCCGTCGCGACCAAGTCGTCCAGAATCAACACGGTATCTTTAGAGCTGATAGCGTCGGCATGGATCTCAATTGAATCGGTGCCGTACTCGAGCTCGTAGCTCTGGCTTACGGTCTCACGCGGCAGCTTGCCCGGTTTACGTGCAGGAACAAAGCCAGCGCCAAGGGCTACAGCCACCGGTACGCCAACCATAAAGCCGCGAGCCTCGGGACCCACGACCTTGGTGATTCCCATGCCGGCAAAGTGCTCGGCGAGGGCATCGGTCATGGCTTTGAGCGCCTCGGGATTGCCAAAGAGCGGCGTGATGTCCTTAAAGATGACTCCGGGCTCGGGATAGTCGGGGATATCGACGATTTGAGATTCGAAGTCGTACATTGCATGACCTTTCAATGGGTTGCCGAAATTACAGCAGCTGTTATTTGCCCGCGGTGGCGGTTCCGGAGTGCGAAGGGGCGACAACCTTGAGCGGCTTTACGAGAGAATCCTCGTGTGGAGCCGGCGCAGCTATCTCTTCGTTTTTGGCCTTGGTGGACTCGGAACGAGTGATTTCCTCATCGAGTGCATCGATGTCGGCGTCCTCGACCACGGCGTTGAGCGACTCAAAAACGCGGTTCTTGAGCAGTGCGGTGTGCACACCTTCCGTTAGGTCGTGAAGCTTCTTAAACGCACGTTCGAGCTTGGCGTCGCGCTCGTCATCGGAGGTATCCATTCCGAGCATGCTCACGAGCACCTGCTCAAACATGGAGGACTCGCGGTTGGCGGAAGACACGTACTGACGCAGGTTGCGCGGCTCGATATGGAAGCGTGACAGCTCGGAGCAGTAGCGGATGATCGGGAAATCTCGGCCATCGACGAGCTCACGATTCTGCGGACTCTTGATGATGCGAATGAGGTCGTTCTCGGCGAGCGAGCGGATAAACGAAATCTCGACGCCCAGCATATCGGGAATGGTCTCGATGGGATGCAGCTTTTGCTTAGTCTCCTTGGGCTCCGTCTTGAGCGGAACATCGGACAGCAAGCCCACCTCGTAGGCGAGCGTTGACAGGTCCGTGGCGTTTTCCAAGCGCTGCTTAATCACATTGAGCGGCATGTAGCGAGTCTTCTGCAAGTGCAGAATGACCTCTAGGCGATCAACGTCCTCCTTGGAGTACTGACGGTATCCCTTAGGCGTACGATGAGGGGTAATGAGCCCCTCATCCTCTAGAAATCTAATTTTTGAGTTCGAAAGATCGGGGTATGCGCCTCGAAGTAGGTTGACGACTTGGCCGATACTCAGATAGTTGCGTTCGGCCATGCCCTACTCACCGGTTTCGATGCGCTCCGGCGTGCTCTCGTGGTAGATGAGCGTAAACGTACCGATCTGAACGGAAGAACCGTCGTGCAGCGGGGCTGCATTGACAATGGCACCGTCGACCCAGGTACCATTGAGCGAGCCCAGGTCCTCGATGCGAGCGCCGAGGCCCTCGCGAATAATGCGCGCGTGGCTGCGCGAAACGGTCATGTCATTAAGGAAGATGCCGTTCGCGGGATCGCGGCCGATGGTGGTCACGTCGTCCTCGAGCTCAAAGGCGGCACCAGTCTGCGGACCCTTGACGATGGACAGGACGGGGGCGGTGATGCGCACGTTGGCCATGAGGTCGGGAACGGTGACGTCGCTTGAAGGCACGCGGAATACGCAGGTAGCGTCAGCAGTCTTATCATTCTGAGGCATATTGTTAACCATGTTGTCCATGACAACCCCTAACTTATCGCGGACGTGCCGCAAATAATGAACCGTACGTAATCATACCCCAACGAATCAGTCTTCGATTTCAGGGTTCAGAAAGTCGATGTCCTCGTCCTCGGGATGCGCGAGAGCCTGTTTAATGGTCACTCCGCCCTTAATGGAGTAGATGACAGCCGTGAGCATGGAGAAGATCACGCCGCCGTACACAAAGAAGATGCCGAGGGGCACCGAGCTTCCGTTGAGGCCCGGGAAGGCCGTAAGGGTTGAAGATAAAAGGTGCAGGCCGTCAATAACGGGGAAACCGAGCAGCATGAGTGAGAAGCCGGTCATGAGCAGCGCCGTGGCAATCTTTCCGGGAAAGACCACATCGATGGGGCGACGGTGATAATGACGCACGATAAGCGTGCCGATTCCCAGATAGATGTCGCGGCCAATAATGAGTACGCAGACCCAGATGGGCAGCTCTCCGCGGACCACCAGTCCAAGTACGCCGGTGAACAGCAGCGCACGGTCGCAAATGGGATCCATGACCTTGCCGAGCCACGAGACCGTCTTAGTCATGCGGGCGATCTGACCGTCCATCCAGTCGGTGGAGGCGGCAACGGCGTAGATAACGATGGCGATGACACGGTTGTTATCCGTCACAAACAGGTACAGAAATACCAGGGTGAGGATCAGGCGCGTAAAGGTGATGAAATTGGAGATCGTAAAGATCTTATTCGACGGGTAATCGGAAGTGCCGATAAGCTCCTTTTTGATCTTCTTTTTGATGCCCACAGGACTCCCCCGCTGGTTAACGACAAAACTTTCGATACTATACCCGTTCCGGCGATGTCTATCCAGCGCAAGCATAGAGAGTCCAGACATGTGGAGGACGTTGCTGGTCGGCACGTGGAGTCGCATTTGTGTACATCAGCCCCCAAAGATGCCAAAAAATAACGGCGCTGGTGAGGTGCTCTTCGCGTCAAGTCACTTTGCTTTCGAGCGCAAGGGACGCTCGAGCCAGGATGGAGAGGGCGAAAGCTACACCCTCACCGACCTCGACGGGGTCAATCGCATCGACTGCAAAAGCGGCTTCGGGTTCTACGCAGAGCCGAGGGCCGAGTCACAGTGGGCAGCAGCAAAGCGTGGTCCTGGACCTTCGCCAACGTTTCGCTGCGCAAGCTCTTTGAAGCATCGCTTGCGACGGGAAACCCGATAAGGTGGAGCTAGAGATGGCGGCGTTCACCTTTTGGTTCCACCTGCCAGCACCTCCTCTCTCGATGCCGCAAGGGTTTCTTCGCGGTGATAGACCGACACCGTTCATCGTTGTTACGGGCTCGTTCGCAAAGTCGTGAACACGCTCCCCTCTTGTTCAGCGCATAATGGTGCACCGTGTGCGGCTGTGCGGCCGCACGCTAAAGGAGATGTGCCCGCATGGGCATCGAGAGAGAGGATGCAGCATGAACCTGAGGGAGAAGTACGGTGAGTGGGGCGTGATCCTGGGCGCGACCGAGGGCGTCGGCAAGGCGTTCTGCGAGAAGATCGCCGCCGGCGGCATGAATGTCGTCATGGTCGGCCGTCGCGAGGAGAAGCTGAACGTGCTCGCCGGCGAGATCCGCGAGACCTACGGCGTGGAGACCAAGGTCGTGCGCGCCGACTTTAGCCAGCCCGGCGCGGCCGAGACCGTCTTCGCCGCGACCGAGGGCCTGGACATGGGCTTCATGAGCTACGTTGCCTGCCTGCACAGCTTCGGCAAGATCCAGGACACCCCCTGGGAGAAGCACGAGGCCATGATCAACGTCAACGTCGTGACCTTCCTCAAGTGCTTCCACCACTACATGCGGATCTTTGCCACCCAGGACCGCGGCGCCGTGATCAACGTCTCGTCGATGACCGGCATCAGCTCCAGCCCCTGGAACGGCCAGTACGGCGCGGGCAAGGCCTTCATCCTCAAGATGACCGAGGCCGTGGCCTGCGAGTGCGAGGGCACCGGTGTCGACGTCGAGGTCATCACCCTCGGCACCACCCTAACCCCCAGCCTGCTGTCCAACCTCCCCGGCGGCCCGCAGGGCGAGTCCGTCATGAAGATCGCCCTCACCCCCGAGGAGTGCGTCGACGAGGCCTTTGAGAAGCTGGGTAAGGAGCTCTCCGTCATCGCCGGCCAGCGCAACAAGGACTCCGTCCACGACTGGAAGGCCAACCACACCGAGGACGAGTACATCCGCTACATGGGCTCGTTCTACCGCGACTAGCGGCTGCCGCGGCGCGTGCGCGAGGGCACGTGCGGGTTCGCAGGTAGAGATGCGAGTGCGAGGGTTTCTTTGCGGGGGCGTGCGGATGCGGCGCCTGCGAGGGAACCCTCTTTTCATGGGTGGGCGCGACGGTATCTCTGCGCTCATCGTCGAGGGCGACCTGCCCGGCTCCCTCGCGATCTCCCCGCACGGGACCCCGCGCCCCGGCATCCTCTGGACCGTGTCCCGCTTGTGCCCAGTGGCTCGGCCGATCCGGCCCTCAGGGTATCGGATTCCCGCATTCATCCGTACTTGTTCGGATGAATGCGGGAGGTGTTCGGATGAGGTTGATATTCAAGGTGTAGACCTTTTTCTTGGTACTCCTCAAATGCGGCAGGGTTTTTCGAGTTTGTAGATGCTAATATAACCCTGCTCTCGAAAGAGGGCTCAGTCCCGGCTGGTAAACCTGACGTTTGGCGTGGTGTGCGTGACACGCATAGCGGGCATGGCCGCGATAGAATTTTCCATGCGGAGGGGCTCGACCCCATAGCGCCCCGAGGGTTTCGGGGAGGGCGAACTGGCAGGCAGGGAACCGGGATACAGGCTGTCCGGAAGGAGGGATGTAATGCCTCTTCTTCTTTTTTGCCACATCAATCTTCTGGCTTGATAGGTTTTTCGTGCGTGTGATTGGGTTGCGGAAGGGACATGCGCACGTGGCGGCCGAGCCAACCGGTGGTGGAGGTGCTGTTGACGAACTATGAGCCGCAGTGACGGGGCTCGCCGTGCGGGAACTGATCGCAATCCCCCACCCCAGCCCATGAGAGGCGATTTGAGGGGCTATATCCGGGTTGGGCGCGGCAGGTAGAAAGGCATGTCTTTATCATCTAAAAAAACAGCCGGTGACCCATTCGTGACCCATCTGGTGACCCAGCATAAAAAAAGGTCAGGCACTAGGTGCCTGACCTGCAAACTTCTGGTCGGGACGACTGGATTCGAACCAGCGACCCCTTGACCCCCAGTCAAGTGCGCTACCAAGCTGCGCCACGTCCCGAAGCTTTTGTTTGTTGCTCTGCTCTCGCTCGCAACAGGGAGTATATTAACCCGAAACTTTAGACTTGTGCAAGAACTTTTTTATAAATTTTGAAGCAAGTCCAAAATTGTATCTGCGAGCTGGGGTTTTGTTAGCACGGGAAGCTCTTGCGTACCCGTTGTGCTCACAATCCAGGCCTTGTTGGTATCGGTTCCAAAGCCCGAATCGGCGCGCGAGACATCGTTGGCGATAATGGCATCGCAGCCCTTGCGGGCGAGCTTGCGCTGCGCGTACTCCACGACGTTATCGGTCTCGGCCGCAAATCCGATCACGCATCGCTCGCCCTTCTGGCGCGAGAGCTCGGCCAAAATATCGACCGTCTCGACCAGTTCGATGCGATCCAGGCGCTCGTTGGCCTTTTTGAGCTTATGGTCCGCAGGGGCCGCGGGGGTGTAGTCGGCGACGGCGGCCGCACAAATTGCTGCATCGGCCGTCTGGAAGGCGCTCAGGGCCGCCTGGAGCATCTCTGCGGCGGTCTGCACGCGCACGCACTCCACGCCGCGGAGCACATCGAGTGATGTCGGTCCCAACACGAGCGTGACCGCAGCGCCGCGGCGTGCGGCCTCCCCCGCCAGGGCGATGCCCATCTTGCCCGAAGAGCGGTTGCCAATGAATCGCACGGGGTCGATCGGCTCGTGCGTGGGACCGGCGGTAATTACGATGCGCTTACCTGCCAGGTCCTGTGGCGCGGGGTTGAGCACCTCACAGACAGCCTCTACGATGTCCTCGGGCTCGCTCATGCGTCCCGTGTCCACGTCGCCGCAGGCAAGGTAGCCGCTGCCCGGACCCACCACATGGACACCGCGCTCGAGCAGCGTGGCCATGTTGGCCTGCGTCGCCGGCGCCTTCCACATGCCGTTGTTCATAGCGGGTGCGATCACGATGGGTCGCGGCGTCGCAAGCAGCGTGGTGGAGATGAGGTCATCGGCGACGCCGTTGGCCATCTTGGCGATGATATTGGCCGTCGCGGGCGCCACGACCACCAGATCGGGCTCCTGCGCCAGCGAGATATGGTGGATGGGGTCGGAGGGGTCGTCGAACAGGCCCACAGCGACCGGCTCGCCCGTGAGCGCACGGAAGGTGAGCGGCCCCACGAACTCCGTGGCATGTTCGCTCATGACGACCTTAACGCGGGCGCCTCGCTTTTGCAGCAGGCGCACGATATTGCACGACTTATAGGCGGCGATCCCGCCGGTAATGCCCAGCAGGATCGTTTTTCCCTCAAGTTGCATTGAATTGTTGGGTGCCGCCGTCATCGTTAGGCTTCCTTGCTGGGGAGCACGAGCAGGCGGTGGCAGTACGGGCAGTGCGTAATCTCACTGCCGTCGTGGTTGAGGTCGCTCATGGACGACGCCTGCAGCGCAGTGTGGCAGACCGTGGGGATGTTGCCCTTGATGGTCTCGACGGCCAGGCCGCGGAACTGCTTGAGCAGGCGCTCGTAGTCGGTGAGCACGTCGGTCGGCAGTGTGGCGGCAAGCGCGGTGCGCTCCTTGATGGCGGCATCAATCTGTGCCTGGAGGTCGGCGGCCTTGGCGCGGGCAGCCTTGGTATCTGCCTTCACGCCCTCCTCGAACTTGGCGATGATAGCCTGCGCGCGAGCCTCGCGGTCGAGCGCCTCCTTATGGGCGACAACGACGTCCTTGCGGGTGTGCTCGATCTTGTCCAGACGCTTGGCCAGGGTGGCGAGCTCGTTCTCCAGGTCCTGAACCTCGCGGTAGTCGGAGCCGTCGACGTGGCGCTTCTTGGCAGCCTCAATGGCGTTGTTAGTCTGAATCTCGGTGGTGTTGAGATCGTCGAGCTCAATGTCCAGATCCTTGCGCTGGGCGTAGAGCTTGGTCATCTCGGACTTGAGCTTCACATAGGTCTTGCGCTTGGAAGCGAGCTCCTTGAGCTCCGGCATATTGGCAAGTTCGCTCTTGTTACGGGCGAGCTCCAAATCGATCTGTTGCAGCTTGAGTAGCGTAGCGCCGGCGCTCATAAGTTCTCTCCTTTTGTCACAGTCCACCATTGGCAAGGGTTCAGTATTTTAATCGCATGACGGGGGTCGACCCCGGCGTCAACTGCAGAGTTCATCAATATATCAACGAACGGTTCCTCGGAGCGGTCGTGGCCGAGCAAGATCACCGACAGCCCGCGCAAGGCAAGGTCTTGCGCCACGTGGTATCCCGCCTCGCCCGTCACGACAACGTCCGCGCTCGCGGCGATGGCGAGCTCTCCAAAGTCGCCCAGGGAGCCGCCCAAAATGGCGACGGTGCGGCACGGGCGATCGGCTTCGCCCCACACACGCGGGTCGCTGCCGAAGGCCGTGGCAGCACGGGTGGCAAGATCGCGCAGCGTGTACGGGTCGTTGAGCGTTGCAAGCGCGCCCAGGCCGGTTGCCTCGGGGTCGTCCACGTGCTCCAGTGAGCTCACGGGTGCGGCACCCAGCAGCTCGCTCAGGCAGACACGGGCTTCGTGCGAGCGGTCCAGGTTGGTGTGGAGCGATATGATGCTCACGCCGCAACGGGCCGCCTCATAGAGTGCCGCGCTGCACTGGGGGCGAGTGGTATCCGCTGGACAAAACGCCTCGGGCGCCTTGATATAGACAGGATGATGCGTCAGCAGCACGTTTGCACCGGCTTCTTGGGCGCGGAGAACATTAGCTTCGGTCGCATCGAGCGCGCAGGCAACACCGGTGATCTCAGCAGCGGGATCTCCCACAGATAGCCCAACATGATCCCAGCCCTCGGCGTCCATCTTGGGGTAGCGCGCCAGCAGCGCACGTTCAAGCTCGGCGACGATCATGCGGCACCCACGATCGAGAGCAGCGTCTGGGCAAACTCGTCCAGATCGCCCGGATTCACACGGTCATCGAAGGAGATGCGCAGTGCACCCAGGGCCTGCTCGCGGCCAATGCCCATGGCGCTGAGAACATGGCTCGGGTCCATGCTGCCGCTCGAGCAGGCAGAACCGGCCGATACCTCAAAGCCGGCGGTGTCTAGCTTGATGATGAGCTCCTCGGAGTCCATGCCGTCGACGTAGATGGAAACCATGCCCGGCAGACGATCGGCCTGTGCGTAGTCGCCCATGGTGGCATGAATACGCGGATGAGCCGTAAGCGTGGCGTAGAGCTTATCGGATAAGACCTGCAGCGTCGCGCGCTCCTGGGCCACGTTCGGCAACAGCGCGGAAGCGGCAGCGGCAAAAGCAAGCTGTGTACGCAGGTCCTGCGTGCCGGCACGAAGACCGGCCTCCTGTCCGCCGCCAAAGATGCGCGGGCGCAGCGGCGTGCGGCTCTTAAGGTAGAGCGCGCCGGATGCCACGGGGCCGCCGATCTTGTGCGCGGCAACGGTCATAGCATCGACGCCCAGCTCGGTGACATCGAGCGGAATATGCAAGTACCCTTGGATGGCATCGGTATGAAACAGGGCGCCGGCAGCATGTGCGGCCGCGGCAAGCTCGCGGATGGGCTGCGCCACGCCGGTCTCGTTGTTGGCAACCATGATGCTCACGAGCGCCACGTCGTTGCCGAGCAGTTCGACAAGCGTGGCAGGCTCAATGTAGCCCATGCGGCAGGGCTGCACCAAGTCGACGGTAAAGCCGGCGGCACGCAGCAGCGGCAGGTTGTCCAGAATCGAATCGTGCTCGATGGCCGAAACGATTACACGATCGCGCTTGCGATCGCGCTGACGAGCACCCTCGGCAAGACCGAGCAGCGCCAGCTGGTTGGCCTCGGTGCCGCCGTTGGTAAGGATGATCTCGGACGGGCGAACGCGTGCGCCAAAGCTACGGGCGATCTCGCGACGAGCGACTTCTAGGCGTGCGGCGGCCTTGCGGCCAAGCGAGTGCAGCGAGTTGGGGTTGACGCCGGCAATCTCGCTGTCGTCGTACTCGCGCTGCGCAAGGAGCGCCTCGGCGCGCATGGGCGTCGAGGCGGCATAGTCAAGATTCACGGGGATGCGGTTTTGACCTGCGGTCATAAGGGTTTATGCCTCCTGTGCGGCCTCGTTGCCCAGCTTCTGCAGCAGCGCAACCTCGGCAGCGGGATCTTCGGACTTAAATACGGCGGAGCCGGCCACCAGAACATCGGCACCGGCCTTAACGACCTCGGCGATGTTTTTGGAAGAGATGCCGCCGTCGACCTCGATCATGGGCGACACGCCGTGGCGCTCACACATGGCCTTGAGCTCGTGCAGTTTGGCGATGGTGCCGGGGATAAAGCTCTGGCCGCCAAAGCCGGGGTTCACGCTCATGAGCAGCACCATGTCAACAATGTCGATGATGCTATCGAGCACGCAGACGGGCGTGGCGGGGTTGAGCACCACACCGGCCTTGACGCCGCGCTGCTGCAGATGCGTGAGCGTGCGGTGCAGGTGCGTGGAGGCCTCGTAGTGCACGGTGATCATGTCGGCACCGGCGTCGGCGTACCAATCGACCGTCTCGTCGGGGTTCGACACCATCAGGTGCGCGTCGACCGGCACATCGGTGGAGCGCTTGACGGCCTTAAGGATGTCAACGCCAAAGGTGAGGTTGCCGGTAAAATGACCGTCCATAACGTCGAAGTGCACAAAGTCGGCGCCGGCGATTTTGTCGAGCTCGCCCTTGAGGTTGGCCATGTCGGCCGAAAGGACGGACGGAGCGATTTTGATGGAACCCATGGTAGAAGCCTTTCTGCGCTAGTCGGTGAGTCCGTAGAACTCTTGAGAAGGGACGCGTTCGGTAAGAATCTCGAGCGCCCTATCCAAAGTAACACCGTTGTAGAGCGTTTGCTCCACGGCAAAGGTGAGCGGAATGTCTACGCCCAGTGAACGGGCAAGTTCGCTGACGCTGCGGGCCGCGACGGCGCCCTCGACCACCATATGCGTGCGCTCCTGATACTCGTCGAGCGACACGCCGTGGGCAAACTCGTAGCCAAAGGTGCGGTTGCGTGAATGCTCCGAGGTGCAGGTGGCAATGAGGTCGCCCATGCCGGCAAGTCCCATACAGGTCATAGCTTGACCGCCGCGGGCGTGCACCAGACGGCTGATCTCGGCCAGACCGCGCGTCATGATAAGGGCAAGCGTGTTGTCGCCTGCGCCCGAGCCGGCGGAGATGCCGCACACGATGGCGATGACATTTTTCATGGCGCCGCAAACCTCGACACCGGTCATGTCTTGCGAGAGGTAGATGCGGAAGGCCGTGGACAGGAGCAGGTCCTTAAAGGTCTCCCCTATCTGCGGATTTTTGCTGGCGATGACGGCGGCAGAAAGTCCGCCGCGGCAGATTTCCTCAGCATGGTTGGGGCCCGAAAGCGCCGCGACACGTGCTTCGTTGCCGATCTCGCTGGCGATGACCTCGCTCATGAGCAGGCCGGACTCGGGCTCAATGCCCTTGGTGAGGCAGAGCACCGGGGTATCGGCGGCGATAAAGGGCGCGGCCTGGTGGCACACGCTGCGAAGGTGCGTCGAAGGAACGGCAAAGATGATGGCCTCGGCGCCGTCGAGTGCCTGCATCAGCTCCGTCGTGGCGAAGACGTTGCAGGGCAGCACGTAGTCCACCAGATAGCGGGGGTTGCGATGCTCACCGTTAATGCCGGCGGCCGTCTGCTCGCTATGGGCCCACATGGTCACGCGCTCGGCTCGCGCAGCGGCAAGGCCGGCGACGGCGGTTCCCCAGGAGCCGGAGCCAATCAGCGCAACATTCATGACTCTCTCCTACTTATCGTCGGGCTCGGTGACGCGCTTGGTAAACGAGAGCTTGGACTCCTTACCGGTCATGAGCTTTTTGATGTTCGCGCGATGGGCCCACACCACGGTGATGCCGATTAGCGCCATGCAAAACTTGAGGCCCAGGCTGCTGTACGGAAAGACTGCGCAGGCAGCGATGGGAAGTCCGATGGCAGCGGCGAGCGAGCCCACCGACACAAACTTGGTGATGGCGACGGCCACGATAAACATGCCCAGCAGCGACAGGCCAATGGGCCAGTACCAGGCGAGGATGACGCCCAGGCCCACGGCGATACCCTTACCGCCGTGGAAGTTAAGGTAGGGCGAGAAGATGTGTCCCCACACGGCCGCCAGGCAAATGACGCCGAGCATCCAGTCGCCGGCAGCACCGGGAGCCATAATGCTCGGCGGAAAACCATAGCCCAGATCGGCGATAAGCGGACGGGCGATGACAACGCAGATGGCGCCCTTCAGGCAGTCGAGCAGCAGCGTGAGCGCCGCGACCTTGGGGCCGGCTACGCGCAGGGCGTTGGTGGTGCCGATGTTACCGGAGCCCGCCTTGCGGATGTCCGTGTGGTTGAACACGCGGCCCAAGATCAGGCCAAACGGAATCGCTCCGATAAAGAACGAGACCACGGCGCAGATGGCGGTCAGCAGAATTGGATTATGCATCCTTTTGCTCCTTCTTCCTAAAGAAGAGTCGGATGGGTGTGCCGGCAAAGTCGAAGGTCGAGCGCATGCGGTTCTCGATGTAGCGCTGATAGGTGTCGTTGACCAGATCGCTGTGGTTGACGAAGAACGTGAACGTCGGCGGGTTGACGCCCGTCTGGGTCACGTAGTGCATGCGCAGGCGGCGCTTGCCGTCCACCACGGTATGACCGAACTCGCGCAGGTCGGTGAGGAACGTGTTGAGGCGCGAGGTGCTGATCTTTTGCGAGCGCGTCTTTTCGGCGGCGTCTACCATTGCCCAGATCTTCTCGACGCTGCGGCCGGTCAGGGCAGAGATGCGCAGGTACTGGGCCCAGGGAGCCATGACGCCCAGACGGCGGTCGATGGTCTCCATGCAGGCCTCGCGCTTGCGGTCGTCGTCGAGCAGGTCCCACTTGTTGAGCAGCACCACGATGGCGCATCCGCGCTCGATGGCAAGACCCATGACCTTCTGGTCCTGCTCGGTAACGCCCACGGAGGCGTCGACGACGAGCAGCGCCACGTCGGCGCGGTCGATGGCGCGCAGGCCGCGAACCATGGAGTAGTACTCGATGTTCTCGTACACGGTGCTCTTCTTGCGAATGCCCGCGGTGTCGACCATGCGGTAGTGCTTGCCGTTGCGCTCGACGACCGTGTCGATGGCGTCGCGCGTGGTGCCGGCAATGTTGGACACGATGGAGCGGTCGGCGCCCAGGATGCGGTTGAACAGCGAAGACTTACCGGCGTTGGGGCGGCCGATGATGGCGACGTTCAGCGCGTCGGGGAACTCATCGGCGACCTCGTCCTCTTCCTCCGGAAGCAGGGCCACGATATCGTCGAGCAGGTCGCCCGTGCCATGACCATGCAGGGCCGAGAGCGGCGTGGGCTCACCGATGCCGAGCGAATAGAACTCCCAGATGCTGTCGTTCTCGCGATCGGGGTTGTCGAGCTTGTTCACCAGCAGAAAGACCGGCTTGTCGCAGCGCTTGAGCATGCGGGCGACCGACTCGTCCTCCTCGGTGACGCCGGTGCGGCCGTCGACCACAAACAGGATGACGGCGGCTTCCTCGGCGGCGGCGAGGGCCTGGTCGCGAATGGACGTGGCGAAGACGTCATCGCTCTTGAGCGGTTCGATGCCGCCCGTGTCGACGATGGTGAACTCGCGGCCGTTCCAATCGGCCGTGTGGTACGAGCGGTCGCGCGTGACGCCGCGGGACTCGTGGACGATGGCGTCCGAGGTCTGGGCCAGGCGGTTAACGAGCGTGGACTTGCCCACGTTGGGGCGTCCGACGACGGCGACGATAGGTTTCATCTGCACTCCTTTAATGGGTAGGGTCAGTGGAAATGTTAGAGTCCGCGGGCACAATGCCAAGGATGTGCTCCAGGGTATCGAGCAGCTCATGCGGCATGGTCGACACCACATGAACCTCGGCGCCGCGACTGGTAAGGCTTGCGAGTAAATCGTCACGATGATACTCGTCAAGCGTCATGCCGTCAGCGTTGAACATGAGCTTAGGCACAAAGAGCATAACCCCCGAGAGGTCCTGCGGCAGCTGCTCCAGAATGTCACACGCGACGATGAGGCCGGTCACGTCCACGTTGCCGCCAAAGTAGCGGTTCTTGATGGCCGTGACAGTGCCGGCGAGTCCCTGCGGCGATTCCACGAAACGTGCCACGGTGTCGCGTGCGCTGGCGCCCGAGAGGCACAGCAGGTGCTGGCTGCGAGCGGCGATGGCCTCGCGGACGCGGGCCAGTCGCTCGGCATCGGCGGCAAGCACATCGTCCGTCTCGTCTAGGTATGAGCGGATCATGCCGATACCGTCGTAGTACTGCGGATAGCCGTCGTAAAAGTCCGCCTCGGGCGGCTCGATGCCGGCGTCCAGGTAGAACTCGTCGCTCATCTGGAAGGTGTGGCGGCCAAAACGCTCGAAGGCGCGGTCCTGGTAGGGACGGATCATGGCAATGGTCTCGCGCGCTAGCTCGGGCTTGTCGCTGTAGGACCAGCTAAAACGGTTCTGGTGCTTGGTAAAACCGAGCGGCACGATGCCCAGGCTCGTGATCTGCTCGTGCTCCTCGCAAAAGCGCAGAGTCTTTTCTAGCTCCTCGCCGTCGTTCATGCCGGGGCACAACACGATCTGCGCGTGAATCTCTATGCCGGCGGCCATGATGGCCTCGAGTACGTCCATGCCGCGCTGGGCGTTGCGGCCCATCATACGACGGCGGACGTCGGGGCTCACGGCATGGACCGACACGTTCATAGGGCTCATGTTGCGTTGGATGACGTTTTGCACGTCCTCGTCGGTGAGGTTCGTGAGCGTGACGAAGTTGCCCTGCAAAAAGCTCAGGCGGTAGTCGTCGTCGCGAATATAGAGCGTGGAGCGGCCGCCCTTGGGCAACATGGTCATAAAGCAGAACACGCAGGCGTTTACGCAGGTACGCATGCCGTCGAAGATGGGGCCATCGAACTCCAAACCCCAGTCCTCGCCCGGGAAGCGGTCGAGCTCGACGGGGGTGACGGTGCCGTCGCGCGGGTCGAATACCTCCAGCTCGACGGTGTCGTCGTCTGCCTCCCAGAGCCACACGATCATGTCGGTGAGCTGCTCGCCGTTGACCGTGAGCACGCGCATGCCCGGCTCGATACCCACATCCCATGCGGGCGATTCGGGACGCACGTTCTTTACGAGCGCGCCCTCACCCGGCTCGGGGTCGCGGCTGCGCCCGTAATCGGCCACCTCGGCGGCGTATGCGGGTACGGTCTGGTCCATGGTTAGCGGTAAAGCTCCTTGATGCGCTCGACGGCGCGCTCGATGTGTTCTTGCGGGGTGGAGGCTCCGGCGGTGATGCCGATGTGGTGAGCGTCGGTAAACCACGCGTCCTGGAGCTCGGAAGCTTCCTCGATATGATGCGTGTGCTCGCAGGCGTCTGCGCAAATTTGAGCCAGGCGGCGGGTGTTGCCCGAGTTCTTGCCGCCTACGACGACCATGCAGTCGCAGCGGTTGGCAAGTGTGGCTGCTGCCTGTTGACGCTCGCTCGTGGCGGCGCAGATGGTGTTGATCACGCGCAGCTCCTGCACGCGCGGGGTGATGGCAGCCACGACCTCGGCGAGGTTCTGCGCGGTCTGGGTGGTCTGCACAACCAAGCCCACCTTGCCCTTGAGCGGCAAAGCGTTGGCATCGGCGGCACAGCTCACGACCTGCGCATCATTGCCGGCGTGACCCAGAATGCCCTCCACCTCGGGATGCCCCGGCTCACCCACGACCACCACGTGGTAGCCCTCGCGCACCAGGCGCTCGGCTGCCACGTGGACCTTCTTGACGTAAGGGCAGGTGGCGTCGATGACGTTAAGGCCACGCTCGCGAGCGGCATCGATGACCTGCGGCACCACACCGTGGGCGCGGATGATCACGGTGCCGGTTGCGGCATTATCCAGGTTCTCGGCCAAGCCAACGCCTGCCTCAGCGAGCTCGCGTACCACGATGGGGTTATGAATGAGCGGACCCAAGGTATGGACCTGAGTGCTCTCCCCTGCCTGCGGCGCGGCGGCCAGCGCCATATCGAGCGCACGCTGTACACCGTAGCAGGTGCCGGCGTGGGCTGCGATTTCGATGGTGGGAGCGTCTGCCTTGCCGGGCGCAGGCTCGGCAGTGCTCATGACTTCCTCGCTCATGGTTAGAACCTTCCCGGATGCTCGGCGCACAGGTCGTCGCGCATAGCGTAGACGCGGTTCATGGCCTCGGACTCAAACCATGCCAGGCGCTCCTTGCGCTTGAGCTCGGCCGGTGCATCGGATAGCGAGATGGCCTTGCCGGCACGGATCCAGCACTTTTTAGGGCGCATGAGCTTTTTGCCCGCAGGCGTAATATCGGACCAGCCGCAGATAGCGAGCGGGTTGACGGGCGCCTTGCCCATCTGGGCAATGAGCGCAAAGCCGCCGTGGACCTCGGGCTTGATCTCGCGCGAGCGGATGCGCGTGCCCTCGGGGAAGATCAGGACGTCCTCGCCGCGCTGCAGCGCATGCTGGGCGGCGCGCAGGCACTTCATGTCGGCGGTACCGCGCTCGACGGGGATACCGCCGACGCGGCTAAAGGCCCAACGCACAATCTTGCTCTTGGCGAACTCGGACTTAAAGATGGGACGAATGCGGCGGCCCCCAAAGAACAGTGCCGTCTCCACGGCCAAGAGCTCGGCCATCGAGGTGTGGTTGCAGATGACCACGCTGCCGCGGCTGTCCTGGCGCTCAAACAGCAGGTCGGCGTCCTCGACCTTCCAGCGCCACATGAGCTTGGAGAAGGCCCAAAGGATGGCCATGACCACGACGACGATGCCGCGGATGAGCACCGGGAACTCGGCATAGGGGGCGTTGTAATAATCCTCGGGCGTCTGCTTAAACAGGCGCATGGGCTACCTCCTTTGGTTGATGAGGTCTTCGATAATGCGGACGACCTCGTCGATGGTGTGGGCGGTGGAGTCGACGTGTACGGCGTCCTCGGCGGGCACGAGCGGGGCGACCTCGCGGCTGCTGTCGAGCTTATCGCGCTGCTTGAGGGCGTCGAGGGTCTCGTCGACCTCGGCTTCGAGCTGCTCGGAAGTGAGCGGCTGGGCGTCGTTTTGGTGACGCTGCAGCACGCGGCGGCGGGCGCGCTCGCGCGGGTCGGCGGTCAGGAAGACCTTGACCTGCGCGTTGGGGAACACGACGGTTCCGATGTCGCGACCCTCGGCCACGATATCGCGGTCCTCGGCAGCACGGCGCTGATGGATGAGCATGGCGGTGCGCACGCCCGGGTAGGCCGAGACCTTGGACACGTTGGCGTCGACCTGCGGGGTGCGGATGGCAGCCGAGGCGTCCTGGCCGTCAATAGTCAGGCGCGTGTCCTCGCCGGTGCCGTTGGTAAAGCGGATCTCGATCTGCTCGGCGAGGGCGTCGATGGCCGCCTCGTCGTCCAGATCGATGCCGCGGTCGAGCGCGGCAAAGGTGACGGCGCGGTACATGGCGCCCGTGTCGAGCTTGTTAAAGCCCAGCTGGCGGGCGATCTCCTTGGCGATGGTGGACTTGCCGGATCCGGCGGGGCCGTCGATGGCAACGATCATGCAATGCTTCCTTTCGGTGGTTGACGTGCTGGTATGGTTCGCGGGCGTTGGGGTGCGGCGGTTTGCCTAGCCCGTGTAGCGCTCGCGGTAGGTGTTGCGCTTGGGTGCGGAGCCGTGGCTGCCGTGGTGACGCGTGCGTGCCGCGGGCGTGTCCTGGGGCTTGCCGCTGTTGCGCTTGGAGCTGGCCTGCTTGGGCGGGATGCCACCGGCCTTGAGGATCTGTACCTCGCGGTCGGTGAGCTCGCGCCACGAACCCTTGGCCACATCCTTGAGCTCCAGGCCGGCAAAGTTACAGCGGTGCAGGCGGATCACCGGGTGGTGGATCTTGCTCAGCATGCGCTTAACCTGATTCTTGCGGCCCTCGCGGATGATGACCTCCACGGCGGTGGTGCCGGGCTTGACGCCCTGGGGAGCCACGGCCTCGGCCTCGCGTGCAGTGATGACGCGGCAGATTGCCGGCTGGCAGAGGCCGTCGTCGAGCTCGATGCCGCGACGGAGCGGTTCTAGATCGAGGTCGGTTAGCTGCCCGTCCACGAGTGCCTGGTAGGTCTTGTAGACGTGCTTGCTGGGGTGCAGCAGGTCCTGAGACAGGTCGCCGTCGGTGGTAAAGAGCAAAAGGCCCGTGGTGTCGCGGTCCAGGCGGCCCACCGGGAACAGGCCCGGAAAGCGGTCGCGGGGAATCAGGTCCGCCACACAGGGGCGCTCCTGCGGGTCGCTCATGGTGGTTAGGTAGCCAGTCGGCTTGTAGAGCATCAGGTACACGGCGCCCTGGTTGAGCTTGACCGGCATGCCGTCGACCTCGATACGGTCGCGGTCGACATCGACCTTGGTTCCCAGCTCGGTTGCGACCTCGCCGTTTACCGTCACACGACCAGCGGTCATCAGGTCCTCCGAACCGCGGCGGCTCGCCACACCCGCGCGCGCCAAAAAGCGCTGCAGGCGCATGGTGTGCGGGTAGACGTGCTGGGCGTCGGACTTGTGCGTATCCGCGTTAGGCGCCGCAGCGACGGTGCGCGTCTCCCCTACTTCGTTAGTCCTCGTCATGCAAATCCTCCGAGGTCTCGTCGACGACCAGGGTCTCCAAGTCCTCGACTGCCTCAACATCTTCAACATCGGTATCGAGCAGTTCGCGCTCTTCGTCCAGGTCCTCGGCTTGCTCCTCGAGCGTGGACTGAATACTGCGGCCGCTCAGACGCTCGCGGATAAACTGACGTGATTGCTCGTCGGGGGCAAACTGCTCCAGATCGGGCAGATCGCGGGTGGAGCGCAGACCGAACTTTTCCAAGAAGGCGTTGGTCGTGCCGTAGATGATGGCCTGACCGCGCTGGGGGTCACGGCCGAGCTCGCGCACCAGACCCTTGTCAACGAGCGACGCGATGACGCCATCGGAGTTGACGCCGCGGATGCCCTTGACCACCTCGCGCGTCACGGGCTGGTGGTAGGCGATCACGGCCAGGGTTTCGAGTGCCGCCTGCGACAGCTTTTGCGTGTCCCAGCTCAACACATAGGCCTCGACCACGTCGTGGTAGGCGGGGTGCGTGAACAAGCGCCAACCGCCGGCGACCTCGCGCAGCTGAAAGCCGCGGTTGGCCTCCTCGTACTCAACCTTGAGCTCGGCGAGCAGCGACGCGCACTCGCCGGGGGCGATATCCAGTGCGCCGGCCAGCGCGGGCGCACTCACCGGGTCGCTCGACACCAGCAGCAGTGCCTCGAGGGCGCCTTTAAGGCTGTTTGCCTCCAGCGTGGAAAGGGTTGACATGGTTGCGGCTCCTATTCGGTGAGCTCGGGGCCCTCGCCGGGCACATAGGCCTCGGCGCCCTCGACGCGGTTGATTTGAATGGTTCCAAAGATCTCGTCCTGGCTCAGCGTGAGCGAGCCGCGCTTGGCGAGCTCGAGCATGGCCAGGAAGGTGACGACGAGCTGCTCGGTGGTGGCATCGCCGTCCAACAGCTCGCGGAAAGTGCAGGTTTGGTGCTCCATGGTAAAGCGGTCGACCGAGGCCACCGTCAGGTCGAGCGGCACGCGATGCGGTGCTACGTGCTCGGCCTCCAGCAGGAAGGTCTGGCGCTTGCCGTCCAGGTCGGCGCAGATGACGGCGAGGCCGCGCAGGGTAATGCCGGCCAGGTAGTCGGGCATAAGGCCTAGGAACTCGGGGTCGGGGCCGGCCACGCGCGGATGCATGCGGCTCTCGGCCTGCATGCGAGCGCCAAGGGCTGCCGCCGCGCCCTTAAACTGCTTATAGGCGATCAGGCGCTGGATCAGGACTTCGCGCAGGGCGTCGCCGTCGAGCGCACTGAGTTCCTCGAGGTCTTCGTCGTCCTCGTCATCGTCGTCTGTCTTGCGCGGGGCCTCCTGGGGCACCAGCGAGGCGGCCTTGATGTCCAAAAGGGTTGCCGCGACCAGCAAAAAGTCGCTCGCCACGTCCAGGTCCAGCGCCTCGATGCGCTCGACCTCGGCCAGGTATTGCTCGGCCACCTCGCTGATCGAGATGGCTCCGATATCAACTTTTTGGCGAGTTACCAGCTGCAGCAACAGGTCGAACGGTCCGCTGTATACCTGCGTCGACACGCGATACGACATCTTCGACCTCCTTTGACGGCGCCTTCGCGGCGCGGTTTGGGTGCATGTTGCGACCGTTTTGCACGGTCGATCTGTAAGTTTACCCTAGATGCCGGCGATTGCGAAGTTGAGCAGCCACTCGGCCAGCGGATACACGGTAACGTCGAAATAGCGCCCGATCACATCGATGCCGGTCCACATGGGCAGCAGGTACAGCACCAGGATGAGGATGGGCATGGCGTATTGCTGCAAACGATAGTAGTTGGCGAGCGCCTTGCCTTTGAGGAACGGCACGATAATCGACGAGCCGTCGAGCGGCGGGATCGGGATGAGGTTAAAGAACGCGAGCGATAGGTTGACCACGATAAACGTGGCGCCGAAGTTCATGATTTGTGATGCAACGGCAAAGGACATGCTGGTGTAGAGGTTGCCGTATGCCGCGTGCATGAGGGCGGCCGCGAGACACGCGAGTGCGATGTTCGATGCGGGGCCGGCCGCGCTCACCAGGACCTCGTCGCGCTTGGGGTGCTTGAGGTTGTTGAGGTAGACGGGCACGGGCTTGGCGAAGGCGAACACAGGGCCGCCGGCGGCAAGCATGAGCAGCGGCAAGATGATGGTGCCAAACGGGTCGATATGGTTGAGCGGGTTGAGCGAGACGCGTCCGCGCGAACGGGCCGTCTTATCGCCGAGTGCCCAGGCCGCGGCGGCGTGCGCACTCTCGTGGATGACGATGCCCACAATGACGGCGACGGCGCTGGCGAGCAGGTTCATGATGTAGCTGCTGGACATGGCGCTCCCCTAGCGGACGCGGCGCGAGGCGCGCGTGAGCAAGTAGTCGGCCACAAACAGGATGACGGCCACGATTGCGTAATCCAGGCGGAACACGCCGCCAAAGGGCGATGTGATGACGCCGTAGCCGGCGATGGCGTTCGGCAGCGCGCGCGAAAGCTCAACGACAAAGCCCACGATCTGCAGCTTAGCGGTGAGGCCGCTAAAGCACAGCAACACGGTCATCGCGCTCATAAAGATGCCGCAGATGCGACAGGCGATGGCGATGATATTCATCGCCACGGCAGCGGCCTTACGAGAGTTCACGCGCGGTCTCCTCTTCGATCTGGGTGGAAAGCTCCAGCCATTCGTCCTCGAGCTTGGGCAGCTCCTGCTTAAGGCCGTTATATTCCCCCAGCGCGGCGTTGAACTTATCCTGATCGGCATAAAGCTCTTCGCTTGCCATCAATTCCATAAGCTCGTCATAGCGGGCGCGCTTTTTGTCGAGCTCCGTCTCGATCTTCTTGAGCTGGTTGCGCACGCCCTTGAGCTTTTTGTTGAGCGCAGCACGGGCCTGGGCCTCGGCACGCTTTTGCTCCTTGGTCTTCTTGCCCTCGGCCGGCTTGGGAGCGGCGGCGGGCGCATCGGGCTGGGCCGCGGTGACTTTGGCGGACTTGCCCGCCGCCGGCGCACTCTCCCCTGCTGCCTCGGCGGCGGCGCGTGCCGCGAGGTCCTCGCGCTTGTAGAGGTAGTAGTCGTAGTCGCCGTCGTAGACAGTGACCTTACCGTCGCGGATGTCGATGATGCGGTTGGCCACGGCGCGTACCAGGTGCTCGTCGTGGCTGATCAGCACGATGGTTCCGGGGAAGTTTTGCAAGGCGTTCTCGAGCATGTCCACCGAGTCGATGTCAAGGTGGTTGGTGGGCTCGTCCAGGCACAGGAGCGCCTCGGGGGCCACGAGCATTTTGGCCAGGGCCAGACGCGCTTTTTCGCCTCCGGAGAGGACGCGAACCTGCTTTTCGATGGAATCGTTGTCGCTAAACAGGAAGGCGCCCAGCAGGCTGCGCTGCTGCGGCACGGTCCACTTGGGCGTGACGGTGTCGATCTCTTGCAGGACGGTATTGGACTCGGTCATGCCCTCGAGTGCGTGCTGGGCGTAGTAGGCCACGCCCACGTTGGTGCCCAGGTCCCGGGTGCCGGTGGTGGGCGGCTCCAGGCCGGCGAGGATCTTCATGAGCGTGGACTTGCCGGCGCCGTTGGGGCCGACGAGCGCCACGTGCTCGCCGCGGTAGAGTTTGAGGTCGATGTCGCTGTAGATGTGCTTGTCGCCGTAGGACTTGGATACGCCCTCCAGGTCCACGACCATGTCGCCCGAGCGCGGCGGGTCGGGGAACTTAAAGTCGATGTGCTTGTGGCCTTCGGGCAGGATGACAAGTTCCTTTTTGATCTGCTCGATTTTGCGGATGCGCTCCTGCGCCTGGGCGGCCTTGGTGGGCTTGTAGCGGAACTTGTCGACGAAGACCTGCATGTGGGCGATGTCGCGCTCCTGCGCGGCGCGCTTGGCGCGCATCTGCTCCAGATTGTCCTCGCGTTGCTTGAGGTAACTGCTGTAGTTGCCGGTGTAGGTGGTCACGCGGCGGTTCTCGAGCGCGGCGACGTGATCGACGCAGGCGTCCATGAAGGCGCGGTCGTGGCTGACGATGAGCACGGCGCCGTCGTAGTTGGCGATAAAGCCGCGCAGCCACTGGACGCTCTCGAGGTCTAGGTGGTTGGTGGGCTCGTCGAGCAGCAGCAGGTCGGGGTGGCGCAGGAAGAGCTTGGCCAGCGCGATGCGCATCTGCCAGCCGCCCGAGAACTCGGAGCACGGGCGATCAAAGTCGGTGACCTTAAAGCCCAGACCGGACAGGATCTTGCGGGCGTTGCTCTCGAGCTCGTAGCCGCCCAGATGCTCAAAGCGGTCCTGGACCTGGCCGTACTCGTTGAGGAGTGCGTCGACGTCCTTTCCCTGTTCGGAGAGCTCGGTGATTTGGGCCTGCAGCTCGTTGACGCGCTCGCCCATGCGGCGGATTTCCTTGGCAGCGGCCATGACCTCGGCGAGGATGGTGGTGTCTTTGTGCTCGAGGTTGGTTTCCTGCTCTAGGTAGCCTACCTGGCAGTCCTTGGCATACTGGACCTGGCCTGCGTCGGGGCTGTCGATGCCCATGATGATTTTGAGCATGGTGGTTTTGCCGGCGCCGTTGGGGCCCACGAGCGCGAAGCGCTCGCCGGGGTTGATCTGGAAGGACGCGCCGCTAAAGAGGACGCGCGCGCCGAAGCTTTTTTCGATCTTGTCGACCAGGAGGATCATGGTGCCGCCTTTGACCTTGTGTGCCTATATGAAAAAAGGCCCCAACTTGCGTTGGAGCCTCATTCAATGCTCGGGTGGAGACGAGGGGGATCGAACCCCTGACCTCTTGACTGCCAGTCAAGCGCTCTCCCAGCTGAGCTACGCCCCCGTGCGAAGAAGTACTATACGGGAACTCCCCCGGCGATGCAAGGACAATTTTGGAAAATTTCGCAGTCGCGGCGCGGGCCGCCATCCGCCCAACGGCCGTCCTGCCGGCGCCAGGCCCGTTACCGGGGCCGATCGCGCTCCCGCCGACCCGGCGATTTCAAAACCATGCCGGTTTACGGGGCCGGGCCGGGAACCCCTCGAGCATGCCGTCATCGGTAAAATCAAAACCGCAGTTAGACGGCTTGCGCATTCCGTGAAATGCAGGGCATGGACGGCCGGTCCGGGTCCAGCCCCGTAATCCGACATAGTTTTGAAATGGTTCTTGTCAACCAGCATTAACAATTACGTGGATTTGAACCGCAAACGTTTATCAAAGCAATTTGGCAGGCATATGGAGTGGGAACTATGGCAAAAAGAAGCCGGGCTATTTGCCCGGCTTCTCGATTCTTTGGTGGGCCCTCCGGGATTCGAACCCAGAACCCAGGGATTATGAGTCCCCTGCGCTAACCGTTGCGCCAAGAGCCCTTATAAAATGGCGTGTGCGATAGAGGCCAGCAAAACAGGTCCCTATCTTGAACCACGTCGTGAAATAGTACCATGCACGTGGCGCCCGTTCAACGCACGATCTTGTCGACCAGGAGGATCATGGTGCCGCCTTTGACCTTGTGTGCCTATATGAAAAAAGGCCCCAACTTGCGTTGGAGCCTCATTCAATGCTCGGGTGGAGACGAGGGGGATCGAACCCCTGACCTCTTGACTGCCAGTCAAGCGCTCTCCCAGCTGAGCTACGCCCCCGTGCGAAGAAGTACTATACGGGAACTCCCCCGGCGATGCAAGGACAATTTTGGAAAATTTCGCAGTCGCGGCGCGGGCCGCCATCCGCCCAACGGCCGTCCTGCCGGCGCCAGGCCCGTTACCGGGGCCGATCGCGCTCCCGCCGACCCGGCGATTTCAAAACCATGCCGGTTTACGGGGCCGGGCCGGGAACCCCCGAGCATGCCGTAATCGGTAAAATCAAAACCGCAGGTAGACGACTTGCGCATTCAGCGAAATGCAGGGTATGGACGGCCGGTCCGGGTCCAGCCCCGTAATCCGGCATAGTTTTGAAATGACACTAATTCACTAGCAGGAAAACTAGGTCGTTTTAGCGCCTTGTCGCCGGCTAATTTCCGATTTCCAACCAGTTGCACAGAACATTTGCTCGCAGTCGCGTCTCGGTGCGCTTCATTGCCTCGGATTTGGCTTTATATCGAATCCCCAAACGACTGCAGACGCTTTTGACTATGGCGTCTAGCTGTTTTTTGTCGTTAAGCATATCGTGGGTTACCAGGAACACATCGAAACCCATGCTCTGGAGCGCAGTCATGCGCTCCGCATCTTGGTCAAGTACCGCGCCTGACCCATGGATGACCTCACCTTGGATTTCGATAATTGCTGCGTTCATTAGGATTGGGTTTACAATCACGATGTCACCGTAGCAAACCTTTTGACCTGCGATGCTTTGGGCTTCCTCGGATAGAGGGGTTAAATCGTTGAGGTATACGTATCTGAATCCTGAACCACCTAGACGTCGAGAACGACTTAGAAGCAGGACCCCCGCGACCTCGAGTGGAGATGCAGCAATGCCGATAACCTGCTGAGCGGCATCATAAAACTGCTTTCCCCACATCTGGCTTTTGACCTTTTCGGCGAATCGATGCAAGTCGCTCAGTTCGATGAGTGGCTTTCTCATCCAAAGCGAAGTACCTTTGAGTTTCGTAACCTCTCTTCCATCCTCGTGATTGTTCGTTTGGCCTTCATTTGCTGGGACCTTTACGGTTGTGCGGGCATAAACTCGTTTCCAAGGAATCTCGTCTTCGCCTTCTCCAAGTTCGAACTGATCCTGCGTGCTGGAATTGCGATTCTCCTTTAACGCGATTTTTAACTGCATTTCGACAGCGGGGGTCGGCTCGAAAACAGAAAACCAGCCGTAAAGTTCGTACATAGCCAGTACGAGATCTATTTGGGACACAAAGCGTGTCATAGTAAATAACGTGTTAAGCGGATTGGTGACGCTAAAGCCTAAATGAGTGTCGGTTGTTGTGCCGGTATTCGAAGCCCCTTCCCAGCGAATAGTGGAGCGCAATCCCGAGTGGTGATTACAACAACCTGGCGAAGCAACAGCGATAATCGGGGTCTTGAGGACATCGGTTACGAAAGGGGCTTGGGATAGGGCCCGCCAGCCGTCATCGGAGCTGGGTAGGTGCGGGTAGAGGTCATGCACCTGCGGTGGGCAGCGCCAGTAGCGGAATGCGGTGTTTGCGCAGACGATTTCGTCCATGTGGCCTCCCCTGGTTTCGACCGTAGGCCGTGCGGATTGCGGGCATGGCCGATTATCTACCGGGGCATCATGCGGGTAAGTACGGGAAGCAAACCAAATGCTGACAAAAGCATGCCGAGTTCCGCCGAAAAACCGTCGTGTGATAGAAAACCGCTGGAAGAAGCTTTGGGCATGTGGTCCCTGTCTCCACATTTGCGCGCGGATCACATGGGGAATTCAATGAAAATATGCATGAGTTTTATACAAAACATGCAATGGCGTCAGCAAAAAGGGTGCGAAAAAAATGACGCCTTATACGACTACGATTCGTTTTGGAATCACCCTTGGTATCAAAAAAGGCCAGAGGCTTAACACCTCTGACCTGTACTTTAGATGGTGGGCGATACAAGATTCGAACTTGTGACCCCATCCGTGTGAAGGATATGCTCTACCCCTGAGCCAATCGCCCGTCGCCTTTCGGCAAAAGAGATACTAACATAGCCGTGCGTGGTTTACCAAGAACTTTTTGCTTCCGATTTTAAATTCGCGGGCGCAAACCGCGCCACAGCAATCAGGGCAGCCGACAAACCCCCAGCTAAACCACCCTTTATCGCTTGATCCACGAGGTTTCGGGTCGGCAGATAAGTCGCGCGTTGTTGTAGGCCATGTCGAGCGTGAGGCAGGTGCGCGCTGCGTAGAAACCGTCCTCGCGCTGGATGGTCAGCGCCAGCTCTGGCTTGTCGCCGGTCAGGCACAGCGGCAAGAGCAGCTGGATCCGGCCACCGTAGAACTGCGGCACCGCGAGCGTGTAGTTGGCGGCGGCGCGTCGGGCGGCCTCGACGACAGCTCCCTCAAAGGCGCGGCGCAGCAGCAGCGAGTTGCCCTCCCCCATCAGGCTGGCGGGGATGCGCGTAAGGTTCTCCTCGTCGCCCAGAATGTGGTCGATGTTGGAGCGGATGGGAAGGCGGTAGTCAAAGATCAGCTCGGAGGGGTCCTCGGCAAAGCGCACGCGGCACGGCAGGTACTCAAACGAGACCAGCATGGGGTCGCTCTCCTTAAAGAAGCCCTTCAAAAACCAGCGCTGGCGCGCGTCGGGCTTGGTGTTGGGCTCAAACAGGCCGTAGATGGTCTCGTAGCGGCGCGTGTACAGGCCGGTGTTGAACAGGCATCGGTCGTCGTCGAACACCAGCGGCAGGTTGGACGGCGCGGTCTGGTCCACGTCGCGCTCGGTCAGGAACACCGCGCGGCTAAACGTGAACGACAGGTAGTTTTTGAGGATGCGGTTACTGGGGCCCCAGTCCTCGGGATCGGCGAGGTCGACTAGGCGGTCGTAGCAGGGCTCGGGGCAAAACGCAAAGTCGTATACATTGCTGCACAGGGTGTTGGGGATCTCCATGTGGCGTCCAATCAATTTCATTGCCGTTGTGCGGATGCTTAGATTCTATACGCGCGACGGGTCGCCGGCACGCACAACGCAATTGCGCCTTAGCTCTTTGACGAGCTTGTCGCGGGAGCGGCTTCCGGAAACGAGGTCCTGGATCCAAGCGTAGTACTGGTTTCGTTAGAGCGATACCCGTTATCAGGCGCGTTCGACCGCCACCTTTGCTCCTGGCTCTCCGGCAGAGTAGATATCTCTTGGTATTAGAGGCGCCTCCAATCAATGCGATTGAAAGCGCCTTCTCCGCGAGCATTGTTTTGATTGCGTTGGTCGTGCTCTGCGACCAAGGTCTTCTCGGCAGGCTTTCTTTTGATTCCGTTGGTCGCGCCTTACGACCAAAATCAAAGTCAAGCATACAAATGAATGGGAAGAGCTGCAAGGCAAACCCAGAAGTCACACGGTCGCGCTCGTCGGCTCTCGGGCTATGCCAGAAGGCTGGATAGTACCGCTATCCGTCGAAGGACAAAAATGGCGAGGTACGTACCTCGCCGATCTGGCACCTCCAAGACGGCCGTCTCTTTGGTGATTGAGTTTTCTCACACTTCAGGGGCATTTAGAGCTGCATTGATAAGGTCGGCGGAGTTGTCGAAACGACCTAGTTCTCCACTGGCAAAGAACGCATCCCCTTCGCGGATGGCCTCTAGGCTTTCGGCGTTAGGTTCTTTGGGAGGACAGGGCTGTAGGGTTGTATCCGTAAACTCATCGTTTCGTTTATGTTGAGACATAAAGGCGTATCTCTTCCTGCTTGATGCTTTTGCGGAATGCTGGGCGCATGCGCTCTAGTGGGTTGGTGACGATTTCAACCTTTCGCCCAAGTTCCCTCTCGAGCTCATGGGAGAGTTCGTAAAGCGTGCCGAACGTCATGGTGTTGCCGCAAACTAGGCGCAAGTCAATATCGCTATCGGGCGTTTGCTCGCCTCGGGCAAACGAACCAAATAAATAGGCTACGCTGACGTCGTATTGAGCCAGCACGCGGGTGACGGCAGTGGATATGTCGGTAGGCGAAATCATGAGTTAATTACCGTTCAACAGTAGAGCGTCAGGGGGCCAGCGCCGATGCCGCCGGTCCGGCCTTTTGCCGTTCTGCAAGCTCAAAGATAAACGGAGCGTTTGATCTAACAAATTCTGTCAAGAAATTGAGGTCATCAGCAGTAAATCCTTCGACGTTGAACCATTTGACCGCTGGCAAGAAGCATTCCGCATGGTCAAAGCCAAAGTCAACAGATCGTTCGACGGCTACACGAACGGCCCCGTCATCTCGTGTTTCTGAGTAGGCAAACTGAGTGCCGTCGTCAAGCTGAACATAGCTTCAAAGCATTGCTGCCTCCTTAGTGTTTACATTCAAGTATAAACAACCGCTTAGAAGCAACGTGATGCGAATTGAATTATTCCCATAAGACCTGAACTGCTGATTATTTGTATTAGCGAGACTCGAATCATCTCACACTTCAGTGTCTTTTTGACATGGAAAACCGTCATTGTGCGATGGTCGGACTTTATGTCAAGGATCGTATTCAGATTCGAGCGCCCGCATGCTTAACAGTTTGCAGGCGCTCGAACAGCTCAAGACCGCCGGCGTCTATTACGTTCTTGGCAGCCTCAACTGTATGATCCGATTCGTGGTTAATGTTAGATAAGTCCTTAGCCATTTTACTTTTAGGTGTGTCGATCTTAAATTTTATACCTGGTTATCTTCTTCCATTCGGCCGGGAAACCCATGGCCTCAAGGAGGCGCTCCTCGCCGATGCTCTCATCCAATGAGAAGTATCCGTTAACGCACTTGACGAGCTTAGCCTTGAATGCCTTGAATTCGTCGTCGCGCAGGAGGTATCGAAGGGTGATCACTGCCGAGAAGACGTCTACCTTGCCACAAACGTAATCCGGCCCAATCTTTTCGATGCCGAGCTTGGCGTGCAAGGTCGTGTCAGGAATCTCAACGTGGCACCGGTGGGAGAAGAGGCGCTCGCCATGCGCGCAGACGTTCCTGTAGAGGGCGAGAACGCGGATAAACGAAGAGAGCTCCTTTGGATTTCCGACCCCGAATCTCTTGGCGATCTTGGTTTTCTCGTTGTCCCTAAGTGCCGTGAGCATTTTCGAAATCTGTCCGAAGGTCATGGCGTTCACAGCGACCCACAGCGGCACGTTCTTATATGCCCTGCGGTAGTAGGCGAGGTATTCATGGCTGGTATCCTTGTTGGCGATATAATCAAGCATGTTCAGCAGCTTCGGAAGAACACGCTTCGCACCCTTCGATGTCGCGTAGCAGCGAGCGTCTAGATACTTACTCTGGGACTCGCCATATGCAGCGCAGAACTCGTAGGCAAGCGCCGACCTGATCTTCGCCTCGACCTTGAGCAGTGCATCGAGCATTATCTCCCTGAGCTCGACGTCGAACTCGTAAAGCGCTAGGATGTCTCCAAAAGTGGCGCCTTCGCGGTATACCCGGGTGCTCGGGTCGCGGAAAAATGACTGGTAACCGTTCACGACCGGGAAATAGCCGATGTCCGCAAGGACCCTCCGGCAAACCTCTTCGTTCTCGATTCTGAGGCCGGAGCTTCTGAGTTTCTCCATCTGCTGCTGGTAGGTGAGGAATTCTTTGGGCATCGTCGCTCTTCCCGAAAAATAAAAAGGGAACCCGCAGGCTCCCCTCCGGTTCCAGGCATCGAAAGTTTCTGGACCCTAATCACTGACATGATAGTATCTTTCAACTTGCGTCCCGTCAAGCACATGCTCTGAGCGTCAACCGGCGCCTATAAATGCATGACAGACATTGCATGTATGGAAAACACAACACTCCCTATCCGAATGTGTTGCCTTTAAAGCTTCAACAGGGCTCATGTATCGCAGCCAGGTGCGTCGCACCGCCTTAGCAGCGATATGCGGCGGCTAGAAGCGTTGTTCCAAGCAAGAAAAACGTAAAGGAGGCTGCGATCCAGTTGTTGTCGGCTGTCTTGGGGAGCGACGACACCGTTGCTGTAGCAGGCTTGGGCTTAGTGGTCTTGGCGACCGTGGTCTTGGTTACTGTCGTTGATGTCTTGGTTGTCGCGGCCGCGGGTTTCAGCGAGGGATTTGCCGTGGGCCCCGTGGTGGGCTCTCCGGCAGCGGGGTTAGCATCGATGGGAGACTTATCCACGCTATCGCCAGGCGCATCGACCCCAACGGTCTCCCCCGCCGGTGGCGTGGCAACGTGGGGCTCAACCACCACGTGCGGTGCCACCGCACTGGAGGCATCCACCACGCCGTTAGCATCAAAGGTTCCGCCAGCAGGCGCCACAAAGCGCGCGGACACAAGCGACCCACCCAGGCAAGCAACCCCGCCATCTGCACCGGCCGCATCAAGCCACGAGGTGTCGACGGAAAGCTGGCATCCAGCCGCGCCAGCGTCAAGGCCCGCGTCCTGCAGATACACGCCGTAGGCGCGCACGCCCGCCCCGGACCCGGCGCCCGCGGCAACGACGCGCCCGCCGCCGCGCACGGCCATGTCGCCTGCGATCACGCCGGCGACCGCCTCATCCGTAATATCGGCCCCGTCCGCCCGGGCATCGACGGTGCATCCATCCACCACGAGCGCCTGCGAGACGTGGATCCCGCACTGCGAGCCCGTCGCCGTCAGGGTCCCGGTACCGCGAAGCGTCAGGTTGCCCCACACCTCCATGCCGCTCAGCGTGATGTCCGCATCGGGCGCATGCGACTCCGTCACGGAGTTTTGCCCGGCAAGCGTCAGCACCAGGTCGCCCTCGGCGCCGATGGCCTCGCCCGCGTAGCCGTTAAGCTCCAGGTGGTCGGCATCGGTCCAGGCCCAGCCGGGGCCCGACACGCCCGGCTCGTAGTACGTCGCGCCCGCGATGATGAGGCTCTCCGCGCCCGCGGCATAAGAAGGCCCGCCCAGCAAAGCGCATAGGCAGGCCATGGCAACAATCGCAATGTAATGACGGCTGGTGTAGGACTTTGCAGCAAACATACCCGCTCCGATCTTCGCAGGAGCCAATAGAATGTGCACCAGAAAATGCCCTGGTAGCAGCAGCTATTAGTTTAGCGAGATCGATGCGGGGGCAAAGAGAAATCGCGTGGGCAGTGTCCACAATTAGGTGTAAATCGTTTTGCCAGTCGGTGAAAGGAGGAATCGGCTTACGAATGCGCTACGAGAAGGAGGGACCCAACACGATGATTGTGACGAGCAGTACGCCGGTTCAGCAGTTCCTTACCACGGAACAGCTTCATGTCGAGGACCCTATGCCCAAAGAGGGACACGAGCCCGTCGGTCAGGATGCATTCGGAGGTCAACATGGCGCAGCCTGCACTGTTGTCGGTACCTGACGGTACCCATGTCGCGCCTTGCGGCGTCCCCGTTGACAGACATCGCAAACATCCAAGGTCGGAAAACGTTCGCAATCGTCTGGATCATACAGAGGCAAGTGTTGAGACTCGCTATCTTTGACGTTCGCTATGATTCCAGCTCCCCCGGCCCAACGTTATCCATTCCAGCCTCCTACAACAATCCACCGCCCTAATTACTAGACCGCCCCTCGTACAGCGCATCGCCGTACTCCCCGAACAATAGGTACGCTTTCTGGATTCTGCGTCTCTGCCTGTCCAGGGCCTCAAGTTCCTTGTTAAGGTCGAAAGCTCCAATATAAGTCTGCATTGTAATGCAATTGTCCACCGAGACCGTTTGCTCAAGCCCGCTCACCAGACTCTGCGACAAGTCATGCATGCTAGAGCCGTGCAACTCCCGGAAATGCGTCGCATCAGCGTCTTTGTAGAGATCGTCGTCAACGACATCGCACACCTTCATCCCAAGCGGAACATCAACACACTTCTTCCGGAATGCGTCATACCAGTCCCGTCTGCGTTCCTGTAGATACGAGTAGTCGCCCTTCGCGACCGTTGAGAGTTTGACACACCCACGGACAAGCCGGTCTTTGAACACGTTGGGTAGATCGCACGCTACCATGAACACCGGATGGACGTAATCCATGACCAATGTGTCCCTTAGAACCTTGTCGTCGACCCCCGCGACAATCTCCCCCCATGCCATCAACGACTTCTCGTAGCGAATCATCAGCCTGACCGAATCGAAGAGTGCATTGTTGTATTGCCGGAAGACCTCGAGGAATGTATCACCGAAGAAACCCCTCTTCACGGCATGGAGCGGAATATGCGAATCCTCCAGCACCATCCGATAGTAGAGCGCAGGGTGTCTCTCCACCAACCCGGCAGTCATTTTGGCAAAACTATCGTCATTCACCTCAGCCACTTCTTTCATCCAACGCCCCAAGCCTTCGCAAGATCCCTGTCGAAGCTCATAGGCTGCTTCTCAAGTTCAAGGACGTCAACCTGCACACGCACCGGGTACGTCGTCGCCGTGCCACTCACTATGCAGCACCCCTGCGGAAGCACGGGAATCATGCTCGCATTTGCGCTGTCGATGAACGAAACAGCTTTGCTAATCGCTCTCAGGTCCTCGTCGTTTACGAGTCTATGGATGAAGTAGTTGTGCATCTGCGAGAGAATCGTAGGCGATATGTCGGCCGGCCGTTGGCTGCACACGGTGAGGTACATGCCAAACTTGCGCCCCTCCTTGACGATTTCCTCGAACGTCTCAAGTCGGTAGTCGCGCCAGTTCTCGCTCTCGCGCTGCGACGAGTACGACAAGACGTTGTGTGCTTCATCGATGACCAGGTGAGCACTGCTTCCACGCTCGTTTTGCCCGCGCTCCTTCTGGAACTGATAGAGCGTCTTCGCCACGACGAGCGGAACGATCTTCTTCTGCTCAAGGTTAACGTTGAGAAGCGAGATGACGGAGACATCGGATTTGAAACCGCTGATGCAAGGCTCGTAGAGCTTTGAAGCCTCCCTCAGCTCTGCCGAGTAACGCTGTATCAAGGGCGCAATATGCTCACGAGTGATCGTATGAGAGCGAACCGCCTCAATAAACCGATATCGCGCGATGAATTCCAGCAGCGCGGGCCTGTCAGAAGCCAACGATGAGTAGTCCATGCTCTCATAGCATAAATCGGAGAAAACTTCAGGCACATCGGCGGGCGAGTAAAGTAGCTTCCCACTATCGCGTTTGTGGAGCGCATTGTTGTACTGCTGATAAACCTCAATAGAGTCAATCGCCCTTTCCAGGCTGCCTACATCTACGCCGGGGACAAGTGAAAAGAGCCTTACCAAATCCTCGCGCTGCTCATCGAAAGCGGGGCCACAGCCGCAATAGTCTTCCAGAAGCTTTCTGACCATGCCGCGCAGGTAGGCACCGGGGTCGCTCATTTCCAAAATCGCCCCGGCTTTGCGAATGCACCTTTTCAAAAACGGCCGTTGCGTCTTCTCGGTCGCCTTGGCCAACATTGCCCACATGTCCACATCAAAGAAGAAGCCAGGTGGAACGGGGATTTTGGCGCCGGCTCCCGTTCTAGTGCTTGGCCCGTAGACTTCCTTGTCATGACACAATACGGCCTTTGCAGTGTACTCGCCATTAAAGTCGATGAAAACGAACTTGCTGCTCCCGCATCCGGCACGCTGCCCGAGACAGTCAGTGAAAAGTCGACACAGCGTGTTCGACTTGCCCGAGCCGGTGTTCCCAAAGATTCCAATGTGGCTCGCGAACAGCGCATTGAACGGCAGTCTCACGTCGACCCCGTCATGCCCGACCAGCTCCCCTACCCTAAAGCCCGCGCCGGTGGCTTCGACGGGCGAATTCACGGCCGCGAGCTGCTTGGGCGAGAGAAGATACGCCTTCGAACGTACCAAGGGCAGCACCTCAATGCCGCGGTTAAATCTCCCAGAGGAGAAACTGCCGAACACCGAAACGTCGACGTAGCGTTCAAGGTACGAGCCCGGCGCCTCGCGCCCATCGGCCCCTTTTGAAGCCACAGCTCTGCTTTCCTGCTGGTAGTCCCCTTCGACTACTCCGATTACATCGTCGTAGCCGCAAGGCAAACGGAGGTACCCGCCAACGGAGACGCCGCGCACGAGCTCGCCATGGTAAAAGACGCTCGCCTCGTTCGCCTGGCTGTACACCTTCACCTTGACCTTGGTGCCGCGAACATCGGTGACCTCCCCGATCAGGAGGAGGTCACCGCTCACCTCGCCACGCATCTCAGCACCTCCGTGAGCTCACCCAATCCGATCTCCTTGTCTTCCCTGGGAACAAGGAGATAGACATTGTCAGCATTGGGGAACAGGGAGCGATACCAGGCGGCGTCGTCTCTAGTGTGGCATGAAATCAGCACTATGAGCTTCGGGTTCGACCGTATGGCCCTCTTTGTGAGCTCAAGGATATGCTCGTCGGCGAACGAAAACCCGAACACCAGAAGCAGCGCGTTGTTGCGGTCAAGTTCGTTGGCGTAGATGCGCAGCAAATCGTAGTAGCTTTGCTCGAGAACGGTCTCCTCAAACTTCCGCTTGGCAGGATTCACGATACAAAGCGTTGAGTCATAGCTCTTCCCGAATGCTTGGAGCAAATCCACATCGTCAACGGAAAGGCCGGAGACAAGTTCCTTGAACAATTGTAACGACGCGGCGTTGCACGGGTCCTTCACCAACGAGGCCAGCTCAGAAACGGCAGGAAGGTCAAGAACGCCATCGTGACCCACGACGCAATCGTCCAAAGTGCTCTCGACGTTTGAGTACACAACCTCTTTGCGATCAGATTCGCCTACCCGTCGCCATGTCAACGACCCGTGCGCCTTCAGCACATTAGCAGTCGTCACCTGCGAGGTGTACTCCATGAAAAGCGATTGCTCGCACATAAGCCGGCTGAATGCAGAGGGGTCGAACCGCGGCTTTCCCCGCCCAACAAAGCCGTCGTTGAAAGGAATGCCGAGACTTTCGAGTGAGAGCTCTATCAACGGGTCGTAGTTTGTCGTGAAGAAGTTCAGGCGTTTCGGGAGGGTTGTCGTACCTCGATTCTCGATGAGCCTACACGCCGAGGCAACAAACGCTTTCTGCGGCTCAGTGGCATGCGCCTCGCGAAGGGGGTGCATAATGGATTTGAAATACTCCGCCCGCAAGAGCGCCCGTGCCGAGAGCCACATTCCCCTCTCGTTTCCCGGACAATCGCGCATGTGTTCGTCAACCGCCTGAAACCAAGGTTCCCGTCCTTGTAGGACGGGAACCACACTTCCAGAGAAGCCAGAGCCCAGCAAGACATTAATATGTGCACTAGCAAAGACCTTGCGTAAGAACTTCGCGTTTTCTTCTTCGATGCGCATGTTGTCGTTATCGTCAAGGGGAACGAGTATTTCCCTCATATGACGTTCGCTCTTATGCTCCACGCAAGACCTCCTCGCCAGCTTTTGATTCAATTATATATTGCTCCTAACGCACCATCGCCGCCGCGTCTGAGATGCCGACCGACGGCGTGATTACGAGGAAAGTGAAGCACGTGGCACAGTCCATGGGCATAGGCCGCATGAGCGTTAGCTAGGTGGCAGGATGTGCTCCTCGCCCGACGACGCAGTCGCCGGGCTGCAGGAGTGCGACCTGCCAGGCGCCCGGTTCCCCTACATCTGGCTCGACGCCATCTGCATCAAGAGCAGCGGCGAGGGCCGGGCGAAGTCGACCGCGCCCGGTGGAGTGGGAAGGATAAACTGGACTTTCTTTTAAGGATCCTCAAGCGTATTGCCGCTCGTATTCCACTGGAGACATGTAGCCCAGGGTGGAATGCATGCGCACCCTATTGTAATAGAGCTCTATGTA
>NZ_JBBNLN010000040.1:0-600 GCF_040092445.1 Collinsella sp. CLA-ER-H11 | reverse complement strand
CACCCGAAGTCGCCGGCCCAACCGCAAGGGGGGAGGCGCCGAAGGTGTGGAGGGTGAGGGGGGTGAAGTCGTAACAAGGTAGCCGTACCGGAAGGTGCGGCTGGATCACCTCCTTTCTAGGGAGATAAATCTTCTAGAGAGACAAACTTTAACTCGAATAGAGGGCAGGAGCCCGTCCGGTAGATGTCCGCCAGGATAAGTCCCCGCAGCACCCGGTCCCCGGGGTCGCACCCGCGTACCTTGAGAGCCGCATAGCGATAGGAGAGAGATGGAAGATCCAATTCTTCCAGACTCGATTCTTTTCTGCGATTAAATCAAAGAATGATAGCAATCATTCATCCGATCCAAACAAGAAGAATTCACTTATTAATGAGTGAGGAGCATCTGATCGCGAGCACAGTGAAGACTGTGCCGCGGTATGAGATACCCGAATTGCGACATACGAGCGCTATTCATGATATCGATTAATTAACTTAATTAGCGACACGTGGATATCCCGCGGGCCCGAGAGCGGTCCCGCAAGATACCACGGGCGCACGGCGGATGCCTTGGCACAGGGAGCCGATGAAGGACGCGGCAAGCTGCGATAATCCCCGGCGA
>NZ_JBBNLN010000003.1:0-244154 GCF_040092445.1 Collinsella sp. CLA-ER-H11 | reverse complement strand
GATCTGCGTCTACGCCCGCAACACCGTCACCAACGACGTGCTGTACAAGGAGGGCCTGGACCTTCTCGTCGTGCCCTCCGCCGAGCTCTCCCGCGGCCGCGGCGGCCCGCGCTGCATGAGCATGCCCCTCTGGCGCGAGGACCTCTAAGTCTTTCCGTTTCCGGTGCGGTCCCCCTACAACCGCACCGGTTTCGCCCGTCAAACGGGCAACACTAATACTTACGTAATTCATTTTTTCGAAAGGAAACGAACCATGGGTGTTAACCTCTCCGGCCGTAGCTTCCTCAAGCTCCTCGACCTCTCCACCGAGGAGATCGAGTACTTGCTCAAGCTTTCCAAGAACTTCAAGGACATGAAGCGCGCTGGCGTTCCGCACCGCTATCTCGAGGGCAAGAACATCGTCCTGCTCTTCCAGAAGACCTCCACTCGTACCCGCTGCGCCTTCGAGGTCGGCGGCATGGATCTGGGCATGGGCGTCACCTACCTCGATCCCGGTTCGTCGCAGATGGGCAAGAAGGAGTCCATCGAGGACACCGCCCGCGTTCTCGGCCGCATGTATGACGGCATCGAGTTCCGTGGCTTTGCCCAGGACGACGTCGAGGAGCTCGCTGCCAAGTCCGGCGTGCCCGTGTGGAACGGCCTGACCACCGAGTGGCACCCCACCCAGATGCTTGCCGACATCCTGACCGTCCAGGAGAACTTCAACTACGACATCAAGGGTAAGACCCTCGTCTTCATGGGCGACTGCAAGAACAACGTTGCTCGCTCCCTCATGGTTGTCTGCTCCAAGCTCGGCATGAACTTCGTGGCCTGCGGCCCCGAGGAGTGCATGCCCGCCGACGACGTCATCGAGGCCTGCAAGCCCATCGCCGAGGCCAACGGCTGCACCATCAAGCTGACCACCGACGTCAAGGACGGCGTCACCGGTGCCGACGTTATCTACACCGACGTGTGGGTCTCCATGGGCGAGCCCGACGAGGTCTGGGCTGAGCGCATCGCTCAGCTCACCCCGTATCGTGTCACCTCCGAGGTCATGGCTATGGCCAACCCGGGTGCCATCTTCCTGCACTGCCTGCCCAGCTTCCACGACACCAACACCACGATTGGCGCCGAGAAGTGCGAGCAGTTCGGCATCACCGAGCAGGAGGTCACCGACGAGGTCTTCGAGAGCCCCGCTTCCAAGGTCTTCGACGAGGCCGAGAACCGCATGCACACCATTAAGGCTGTCATGTACGCCACGCTCAAGTAAGAGCATCTAGCATCTCGCTCGGGGTGTCTTGCTGCACACCCCGAGCGGCTTTGTCTGGTAAATATCTCGCGTCGGGCGGTGGGCACGGCACGGAAGATCCGCTTCGCGCGAGAAAGTTAAATGATTTATGAAGGGGGGATGAGAACTATGACTGAGACCGCTAAGAAAAAGCGCGGTATGCCTTCATCGTTCACCATTCTTCTTGCTCTGCTGGCAATTGTTGCAGTTGTTACCGTTATCGTCTCCGGCACGTCCGGCGGCGCGGTTACTGCCGCCCGTCTGAGCGATTTCTGCACCGCCCCGATTAAGGGCTTCGCTGACGCTCTGCCCGTCTGCCTCTTCGTTATGATCCTGGGCGGCTTCCTCGGTATGATGACCGAGACCGGCGCTCTGGACAACGGCATCGCCGTCCTGGTGCAGAAGCTTAAGGGCAACGAGATCATGCTCATTCCCGTGCTGATGCTCATCTTCTCCCTCGGTGGTACCACCTATGGTATGTGCGAGGAGACCGTTCCCTTCTACGCCCTGCTCGCCGCTACCATGATGGCTGCCGGCTTCGACCCGATGGTCGGCGCCGCTACCGTCCTGCTCGGCGCTGGCTGCGGCTGCCTCGGCTCCACGGTTAACCCGTTCGCCGTCGGCGCTGCCGTCGACGCCCTGACCGGCGTTGACATTGCCGTGAACCAGTCCATCATCATCGGCCTCGGTGCCGTCCTGTGGCTTGTTACCACCGTCATGTCCATCGTCTTCGTGATGAACTATGCCAAGAAGGTCAAGGCTGACAAGGGTTCCACCATCCTCTCGATGCAGGAACTCAAGGACGCCGAAGAGGCACATGGCAAGGCTGCTTCCGAGGTCCACAAGGAGGTCAAGCTCACCGGTCGTCAGAAGGGTGTTCTGATCGCCTTCGCCTTCACCTTCGTCGTCATGATCGTCGGCTTCATCCCGCTGGCCGACCTCAACGAGGGCGTCGCCAACTTCTTTGACGCTGGCGCTGTCTACGACGCCGACGGTAATGCCGTCGTCCAGGGCTGGTCTGCCCTGATCACCGGCCTGCCCATTGGCCAGTGGTACTTCGACGAGGCTTCCACCTGGTTCTTCCTCATGGCTATCCTGATCGGTATCATCGGTGGCCTGTCCGAGAAGCAGATCGTCAACACCTTCATCACCGGCGCTGCCGACATGATGTCCGTTGTTCTCGTCATCGCCCTCGCCCGTGGCATCTCCGTCCTCATGGCTAGCACCGGCCTCGACGTTTACGTCCTCGACGCTGCCGCCAATGCCCTGGCTGGCCTGTCCGGCGTGATCTTCGCTCCCATGAGCTTCCTGGTCTACTTCGGCCTGTCCTTCCTGATCCCCTCGACCTCCGGTATGGCCACCGTCTCCATGCCCATCATGGGACCGCTGGCTGTTAAGCTCGGCTTCTCGCCCGAGGTCATGGTCATGATCTTCTCCGCCGCCATCGGTGTCGTGAACCTGTTCACCCCGACCTCCGGCGCCATCATGGGCGGTCTCGCCCTGGCCAAGATCGAGTGGACGACCTGGCTCAAGTTTGCCCTTAAGCTCATCGTCGCGCTCTCCGTCGTCTGCGCCATCATCCTGACCGTCGCCTGCGTGTTGCTCTAAGTACCCAACGGGTACCCCACGGAAACCTTGACGATCCTGTAAAGGATCATCTGGTCATCGTCTGTCCGGTGGGGTCAACCCACCGGTAGACTCCTACCTTTAGCCCCCTCCCGTTCCGTGCGCGGGAGGGGGCGCTCTCATGTTGCGCGGTTCTACGAACCGCGCAACCAGTCGACGCTGTGCGCCGCCCAGGACGACAATTTGTCATTCAAAAGGCAAGGCATGACCAGAAGGTCTATGCCTTGCCTTTTTCATGCCAACTTGTACGTCCTGGACGTCGCTCGCTGACTTATGCTCAACCTGCGACGTTTCTGTTGTTGGTGCAAAGGGATCAGGTTACTTTGCGCCAAAAGGGGAAGTTGCGGTGGAATAGTTCCTGTTTGGCCGTCATGAGGGGTTAAACAGGAATTATTCCACCGCAACTTATCGGTGGCGTGTTTGGTTGGTGCCTGTTGATGGTCTGGGTATCGGGGAGGGCGGGCTCCGTTATAATCGCCTAGAACATTAAATGGAAACGGGACGGGAGCCATATATGCGCCAGGGTTTCGACAACGCGAAGTATATCGAGCTGCAGGCCGCTCATATTAAGGAGCGCATCTCGCAGTTTGGCGGCAAGCTGTATTTGGAGTTTGGCGGCAAGCTGTTTGACGACTATCACGCGAGTCGCGTGCTGCCGGGTTTTGAGCCGGACAGCAAGTTCCGCATGCTCAAGAGCATTGCCGACGACGTCGAGGTCATCATCGCCATTAACGCGAACCACATCGAGAAGAACAAGGCTCGCGGTGACCTGGGCATTACCTATGACGAGGACGTTTTGCGCCTGGTCGACCTGTTCCGCGGCAACGGTTTTGCTGTCGCGGCCGTGGTTATCACCCAGTACGCCGGCCAGCCCGCCGCCGATGTGTTCCGCAATCGCCTGAACGCGCTCGGCATTCCTGCCAAGCTGCACTATCCCATCGAGGGCTATCCGCACGACGTCGACCTGATCGTGTCCGACGACGGCTATGGCAAGAACGAGTTTGTCGAGACCACTCGTCCGCTCGTTGTGGTCACCGCTCCCGGCCCTGGCTCGGGCAAGCTCGCCACCTGCCTGTCTCAGCTCTATCACGAGCACAAGCACGGCACTGCCGCCGGCTACGCCAAGTTCGAGACTTTCCCGGTTTGGAATCTGCCCCTCACGCATCCGGTCAACATCGCCTATGAGGCCGCCACGGCTGACCTCGACGATGCCAATATCATCGACTCCTTCCACTTGGAGGCCTACAACAAGACCACGGTCAACTACAACCGTGACGTCGAGGCCTTCCCGGTGGTCCGTGCTCTGATGGAAAAGATCCTGGGCAAGAGCCCCTACCAGAGCCCCACCGACATGGGCGTCAATATGGTCGGTTTTGCCATTACCGATGACGATGCCTGCCGCGACGCTTCCAAGATGGAGATCGTCCGCCGCTACTTTACCGCGGTCGAAAATGTGCGCCGTACCGGCGTGGGCGATGAGCAAGTCGACCGTCTCAAGATCATTATGAAGAAGGCCGGTATCGACAAGAATTACTCGCCGGCACGCTCGGCCGCCCTTACCAGGGAGCAGCTGACAGGTGGCCCCGTAGGCGCCATGGTCATGCCTGATGGCTCCGTGGTGACCGGCAAGACTTCCACGCGCCTGGGCGCCGCGAGCTCGCTCATCATGAATGCACTTAAGCATGTCTCGGGCGTTGACCTTGAGCTCGAGGTCATTAGCGATGAGGCGATCGAGCCTATCAGCAAGCTCAAGACGCATTTCCTGGGTAGCAAGAACCCGCGCCTGCACACCGACGAGACGCTTATGGCGCTCTCGATCACCTCGGCAACGAGCGAGACGGCGGCCCGCGTCCTTTCGGGCTTGGAGCAGCTGCGCGGCTGCGATGCCTTCTTTAGCGTGATCATCTCGCCGACGGACGAGACGGTGTTGCGCAAGCTGGGCATCAACGTGTGCTGCGAGCCCAAGTTCGAGCGTCGTGGTTTCTTCCACCGCTAAGCCTGGAGAAATTGGTCTGAAAGGGGCACATCGGGTATACATTCGGTGTGCCCCTTTTATCAACAAAAGCTACCGTTTAACCTAAAATTAGCCCGTTTACCTGCCTATAAGCGATTTGGGCGGTATACAATAACCCTAATTGTTTCATCCTTTTGCGGGGATGCCGCATGATGGATGTTGCCGGCCATCATGGGGTGTGCCGGTCGCGCACGGTGCAAGTGATGCCCGTGCCCGGTTTGAGGAGGCTGCCATGGCTGGCAAGGGTCGTGCGAGTGTCAACGATATGAAGCGTGTCGAGGTGCAGGTGCTGATGGAGATCGCACAGCAGTCCGAAGACAACGGCGGATTTTATGGCTTTTCGCGAAAGACGCTTGCCGAGCGTGTGGGGGTGTCTCCGTATCGCGCCCGCGCGGCAATTGAACGCTTGGAATCCGAAGACATCATTGAGGTCGTCTCGCGCTACAGCGACGACGGCGGCCAGCTCGCAAATGGTATTTGTCTTACGGAGCGTGGCGAATGGTATCTGGAGGGCATCCGTGCCGGTATGCTCGTGCAGGACTTGATCAAGGACGAAGTCGCCGATCGATAATGGCGCGCATTCATAGTGGAAACGACGCCGTCTGGGCAACCGGACGGCGTTTTGTTTCGAGATGGAGAAATGCGATTGCGCGTAAGAAAAATTGTGTGCGGCGCGCGTCGCGAGTATTACAATGAAGACCCGTAAGATGTGTATGGACAACTTCTACGGGAAGCGCAGGTAACTCAATATGACCAAGCATGTGTTCGTGACCGGCGGCGTGGTTTCGTCTCTGGGCAAGGGTATTACCGCGGCCTCGCTGGGCCGTCTGCTCAAGTCGCGCGGCTACAAGGTAACGATGCAAAAGGCCGACCCGTATCTGAACGTCGACCCCGGCACCATGAGCCCGTTCCAGCATGGCGAGGTCTTTGTGACCGAGGACGGCTACGAGTCCGATCTGGACCTGGGCCACTACGAGCGCTTTATTGATGAGAACCTGACCCGCGATTCCAACTTTACGACTGGTGCCATCTATAAGAGCCTGATCGCCCGTGAACGTCGCGGTGACTTTTTGGGCGGCACCGTGCAGGTGATTCCGCACGTCACGAACGCCATTAAGGATAAGTTCCGTCGTATTGAGGAGCAGACCGGCTCCGACGTGGTCATCACTGAGTTGGGCGGCACCATCGGTGACATCGAGTCGCAGCCGTTTGTCGAGGCCATCCGCCAGTATCGCAAGGAGGCCGGCCCCGAGAACGTCTGCTACATCCACGTGTCGCTCGTTCCCTATATCGCCGCCGCCCACGAGGTCAAGACCAAGCCGACGCAGCACTCCGTCAAGGAGCTCCGCAGCTTTGGTATCCAGCCCGATATTATCGTTCTGCGCTCCGATCACCATATCGACGATGCCATCCGCGGCAAGATCGCAAGCTTCTGCGACGTCGACACCGACTGCGTCTTTACCAACGAGGACTGCGCGAGCATCTACGATGTTCCGCAGCTGCTCGCCGAGCAGGACTTTGACCTGCGCATTTGCGAGCGTCTGGGTCTGGACCCGCGTGAGCGCGACATGAGTCAGTGGAACGAGTTCCTGCGCAAGCAGAACCATGCCAACCAGCACGCCGACAAGGTGAAGATCGCCGTCGTGGGCAAGTATACGCAGCTGCCCGATGCCTACCTGTCGGTTATCGAGGCCCTGCACCATGCGGGCGTGTTCTACGATCGCCACGTTGACGTGCAGCTGGTCGATGGCGAGAGCCTCGACGAGCAGAACGTCTCCGAGGTCCTGGGTGACGCCTCGGGCATCTTGGTCCCTGGCGGCTTTGGCAAGCGCGCCCTGGAGGGCAAGATCCTCGCGGCCGAGTTCGCCCGCGAGCACAAGATTCCGTATCTGGGCATTTGCCTGGGTATGCAGGTGGCCGTGTGCGAATTTGCCCGCAACGTGGTCGGCCTTGCCGGTGCCAGCTCTTCCGAGTTCGATCCTGATGGCCCGTATAGTGTCATCGACCTGATGAGCTCGCAGGAGGACGTGACCGAGAAGGGTGGCACCATGCGTCTGGGTGCCTATCCGTGCAAGCTTGCTGCCAATTCCCTCGCGCGCGAGGCCTATGGCGAGGAGCTCGTCTACGAGCGTCACCGTCACCGTTTTGAGTTCAACAACGCCTTCCGTGACCAGCTCGAGGACGCCGGTCTGGTTATCTCGGGCCTTTCGCCCGACGAGCGTCTAGTCGAGATGGTCGAGCTGCCGCGCGACGTACATCCGTGGTATGTGGCCACCCAGGCTCATCCCGAGTTCAAGAGCCGTCCGACCAACCCGCAGCCGCTGTTCCGCGAGTTCGTGCGCGCCTCGATTGGCCAGCATGAGGGTGTCGACCGTCTGCAGGTGACGCCCAAGAACCTCGCTACGGACTAAGGGTGCCGGAGAACCAGGAACATACCGAAGCTACTCCCTCGTCGCTTGCTGTGGTGGCGGGGGAGTATCTCGATTACCTTGCGGTCGAGCGGGGTTTGGCGCGCAATACGATTGCGGCCTACCGTCGTGACCTGACGACGTACTGCGCCTATCTGGAGCGGGCTGACATTGCGTCTTTTGAAGATGTGAGCCGTCAGGTCGTGGAGAGCTTTGTTGCCGATCGCCGCGACGGAGGCTATTCCGACGCCTCGGTGGAGCGCGCGCTTGCTGCCGTGAAGGGCCTGCATGCCTTTTTGGTGCGCGATGGGGCCGTGGCCCAAAACCCGACGGCGGCGTTGCGCCTGCCCAAAAAGGCAGATCGCCTGCCGGAATACCTTTCGGTGGAGGATGTCTCGGCACTGCTCGATCAAGACTTTCCCGAGGGCGAGATGGGGCTGCGCGATCATGCCATCTTGGAAGTGCTTTACGGTTGCGGCTTGCGCGTGAGTGAGCTGGTTGGGCTCGATGTGGGCGATATCCATATCGATGACGGGTTTGTCCTGGTGCGCGGTAAGGGCTCCAAGGAGCGTCTGGCCCCGTTGGTGGGAAGCGCGGCTCGCGCCCTGACACACTATATAGGTGACGGGCGCACTCTCCTGGCCGCCCATGCTCACGGGACGGAGACCTCGGCGGTCTTTTTAAATAAGAACGGACGTCGCCTGTCGCGCCAGGCCGTGCATGCGATATGCGAGCGGTACGGGCGCCAGGTGGGGCTGGTGGGGCTCCACCCCCACACCCTGCGCCACTCCTTTGCCACCCACATGCTCGCGGGCGGTGCCGACTTGCGTGTACTGCAGGAGATTTTGGGCCATGCCGATATTTCGACCACGCAGGTCTACACGCATGTCGACCGCACGCAACTGACCGAGGTCTATCTGGCGGCGCATCCGCTGGCACATCGCTAGCACCTCGCTGACCTGCATATTTATAAATATTAAAGGGGATGGGCCCCAGATTGCCGAGACGCACTTTTGCGCGCATGGGCAATCTGGGGCCCGTCCCATTTTTCGCCAGACACCGACGCGGTGGTGGGCCGTGTGTACCGTGGGTGGGAGGAGTTTGGGGGCGATGTGAACGGCGTGTAAAGGGACGTAAAAATCGCCTCAAGGTCAACTTGAAGGTTGAGGTTCGCGGGCGTGGTTCTACAGGTGGCATCCCACCTTTGCTGCAAACACAACATATTGTGTTTTCGAACATATGCTCGGGGGTGTTTTACAACATATTGGGGGTGGAGTGGTGGGGCGGGGTGGGGGAAGGGGTGGGGAAAGGTGTTGAAAAATGGGGCGGTTCCCCATATTATTGATGACGTCGACAGGCGGGGTGGTTCCCCGCGTACGTGCCATCTGAGTAACCGAGGGGAGGGCGCACATGGGAATGACGGGTGCATACGAGCGCAATCTCGATGCAAAAGGTCGTCTATCCCTGCCTGCACCCCTTCGCGAGGAGCTTGGAGAGCACGTTCGCGTGTTCAAAGCCCTGGATGTCGATGCTCTGTACGTGTTCTCTGCCGAGGCCTTCGATAAGTGGGTCGAAGGACTCTTCGCGGGTCGTGAGGGCCACGAGGGTTTTAACCCGCGTGACATCAACGACCAGAAGCTCATGAGGGCGATTAACAAGCGCACCACGTCGATGGATGTGGACAGCGCGGGTCGTATCGGTCTTTCTGAGTCTCTCCGCAAGCAGGCGAACCTCGACCGCGAGGTCACGGTTGTGGGCAACTACGACCACCTTGAGGTTTGGGACCGCGCTACGGCCGATGAGGACGATGACGACGAGGCCCTGCTGGACCTCTTCTTCTCGTAAGGGCAAGGCACGAGTAACGGATGGAGCGTGGGATCTTGACACAAGAATATCGGCATGAACCTGTCATGCTCGGCGAAGTGCTTGAGTCGCTGCAGCTAAAGAGCGGCTCCGTCGTCTGCGACTGCACCCTTGGCGGTGCCGGCCATTCGGTAAAGATGGCCGCGCAGGTGGGGGAGACCGGCCTTTTGCTCGGCGTCGATCAGGACGACATGGCCCTCGAGGCCGCTGGCGCCCGTCTGGACCGCGAGGTTCCCGGCGTACCGCACCAGCTGCTGAAGGGCAACTTCGGCGACTTGGACGAGCTGCTTTGCTCGGCCGAGGTGCCCGGGGTCGATGGCTTCCTGTTCGACTTGGGCGTTTCGTCGCCGCAACTCGATATCCCTGGCAGGGGCTTTTCGTACAACGAGGACGCCCCATTGGACATGCGGATGGATCCGGGTAACAACACCTTAAACGCAGCTGAGGTCATCAACACCTATAACGAACACGACCTCGCCCGGATTCTACGCGTCTATGGCGAAGAGAAGTTCGCCTCGCAGATCGCGCGTGAGATCGTGCGCCGCCGCGAGCATGAGCCGATCGAAACCACAGGCCAGTTTGTCGAGATCATCAAGGCTGGTATCCCCGCTGCCGCTCGTCGGCATGGCGGACACCCAGCCAAGAAAAGTTTCCAGGCCATTCGCATCGAGGTCAATCACGAACTCGATGTGCTCGAGCGAGGGCTTGACGCCGCCACAAGGTGGCTCAACCCGGGCGGACGCATCTGCGTCATCTCGTATCACTCGCTCGAGGACCGTATCGTAAAGAACCACTTTAAGGAGATGAGCCAGGGGTGCACGTGTCCGCCGGAGATTCCGGTGTGCGTGTGCGGCAACGTGCCGATACTCAAGGTCATCACCCGCAAACCCCTGGTTGCCCAGCCTGATGAGGTTGAGCGCAATCCTCGGGCGAGATCAGCCAAAATCCGCGTGGCGCAGCGTCTGTAGGCGCGACCGCGCGATATTGGACCTCCCGCTCGCACCATAAACGAAGCTTAAACACACTACCAACGTACTCGGGATGGGAGGCGGCATATCATGGGCTACAACACTTCAAGCGCAGCACTCGCCTATGATATGAACGCCATGCCCGCCTATCGTGAGACGCCGCAGGCCCCCGTTGCTCCCCGTGAGCAGCGCGCGCCGCGCTTTGATGTCTACACGGGCGCGGGCCGTCAGGCAAACCAGGCGGTAAGCCCGGTTTTCATGAGCGTTCTTAAAACGTTTTGCATCATTGCGGCTATCTTCATGACGATCGGCGTCGCCCGCGTGGCGCTCGCCGGCGTTACGGCCCAGGTGCTCAACAGCAACGCCGAGCTTACCAACACGCTCGAAAAGGCGACCGATGAGAGCTCCGACCTGGAGGTCATGCATTCGGTCTATGGCGCCGACACGCGCATTCGCGACCTTGCGGGCGCTTATGGCATGGTGGAGCCCAGCGAGAGCGTTACACTTGACTTTTCGCAGGATGCAGCCGCGGGCGCCAACGCGACCGCGGCTGCTCAGTAGCAAGACGGTAGCTGAGTATGACAAATGACTATCGCCGCGGTTCCGATGGGGGCCGCGGTTCTGGACGTCCCTCGTCGCGGGGACGTTCTGGTTATCAAGGAACGGGTCGGCAATCTTACAACGCCGGGCAGTCCCGTGGCAACGACCCGGCGTCGCGACTTCGCGGCTCGGGCGGCCCTCAAGTGCATAACACCAGGTCGCGCAAGAGTTCGTCGACCGAATGGCTCACAGGCGCGCCTCTGCCTCGCCGCAAAGCCGTCATGGGATTCATTGGGCTTGGCTTGGGCTTGGGCGTCTTTCGCCTTGCCGACTATCAAATTGTCGAAGCCGATAAACTGCGCGAGCGTGCCGATGCGCGCCGCCTGCTTGCGCAGACCCTCTATGCCAAACGCGGCACCATCTACGACCGCAACGGTAACGTGCTGGCGTCGTCGGTCGAATGTCGCAACATCGCCGTGAACCCGCAGCTTGTCGAGGATGTTGACAAGACGGTGTCGGCGCTGGTCAAGGCAACTGGAATCGATAAAAAGACCTGCCGCAAGCTCGTCGAGTCCGATGGCACCTGGGTGTATATCAAGCGCCAGGTGGACGAAGACGATGCTGCGGTGCTGGAGAAGAAGAACCTGCCCGGCGTGCTTTTTGAGCAGGCCATGAAGCGCGTATATCCATACGGCAATCTGGCATCGCAGGTGCTGGGTGTAGTGAATGTGGACAACGACGGCTTGACGGGTCTCGAAAAGCAATACAACAAGCTTCTGACCGGCACGAACGGTTCTCTCGTACGCGAGCGCGCGAGGGACGGCAGCTATATCGCGGGCGGTGCCTATAAAAAGGTGGCCGCGGTCGACGGCGTTGATATCGTGACGACGCTCGACGTCAATATCCAGCGTGCGGCCGAGGATGCCCTGGCAGAGGCAGTTGAGAAGACTAAGGCCAAGAACGGCTCGGCGCTGGTCACCGATCCTACGACAGGCGAGATTTTGGCAGCCTGCTCGTACCCGACCTACGACCAGACCGATCTGGAGAATGCCAAGACCGAGGATATGAATCTGCGCCTGGTCACCGACGCCTACGAGCCCGGCTCGGTCTTTAAGACGCTCGTGGCGGGCGCCGGCTTCGACTTGGGCGTCGTGCGATCGAGTACGTCGTTTGAGGTGCCGGCGAGCATCAAGGTGGGCGACGATACCGTCACCGATGCCGACAAGCGCGACTATGCCATGACCATGGATGTGCGCGAGATGATGCGCCGTTCGTCCAACGTGGGCTTTGTCCTAGTGGGGCGCAAGATCGGTGCCGACGACTTTGCCGCCTATGTGGACAAGTGGGGCATCGGTCACAGCTCGGGTGTCGATTTTCCGGGAGAGAGCCTGGGTATCGTCAAGGAGCGTGACCAGTATGACGGCGCCACGCTGGGCTCGATGAGCTTTGGACAGGCACTGTCCGTCTCGCCGATTGAGATCGCACGTGCCGTGGGCGGCATCGCCAACGGCGGCGTGATGATGACACCGCACTTCTATAAGTCCAGCAAAGGCGACGAGAAGGACTGGGGCGAAGGCGAGCGCGCGATTTCTGAGGATGCCGCATCCCAGGTGACATCGTGCATGCAGACGGTCGTGTCCGAGGGAACGGGCGTTGGCGGCGCGGTTGACGGCTATGACGTGGCGGGTAAGACCGGTACGGCCGAACGTGCCGACGAGAACGGCGGCTACCTCAAGGAGAACTACATGTCGTCCTTTATGGGCTTTGCACCGGCACAATCGCCCAAGGTGCTGTGCTATATCACGCTCGACGGAACGCCGAGCGGCTCAGATGCCGCTGCGGTGCCGTTCCAGTCCATTATGGCCAACGCGCTCGACGTGCTGGGTATCCCGCACACGAAGTAGGGGGTTACAATCTTTGGGGCGTGGTTTGTTGTCCCATATGAGGGTGTTCACATGCCCTGCACCACGCATGTGCGGCGCTGGGATACAATACGCCGATAGCATTATTAGGTTTACAGGGGAGCTGCAATGATAGAGATCGCCGTCAACAACCTCGCGGCCGCAACAGGGGCCCGAACCGTGACGGGAGAAGCCGATCGGGTATGCCGCGGGTGCGTTATCGACTCGCGCCAGGTCGAGGAGGGGACGATTTTCGTCGCCTTTCCCGGTGAAAACGTCGACGGCAATGATTTTGCTTCCCGTGCCGTCCAGTCGGGTGCCGGCGCCGTCGTGATGACGCGTGAGCCCGAGGCCGAGCTGGTCTCGCTGGCGCAGGACAAGGGGTGCGCCATCCTGCTGACCGATGATCCCGAGGAGTTTCTGCTGCGTTTGGCGCACACGTATCGCCTGGAGCTTGGCTGCCTGGTCGTTGGCATTACCGGTTCCATCGGCAAGACGACGACCAAGGACGTGCTCGCCGCCGTGCTCGCCAAGCGCTATCGTGTCTGGGCCACCAAGGGCAATTTCAATAACCTGATCGGCATGCCGCTCACGGTGCTTTCCGCTCCGGCCGATACCGAGGTCCTGGTGCTCGAGATGGGCATGAACCATTTCCACGAGATTGAGCGCCTGTCCCAGTCCGCCAATCCCAACCTTGCCATCGTGAGCAAGATTGGTACCTCTCACATCGGCATTTTGGGCAGCCGCGAGAACATTGCCCGCGCTAAGGCCGAGATTGTCCAGGGTATGTGCGCCGCCGGCGACTTCTTGCCGCTGCTGGTTTTGGGCGGCGAGGACGACTTTACGCCGTTCATTCGCGATACGTTCGCCCAGCCTGCTGGTATCGACGTGATGCTGGCCGGCGTCTCGGACGATGATGAGGTCCGTGCCCGCGACATTCGTGTTGATGACGAGGGCCGTCCGGTCTTTACGCTCGATTTTGGCCAGGGCGAGACGATCGATACCATGCTTGCCATCCCCGGCGTGCAGTCCGTCCCAAATGCCGTTAAGGCCGCCGCGGTTGCCTATCGCCTGGGCCTGACGCCCGAGCAGATCGATGCTGCCTTTAGGGGCCTCACGATCACCGGTCACCGCCAGGAGATCAAGCGCGCCAAGAGCGGTGCCCGCGTCATCGACGATTCCTATAACGCCAGTGCCGAATCCATGGCTGCTGGCCTCGATCTACTGTGCTCGCTTTCGTGCACGGGGTCTCGCATGGCGATCCTGGGCGAGATGGGCGAGATGGGCGATGAGGCTCCTCGCATGCATGAGCTCGTGGGCGCCTATGCCGCCGCCAAGAAGCTCGACATGCTGGCGTGCGTGGGTGGTGAGCTGGCCCAGCTTATGGCCGATGCCGCGCGCATGATGGGCATGGACGAGGACCGCATCCAGGTGTTCTCCGATTATCAGCAGGTGCTCGACCGCATGGGCGGCGCGCTTGAAAAACATGATGTTGTACTGGTCAAGGGTTCCCGCTTTGTTGAGCTCGACCGCTTTGTGGAAGGTGTGTGCTAGCCCATGTTCGGCAATCCCTCGTATCCAACGTATCAGGCTTTTTTGGGGCTTGGCATCGCCGCTGCCATTGCGCTGCTGCTCATGCCGTGGTGGATCAAGCTGCTCAAGGTCGAGGGTATCGGCCAGCAGGTTCGTGCCGACGGCCCCAAGCGTCATTTGGTTAAGCAGGGAACGCCCACCATGGGTGGCGTTGTCATTCTCGTCGCGATTTCGCTGACCTGCCTGCTGATGGGCAAGCTCACCACCGAGCTCGTGCTCGTGCTGCTCGCCACGCTGGCGACCGGCGTGCTGGGCCTGATCGACGACCTGACCTCCGTTACGCATGGGCGCTCGCTCGGTCTGACGCCTCATGCCAAGATGATCGGCCTAACCATTATCTGTGTCACCTTTACGGTACTTGCCGTTAACTGGTGCGGCGTCGCCCCCGAGATTCGTTTTCCCGGCGGCCTGACGATTGACCTTGGCGTGCTTTCGACCACCATCTGCGGCCTTTCGTTCCCGTGGTTCTACATTGTTTTTTGCTGGCTGATGATCGCCGGTCTTTCTAATGCCGTGAACCTGACCGATGGCCTTGACGGTCTTGCCGGCGGCACCTCCATGATTGCCATGCTCGCCATGGCTGCCATGGCGTTTTTGCACGGAGACGTGAACCTGTCCATCTTCTGCACCGCGTGTGCCGGTGCCTGCTTGGGCTTTCTGTGGTTCAACTGCTATCCGGCGAGCATCTTTATGGGCGATACCGGCTCGCTTGCCCTGGGCGCCGCGTTTGCCTGCACGTCCATCATGACCAACACCGAGGTCGTCTCCCTCATCATCGGCGGCCTGTTTATCGTTGAGACCCTGTCGGTCATGATTCAGGTTGTCTACTTCCACTTTACGCACAAGCGCGTCTTCCTTATGGCGCCCATCCATCATCATTTCGAAAAGAAGGGCTGGGCCGAGACCAAGGTCGTCATCCGTTTTTGGATTATCGCTGCGGCCTTTGGTGCCGTTGGCCTTGCCCTGTTCTTCCAGTTGGGATAGTGGTCTTTCATGTCTCTTGCTGATGTCTTTAGCCTGCTCGTTTTGGGTCAGGGCAAATCCGGTCTCGATGTCGCCCGCTGGGCGCTGGCACATCCCGAGCGCGTAAGTGCCGTTACCGTGTATGGCGGTGGCACCTCTGAGCCCAATGACGCCACGCGTGCGCTCGAGGCTGCTGGTGCGTCGTTTGTCTATGGGACCGAACAGGTCGAGGGCGCCTATGACGTATGCGTGACGTGCCCGGGCATCTCGGAGTTCTCGGGCTTCTTTAAGGCTGGGCGCGAGCATGCCGCCCAGATTATGGGTGAGCCCGAGTTTGCCTATCGCCTGTCGCCCGATAACTGGATTGCCATCACGGGCACCAACGGCAAGACGACCACCACGTCGCTGACTGATTTTCTGCTTAAGGCTGCCGGCGAGGCCAGCGTTGCTGTCGGCAACATCGGCGAGCCGCCGGTCAACGAGATTGACGGCCGAGCCCACAACGAGTGGTTTGTGGCTGAGCTCTCGAGCTATCAGATTGCTACGACAACCGAGCTCCACCCCCGCGTGGCGGTGCTGCTCAACATCACTCCCGACCACTTGGGCTGGCATAAGAGCCATAAGAACTATGCGCTTGCCAAGATCAAACTGTTTGACAATATGGTCGATGACGATCTGGTGGTTGTCGACGTCGAAGACGCCGGCATTCACGAGTTCGATGAGTACATCTACACGCCGGGTCGTCGCATCTGCAAGGTTGCCTTTGACGAGCCTGAGGGCGAGGATGCCGCCTTTGTGCGCGATGGCAAGATGATCGTGCGTCTGAAGGGTGTCGAGACCCCGCTCATCGCTACATCCGAGCTCAAGATCTCGGGCCATCACAATGTTATCAATGCCCTGTGCGCTGCCACGGCTGCCTTGGCAGTCGGTGCCGATGTCGATGGTGTCTGCCGCGGTCTTGCCTCGTTCCAGCCGCTCGAGCACCGCGTGGAGCCGTGTGGCGAGATTGACGGCGTGCGCTACGTCAACGATTCCAAGGCGACCAACACCGATGCGGTCGAGAAGGCACTGACGGCATTTCCCGATGCCGACGTGATCTTGCTGCTCGGCGGCCACGATAAGGGCACGCCGCTCACGGACTTCGCGCGCGTCGTTATGGACAACGTGCGCTCGGTCGTCTGCTTTGGCGATGCGCGCGAGCGCTTCACCGCCGCTATGGACGAGGCCGATGTCGATGGCGATGTGGATATCGCCCAGGCGGATGACCTGCGCGACGCCGTGGACGTTGCCCGTTCGCTTTCGAGCCGTGGTGACGTGATCTTACTTTCTCCTGCCTGCTCTTCGTTCGATGAGTTCTCGGGCTATGAGGAGCGCGGCCGCGTGTTTAAGGACTACGTGGCTCAGCTTGCCGCTACAGCGAAATCACAAATGGAATAGGGGTTGCGGTGAGAGAGGAGAGCCCCCGACAAGGTATGAGGAGGCCCGACTCGGACCGTGCTTCCTCACGTCGCACCACACCGCGTTCCAGCCGCGGCGGGCAGTCGTTTAGCGAACGCTATATTGCCGGCGTTCCCGCCCGTATCATGCGCCCCCGTTTGATATTCATGGCCTGCTTGTTTACCTTGGTATGCTTTGGCCTGCTGATGGTGTACTCGGCGTCTTCGGTCGAGGCGCTGCACGAGAATGGCTCGGCGACGTTTTTTCTGGGTCGACAGGCCGCGTTTGCCGTGGTCGGTGTTCTGGCGCTGATTGCCATCGTGCGCGTTTTGCCGGACAGCTGGTTTGGGGAGGATGTGCTCAGGATCTTCCTTATCGGCATGATAGGGCTACTGCTTCTGGTGTTCTTGGTGGGCAGCGGCAGCCGCGGCGCCACGCGCTGGCTCAACATCGCCGGTATTCAGTTCCAGCCTTCCGAGTTTTTAAAGCCATTTGCCATTGCGTATTCGGCCATCATGCTTGATCGCTTCTTTTCGCCCGGTGGCAACATCAACGAATTCCTTCGCAAGATGGGCATCTACCTGGGCATTTCGCTCTTTCTGATTTTTATCCAGCCCGATTTCGGTACTGTCCTGATCATCCTGTTGACCCTCATGTGCATGGCGTTGTTTGCGGGTCTCGACCCCAGATTTATCATCGGCGTGCTAATCTTCGGCATTCTCGTGATCGTGATTGCGCTTGTCGCAGAGCCGTACCGTATGGTGCGTATTCAGGTTGCCTTGAACCCTTGGGCCGACGAGTATGGTGACGGCTATCAGGCCACGCTTGCCATCATGGCCTTTGCCTCGGGCGGTCTGTTCGGCCGTGGCATCGGCAACTCAACCATGAAGTACTCGTATCTGCCCGAGGCACACAACGACTACATCTTGGCCATCATTGGCGAGGAAGTCGGTTTTGTCGGAACCGTGCTGTTCTTCTTGGTGTTTGCGATGCTGATCTACTCGGCGTTTCGCATTGCCGAGCAGGCGACCGATCGTCGGGGCGCGCTCATGGCGTCTGGCTCCGCGGTCATTCTCGCGGTGCAGTTTTTGATTAACGCGCTGGGCATCCTCAACGTGTTTCCCATGACGGGCAAACCGTTGCCGTTTATTAGCTACGGCGGTTCGTCGATTATTGTGTCGCTCATGCTTGCCGGGTTGATCCTGCGCGTTTCGTACGAGAGCGCCCGCCGCGATGAGTATGACCGCCGCCGTGAGAGCTTTGCCGTTATGGATGAGAGTACCGCCGGCTTGCCCCACGTGCGCGGCGAGCGATCTTCGCGTAACGGTTTTACCGTCCTGGATGGCTCTGCGACCGAGCCGGCAGCCCGCCCGCGTCAGCGAACGGTGCCGCAAGGTCGTCCTCAGCGCCCCACTCCTCGCAATGCGGGCGGCGGATATAATCGAATCGATTTGAACTCGGACCCGTCGGCGCGTCTGCGTACCGACGACCAGGGACCGCGTGTACGAAGGGACTACCATGACCGATAAAATGACCGTTGCTATTGCAGCCGGCGGCACGGCAGGACACATCAACCCCGCGCTCGCCTTGGCCGAAGAGCTGCGTGACCGTGGCCACCACGTTGTGTTCGTGGGCCAGTCGCGCAAGCTCGAGGGTCGTCTGGTCCCCGAGGCTGGGTTTGATTTTGTGCCCATTACGGTCACGGGCTTCGACCGCTCCCGTCCTTGGACGGCGCTGACCTCGCTGTGGCGTGTCAACAAGGCCAAGCGTGCGCTCGCCAGTCATTTCTCAAAGGTCGGCAAGCCCGATGCCGCCATCGGTTTTGGTGCCTATGTCGAGGTTCCACTGCTGGGGTGGTGCAAGGGCGCAGGCGTCCCGTATCTGCTGCATGAGCAGAACTCTGTTCCGGGCCTGGCCAACAAGATGATGAACTCCCACGCCGCCCGCGTGTGCATCTCGGTGCCGGCAGCGCGTTCGGTCTTTGAGCGCGAAGGTGACCCTGGCCACGTGCTCATGACCGGCAACCCCGTACGTCGCTCGGTAATCGAGGGCGATCGCGCTCGCGGCCGCAAGGCACTTGGCGTTCCCGAGGACGCTACGCTGCTGCTCGTCTTTGGCGGTTCACTTGGCGCCCAGCACCTCAACGAGCGCGTGGCTTCGCTCAAAAACGAGCTGCTTTCGCGCAAGAACCTCTATGTGTTGCATTCGACGGGTGCCGACGGCTTTGAGGAGACCGAGCGCGCTTTGGCGCTGACGCCCGAGGAGGCGAAGCGTTACCGCGTCCAGCCTTACATCGACAACATGGGCGATATGCTGGCTGCTGCCGATTTGGTGCTCTCGCGTTCGGGCGCATCGAGCGTGGCCGAGATCGCTGCACTCGCCGTGCCTTCGGTGCTCGTGCCGTACCCGCACGCCACGGCCGATCACCAAACCACCAATGCCCGTTATCTGGTCGACGCCGGGGCCGGCGTGCTCTGCGCCGATGCCGATATCGACGGTTCTGCCTTTGCCGATGAGCTGCTGCACCTGGTCGATGACGCGGCGGCGCGCGACGCCATGCGTCAGGCGGCGCGTGGTCTGGCTCAGGATAGGGCCGCCGCTCTTCTGGCGGATGCGGTAGAGGGTTTGCGTTAGTTAGACGGGATATCGTCGGTCGCCCTCGCGCTGATGCGGTTGGTGCGGTACAGTTAACGGGTTACAGGCAGTGTTTACGCAAGGAGTACACGAGCACATGGCTGATTCCCAGACTGCAACCTCCGCGCCCGAGTTTAAGAGCGCCCACTTTATCGGTATCGGCGGCGCCGGCATGAGCGGCATCGCCCTCGTTCTGCACGAGCGCGGTTATGCCGTTACCGGCTCCGACCTTAAGACGTCACGTTATATCCGCCAGCTTACCCGCGCTGGTGTGAAGGTGCATGTGGGCCATGAGGCCGCCACGATCGACGAGGTCAAGCCCGACGTGGTTGTTGTCTCTACCGCTATTCCGGAGTCCAACCCTGAACTCGTGCGCGCTCGCGAGCTTGGTATTCCCGTGTGGCCCCGTGCCAAGATGCTCTCTGCTTTGGGCCACGGCTACACCACCGTCGCTGTTGCCGGCACGCATGGCAAGACCACCACGTCTTCGATGTGCGCCACCATGCTCGACCGCATGGGCCTGGATCCGGGCTTCTTGATCGGCGGCATTGTCGAGGGCTATGACACGAACGGCAAGAACGGCTCGGGCGACTACTTTGTCGCCGAGGCCGACGAGTCCGACAGCTCCTTCCTGTTCCTGAACCCCAACGTGGTCATTGTGACCAACGTCGAGGCCGACCACCTCGATCACTACTCGGGTATCGAGGAGATCGAGGCAACTTTCGCCAAATTCATGAGCCTGGTGGGCGAGGACGGCACCGTCATCGTCTGCGGTGAGGACCCGCATCTGGTCGAGCTCGCCAAGTCGACGGGCCGTCACGTGCTTTCCTACGGCTTTGCCGAGAGCAACGACATCGTCTGCATGCACCCGGATGTCAAGGGCATCCAGAGTGACTTTATCGTTCGCTTTGAGGACGGCACTGAGCATGCTGTGGAGATCAAGAGCAATCCCGGTCGCCACAACATGCTCAACGCCACGGCGGTGCTCACCGTCGCCCATGTCCTGGGCCTTGACATCGACTCCGCCGCCAAGGCGCTCTCGAGCTTTGAGGGCGTCCGCCGTCGCTTTACCCACGTGGGCGATATCGATGGCATCACCGTGGTCGATGATTACGGCCATCACCCCACCGAGATCAAGGCGACGCTTGCTGCCGCTTCGTCGCTGGGCTACAAGCATGTCGACGTCGTGTTCCAGCCGCACCGCTATTCGCGCCTGCAGGCCCTGTGCGACGACTTTGCCGATGCATTTGCCAATGCCGATAAACTGCTGCTGATTGATGTGTTCTCGGCTGGCGAGATGCCCATTCCGGGTGTTACCTCTAAGATGCTCGCCGATACCGTGCGCGCCAAGCATCCTGGCAAGGAGGTCGTGTACTGCTCCAGCCGTCTTGAGCTCAATCAGGAGCTCGAGCAGATGGTGGGCGAGGGCGACTTGCTGCTCACTATGGGTGCCGGTGACGTTACGACCGTCGGCCCCGAGTTTATCGAGTATTTGACTGCCAAGAAAGACGCTTAAGTCTAATGGGTCTGTTTAACGCCGTCATGGCGCTCTCGGGCATGATCGACACGGATGTGATCGAGGACGAGCGCCTTGCGCGTCATACGAGCTATCGTATCGGCGGCAAGGCCGACCTCTTTGTGACGTGCCATAGCTATCATGCCCTCCGCCGCGCCGTGGCGGTGCTCGATCGCGAGCAGGTGCCGTGGGTCATCATCGGCAAGGGCTCCAATCTGCTGGTTGCCGATGGCGGTTATCGCGGCGCCGTCATTTCGCTCGGACGTGAGTTTCAGCGCACGGTTGTTGCCGATGACGGTTGTACGCTGACGGTCGGTGCGGGCGTGATGTTTGCGCGCCTGGTCAACGATGCCCTGTCGCGTAGCCTCTCGGGCCTTGAGTTTGCCGTTGGCATCCCTGGCTCGGTTGGCGGTGCGATATCTATGAATGCCGGCACACGGACCGAGTGGATTGGCTCGCTGGTTGAGGATGTCGTAACGTTTGACCCGGCATCCGGTATCAAGCATTATGCGGGGTCCGAGATCACTTGGGGCTACCGCGAATGTAGCCTTCCCCGCAATGAGATTATCCTCGAGTGCGTGCTCAAGCTTAAACCGGCGCCCAAGGCCGACATTCGCGAGCGCATGGAGCGGTACCTGACGAGGCGCAAGCGTACGCAGCCCATGGGTCGCGCATCCTGCGGGTCGGTCTTTCGCAACCCGCCCGATGCGAGTGTGGGCAAGCTTATCGAGGATTGTGGATTAAAGGGTTTTTCGATTGGCGGCGCGGAAGTTTCGCCCGTTCACGCTAATTTTATCGTTAATAACGGAACTGCCTCGGCCGATGACGTTGCCGCGGTTATCAGACATGTGCACGGAAAGGTGAGGGAGGCGTATGGCATCGAGCTCAGACCGGAAGTTAAATTCCTCGGCTTCTAGAGCATCGAAACCCACCTTCCGCCGCGCCGGAGGGCGTTCCGGCGCGCCTGCCAAACCTCAACGCAATACCGTCGCGCACTCTAAGTCTGTCGGGCATGCTCGACAGACCAGTCGTCCGGTTGTCGGCTTGCAGCTCGGTAATCGTCCGGCCGCAAAAAAGTCCTCGCGTCCCTCGGTGACGTCAAAGCCTGTTATGGGCGCCAAGCCCGCCCGTCCCATGGCAACTCCTAAGCCCTCGACGGGAACTAAAGCGCCGCGTCCAGGTCGCACGCTGGGCGCATCGAAACCGCGCTCGCTGACATCGGTGCCGGCTACCGCCAAGAAGCCTTCGGGTAAAAAAGGAGTCAACCCGTTGTCTTCACTTGGGGCGATGGTAAATAAAACATCAGACGCCGCTTCTGTCGTTGCAGGCAAAGGCAAAATCGTGGGCGGCGTTCTGGCCGCCTTGGCCGTGCTCGTCGTCGTTGCCATCGTGGTGATCAACTCTGGATTGTTTACCGCCACTGATATTCAGATTCAAGGCAGCGAGCATGTGACGAAGCACGATGCTATCCAGCTGATCGATTTGCCCGAGGGAACGTCGCTTTTTAACGTCGATCCCGACCAGATTACCGAGGACCTCAAGCAGAATCCGTGGGTCTCGGGCGTGGATGTCCAGCGTCAGTTCCCGCATACGCTCATCATTACGCCGATGGAGCGCAAGGTCATCGCAATTGCCTATATCAGTTCCGATGACCTTGCCTGGGCCATCGGGGATGATGACACCTGGATCGCCCCACTGTCGACGTCGGTCGAAGTGGACGACCAAGACAACGTCATCACGACAGGGCAGGGCTCAAATACCTTGACCGGAATCGATGCCGCGCTGGCGCTCGCTAAGCACTATGGCGCGGTGTTGTTGACTGATGTCTCGGCGGATGTCGCTCCGGTTTCCGGCCAGGCAGTGAGCTCCAAGGCCGTTAAGGCTGGCTTGGATTATGTGCGTGGTTTTTCGAGCGAGTTCTTGGGACAAGTCAAGGATATTTCCACGCCTTCGGTCGAAGCCATCTCGGCAAACCTCAATAACGGCATTGAGGTGTCGCTGGGCGATTCGAACGATATCGTCAAGAAGGAGCGCGTAGTCACCAAGCTGCTTTCGCAGGTAGAGGGCGTAACGTATATCAATGTGCGCTCTCCGGGTAACTATACATTTAGGAACGCTCCGACCTCGTAGTGCTGGTTGATGCTTTGTTGAGGGGCCATACCACGCCGTTTATCTGGTTTGTTTGGTTTTCACGGTCAATTATTTGACTGATACGTTCATAATGTGCAAACATAATACGGTTTACCTTTGCATTTACTTTCAACCTGAAGGTTAATGTGCGCAGGGGTCGACCCATGCTATGGCTATAACCTTTGTTCGGAGGACCGACATGCACGAGACAGAGATCAACAACTACCTTGCCGTCATTAAGGTGGTCGGCGTCGGCGGCGGCGGTACCAACGCGGTCAATCGAATGATCGAAGAGGGCATCCGCGGCGTCGAGTTTGTTGCCATCAACACCGATGCTCAGGCACTCGCGATCTCTGATGCCGATATCAAGGTGCACATCGGCACCGACCTTACCCGCGGCCTGGGCGCCGGCGCCAACCCCGAGGTTGGCCGCAAGGCTGCCGATGAGTCCCGCGACGACATTGCCGAGGCGCTCGCTGGCGCCGACATGGTGTTCATCACCTGCGGCGAGGGCGGTGGCACCGGTACCGGCGCTGCTCCCATCGTTGCCGATATCGCGATGAACGAGGTCGGTGCGCTGACCGTCGCCGTCGTGACCAAGCCCTTCACCTTCGAGGGCCGCAAGCGCAAGAAGAGCGCCGAGGAGGGCATTAAGACCCTCTCCGATTGCGTCGACACCATGATCGTCATCCCTAACGATAAGCTGCTCGACATCGCCGAGAAGAAGACCACCATGCTCGAGGCCTTCGCGATTGCCGATGGCGTCCTTTCCCAGGGCACCCAGGGCATCACCGACCTCATCACCGTCCCCGGTATCATCAACCTGGACTTCGCCGATGTTAAGACCATCATGAAGCAGGCCGGTACCGCCATGATGGGTATCGGTACCTCTTCTGGGGACACCCGTGCCGTCGACGCTGCCCAGCAGGCCATCTCCAGCCCGCTGCTCGAGAGCTCCATCGATGGCGCCACGCGCGTGCTGCTCTCCATCGCCGGTTCCAAGGACCTGGGCATCCAGGAGATCAGCGACGCCGCCGACGTTGTCGCCAACGCCGTCGACCCCGAGGCCAACATCATCTTCGGTACCGTTGTCGACGAGTCCCTGGGCGATCAGGTGCGTATCACCGTCATCGCTACGGGCTTCTCCGACTCCAACGTCAACCGTCAGGACGAGCTCTTTGCTGCTCAGCAGTCTCAGAGCAAGGCCGCTGCCTCCGCTGAGCCGCAGCGCACCGCTCCTGCCACGAGCCCGGCTCAGGCCGCTCCGACCCGCAACGTCGGTGGCACCGAGCTTCCTAACTTCGGCAACGATCAGTTCGAGCTTCCCGACTTCCTGAAGCGCGGTAGCTTCTAAGTCGTTCTTTGCATTGTTGTGCACAGGGGCGTGTCCGTATGGACGCGCCCTTTTTATTTCGACTTTGTAAACTAGAACCTCCAATCTCTTTACGTTCCCTTTACGATTGCCTCCAGCGCAGCAGGTATCCTTTTAGAGAAGTATGACAGCCGTATAAACGCGGGCTGTAGCGGCGATGCCGCGGTACTTGTGTTATTAGGAGGCTTTAGTATGGCAGCACGTGCGGACAAAGTTTCGCGTGTCGACCATGATGGAGTTACGTTGGTGGAGGGCGCGACATCCGATGTTCGCTTTGCCTTCACCGAGCGCGCCGGTGGCGTTTCCGAAGATGCGTACTCCTCACTCAACTTGGGCTCGCATGTTGGCGATGACCCCTTTGCTGTTCAAGAAAATCGTCGTCGTGCGCTCGAGGCTATGGGTGCCGCCGAGTGCGAGCACAACCTGCTCGTTCCCAATCAGGTCCATGGTGATCATATCGTTGCGGTGACCTCGAACGGCGCCGATGACCTTGAGGACGTTCGCCAGCAGATTGCCGAGGGCTGTGATGCCATCGTCTGCACGGCGCATAACGTGCCCGTGCTGCTCTGCTTTGCCGACTGTGTTCCCGTGGTGCTGGTGGCCCCCGGCGGATTTGCCGTGGTGCACTCCGGTTGGAAGGGCACGATTGCACGTATTTCCGCCAAGGCGTGCCAGGCGCTTTGCGATGCTGCCGGTTGCGATGCGAGCGACGTTTCCGCCTATATCGGCCCCCATATCTTGGGTGACGAATATGAGGTATCCCAGGAACTCATGGATCGCTTTGCCGCCGAGTTCTCTTGCATCGATGCGAATACCTCTCGCATGCTTGATCTTTCCGCTGCCATTCGCGAGGCGCTGGTAGATGTCGGTGTCGACGCGGATAATATCGTGGATACCCAGCTTTCGACCGTGCGTCAGAACGACCGCTTTTATTCCTACCGTAACGAGGACGGCACCTGTGGGCGCCATGCTGCGATCGGCATGATGCTATGAGAAAGATCGTATCGGTCCTGAGCGCCGCTGTGTTTACGCTTACGCTGTGCGCCTGTTCTTCGGGATCTTCTACCTCTTCCATTACCGTGGCCGGCTCCACGACCTGCCTTCCTATCGCCGAGATTGCGGCCGAGGGCTTTAAGGAGGAGACCGGCATCGACGTGCTCGTTTCCGGTTTGGGTTCTTCCGCTGGGATCGAGGCCGTCAGCGCCGGCACGGCCGATATCGCCAGCTCCTCCCGTGGACTCAATGCCGACGAACAGGATCTGGGCCTGACTCCCATCGTCATTGCCCACGACGGTATTGCGGTCATCGTGAACGACGACAACCCCGTCGATAACCTCTCGACCGAGCAGCTCCGCGATATCTACGCCGGCAAGATTACCAATTGGAAAGAGGTCGGTGGCGAGGACCTGAGGATTCAGGTCATCAACCGAGACGAGGCGTCCGGTACGCGCGAGGCCTTCCGTACCATCGTGATGGATGGCACGCCGTTCGATCGCCGCTCGGCTGTTCTTTCGGGTACGGGCCAGGTGCGCGACGTGGTATCTCGTTCGCGTGGGGCCATCGGCTACATTTCGCTGGGCTTCGTCGATAGCCTCAACGCCAAGACCTCGGTCAAGGCCGTCTCGGTCAATCATGTTGAGGCGTCCGAGAAGACGGTCGCGAGTGGCGGCTATCCCATCTCGCGCGACCTTTACTTCTTTGTGAAGGGTGCGCCTTCGCAGCAGGCGCAGGATTACATTGACTATGTGACGTCCGAAAAGATGGACAAGCAGATTCGCGAGGCGGGCTTTATTCCCGTCACCAACGACGAGAAGGGGAGTGAGTAGCATGGAAGCACAGGAAAACTCCCAGACTGAGCAGAATGTTCAGACGCCCAAGAAGCGCGAGCTGGCGCTCGTATCGCGCAGCACCTATATCAAGGAGAAGGCGCTGCAGTGGATCTTCTTTGCCTGCGCGTTCTTGGCGGTCGTTACCGTCATCCTGATTTTTGTCTTTACCACGTACTCGGCGCTGCCCGTCTTTACTGACATCGGTCTGGCGGACTTCTTTAGCTTTACGTGGGCGCCTTCCGAGGGCCACTACGGAATCTTGTCGCTGCTTGCCGGCTCGGGTCTGGTGACCGTCGGTGCGCTCGCCATGGGCGTGCCGCTAGGTGTGGGCACGGCCGTGTACCTGGTCGAGATTGCCAGCAAGCGCGTGCGCAAGCTCATCAGCCCTGCCGTCGACCTGCTGGCCGGCATCCCTTCTATCATCTACGGCTTTTTCGGCATGATCATCATCCGCCCGTTTATCGCACAACTGACCGGCGGCCTTGGTTTTGGTGCGCTGACGGCGTGGTTTGTGCTCGCCATCATGATCGTCCCTACCATCACCACGCTCACCATCGATGCTCTCAATTCCATTCCCATGGGCATCCGCGAGGCATCGTATGCCATGGGCGCCACCAAGTGGCAGACCATCTATAAGGTCGTGCTACCTGCCGCGAAGCTGGGTATCGTTGATGCCATCGTGCTGGGTATGGGCCGTGCCATCGGCGAGACCATGGCCGTGCTCATGGTCGTGGGTAACGCCCCGGTTATTCCCGACAGCATTGCGAGCCCCATCTCGACGCTCACGAGCCAGATTGCGCTCGACATGAGCTATTCCTCGGGTCTGCACCGCTCGGCGCTGTTCGGCATGGGCGTGGTCCTGTTTATCATCTCCGCCACGCTGGTGGGCATCGTCCGTCTGATTTCCAAGAAGAAGAGGGGGTAGGCTATGTCCGATTCCGTTGACACGACGGTCGATACGACCTCGTCGCGCGAGCGCATCAAGCGTGCCCTTTCCCACGGCAAGAAGGGCCGCATCAACAAGGACCTGTCCAACAAGATCATGCTTGGCGTGTTTCGTGCCGCTGCCTACATCACCACGCTGGTGCTGGTCGCTATCATCGCCTACGTGGTCATCAACGGCCTGCCACACATCTCGCTCGACTTTATCTTCGGTTGGCCCCAGGGCGTCAACGCCGAGGGCGGAATTTGGCCCACGATCGTCTCGACCGTCTACGTGACGGCGCTCGCCATGCTTATCTGCACGCCGATCGCTGTGCTGGCAGCCGTCTATCTGGCCGAGTACGCCAAGCAGGGCAAGGTCGTCGAGCTCATTCGCTACGCTGCTGACGCTTTGGCCTCGGTGCCCTCCATCGTTATGGGCCTGTTTGGCTACGCCTTGTTTGTCGAGGCCATGGGCCTGGGCCTTTCGATGGTCTCGGCCGCCCTGGCACTCGCGCTCTTGATGCTTCCCATCGTCATGCGTACCACCGAAGAGGCCATTCGCGCCGTTCCGCGCTATATCCGCTGGGGCGCATATGGCCTGGGCGCCACCAAGTGGCAGGTTGTCTCCAAGATCGTGCTTCCTTCTGCCTTTGGCCGTATTGCCACGGGCATCGTTCTCGCCATCGGCCGTGCCATTGGCGAGACCGCAGTGGTGCTCTATACCATGGGGCAGGCCATCAATCTACCTATTTCGCCGCTCGATTCCGGCCGCCCCATGACGGTTCACCTGTATCTGCTTGCCAACGACGGCATCAACATGAACGCAGCCTACGGCACCGCGCTCTTGCTGATGGTGATCATTCTGGCCTTCAACCTGTTTGCGCGCTTCCTGTCGCGCAAGCGTCGCTAGTTAAGGAGTCCCATGTCCGTTTATCAGTCCGCTCCCACGTTGGAGCAAGCGGCCATTACGGCCAAGGATTTCAACTTTTGGTACGGTGACTTTCATGCGCTGACGGGGCTTGACCTCAACATCGCCAAAAACGCCATCACCTCCTTCATTGGCCCTTCGGGCTGCGGCAAGTCGACGTTTTTGCGCTGCATCAACCGCATGAATGACCTGATCGAGGGCACGCGCGTCGAGGGCACCATGACGCTCGACGGCAACGATATCTATGCCGAGGGTGTCGACCCGGTCGATCTCCGTCGTCGCGTGGGCATGATCTTTCAGCAGCCCAACCCGTTTCCTAAATCCATCTACGAGAATGTCGCCTTTGGCCCTCGTCTGCAGGGCGTGACTAGCAAAAGTGACCTCGATGACATCGTGGAAGAATCGCTCAAGCGCGCCAACCTCTGGAAAGAGGTATCCAATCAGCTCAACAAGGATGGTTTGGCGCTCTCGGGCGGTCAGCAGCAGCGTCTGTGCATCGCGCGCGTGCTTGCGGTGCAACCCGATGTCCTTCTGATGGACGAGCCCTGCTCCGCCATCGACCCCACGTCCGTCTCTAAGGTCGAGGATCTGATGGCCGAGCTGGCGCCCGAGATGACGATCATCATCGTCACGCATTCAATGCAGCAGGCAGCTCGCATTAGCGACTACACCGCATTCTTCTTGCAGGAAGTTGCCGGCGAGCCCGCTACGCTCATCGAGTATGGTCAAACCGACGCGATCTTCACCAGCCCGGTGGACTCGCGGACGGAAGACTATATCACCGGCCGCTTTGGCTGATCGGTGCGACTAGTCCCAAGCCGATCGGATCTGGTCCGGTGCGTATTCACTGTGCGGGCGGCATGACCGCACCCAACTGATTGGAGTGAACCATGCGCAAACTGTTTTCCCGTCAGCTCATCGAGGCCCGTCACGAGATGCTGAGCATCTACGAGGCCGTCGATCTGGCCCTCCACGATGCCGTGAAGGCCTATGTGACCGACGACCGCAAGCTCGCCACCAAGACCAAGAAGCGCACGCTTTCGATTGACGCACGCTGCGCCAACCTGGAGGCCGTCTGCTACAACCTGATTGCCACGCAGTCACCGGTCGCCTCCGACTTCCGCTTGCTGCAGACGATCATCTACGTCGACTTTAACCTGCAGCGCATGACCGATAAGGTTCGCCAGATTTGCCGCGCCACGCGTCATATGATCAAGGCCGACATCTCGCTGCCCAAGGAGCTTGTCGGCACGGTCGAGGCCGAGGCTGAGGCCGTCTACCAGGTGCTGGGCTCTTCGCTTTCTGCGCTCGTCACCAACGACATGTCCATCATCTGCAACTTGGCCGTCGAGGACGAGCCAGTGCACGCCGCCTACGAGAAGTTCTTCCGCACCTTTAACCGCATGGACACGGGCGATTTTATGGACGACGACAGCAACTATGACGACCTGCGCCGCGCCATCATGGTATCGCGCTATCTCGATCGCATCGCCTCGATTTCCATCGATGCCGCCTGCCGTCTGACCTTCCTGTTGACCGGACAGCGTATGACTGCCGGTGATATCGCCTGCACTGATGAGGATGAGCTCGAGAGCATGCGCGTGCCTTCGGGCGAGGGTGTTATCATGAGGCCCGCCGTCGATGCACGCTACGTTGCCAAGGTGCCCGTTAACGAGGTCAGCGAGGGTCTTCGCTACCTGCTCGATCATCTTGAGGATGAGGACGATGGCGAGGACGACGAGGAGTAAGTAACCCCGTTCGTCGAAAGATTGTAAATACCTAAGTGAGCGCGGCCTTGCACATGCGGGGCCGCGCTCTTGCGTTAGCATGGGACTACTTGTTTGGCTGTCAGCGGAGGCGATTGGCAATGGATAACTATTTGGACTTGATGCGCGCTCGCCGCGAGCAGATTCTGGAACGTTTTTATGCGGCGCTCGATCGCGCGGGCCGTCCCCACGACGCCGCGAGCCTCATTGCCGTGTCCAAGACCGTTGGTGTCGATGAGACCGTTGCCGCCATCCAGGCGGGGTATCGCCATTTTGCCGAGAACCGCCCGCAGGAGCTGGTTCGCAAGCTCACGGGTCTGGCGGAGCATCCGGAGCTGCCCGAGGTGCGCTTCGATATGATCGGCAACCTGCAGACCAATAAGATCAATGCGGTGCTGGGCTCAGCCGAGCTGATTCACTCGGTGGGTTCGCTGCATCTGGCGCAGGCGATCTCGAGCCGTGCTGTTCGCAAGATTGAGGCAGGCGAGCTCGTCGGCCCCCAGCGTGTGCTCATTGAGGTCAATGTGAGTGGTGAGGAGTCGAAGGGAGGCTTTTCACCCGATGAGATTCGCGCCGCCGCGGGTGAGCTTGCAGAACTTGAGGGAATTTGCGTACAGGGGCTTATGACTATGGCGCCCCGGGGGAATAAGGATGTGGCACGCCGCACCTTTGCGGGGCTTCGTGAGCTGAGGGATGAGCTGGAGGCGGCGCATCCCGATTTGAACCTGCCTGAGCTTTCCTGCGGTATGAGCGAGGACTTTGAGTCTGCCCTTGAGGAGGGCTCTACGCTCGTTCGCCTGGGCAGGGTAGTATTTAGCCCGGAGTTTGCAGTAAAATAAGGCTCTGAAGTGCGCACTGATTATCGGGGCGCCTGCACTAAACCGCGAGAGGACACAACCATGGGCTTCCTTGACGAGATTAAAAATAAGATGCACCTGGGCGGCCAGCAGGGTTACGACCAGGGTTATGGCCAGGACGACGACTACGGCTACGATGACGGCTACGACGATGGCTATCAGAACAACGGCTACAGTGGTGCTTCGGGCGAGGGCTTCTACACCCAAGACGAGCCGAGCAACGGCCTGCTTGGCCAGACGCGCCGCGGTGAAGCTGAGTCGGTTGCCGTGTATACGCGCTCCGGTCAGCTGGTCGGCGATGACTCCCGCCATGCCACGACGTATAACCCGCCTTCGCGCTCGCAGGACAGTGTTGCGAGCGGTTATCGTCCTGGTGCCTATGACACGCCGTCGAGCTACGCCGAGAATACCCGCGCCCGTGCCGCCGCTGCACCCGCGCCTGCACCGAGCGATGCCTCGGCCTATGCGAGCAATATCATCAACGCCACGCCGCAGCTGCCGGCCTATGTCCTGCGCCCCGAGAGCTATGACGACGTGGAGACCGTGGTGCGCCGCGTTCGCACCAAGCAGCCTGTCGCACTGATTTTTGTGGGCGTACGCACCGAAGTTGCCAAGCGCGTCTTGGACTTCTCTTACGGCTTTGCCTGCGGTCTGGGTGCCACGGTCAAGGAGGTGGGCGACCGCGTGTTCATGGTGCTGCCCGCCGGTTGCGAGGTCAAAGATTCCGATCTCAAGAAGCTTCGTGCCGACGGCTACCTTAAGTAAAGACAAGACGAGGAGATTCCCATCAACATCTACACTATCGTCCAGCTGGTCAACACGCTGTTCAACTTCTATTCCACGCTCATTGTCGTCTACTGCTTTATGACGTGGATTCCCATGAAGCAGGGTGGTTTGCTTCAGGATATTGCCGCGGTGCTTGATAGCGTGTGCGGTCCGTGGCTCAACCTGTTCCGTCGTTTCATCCCGCCGATGGGCGGTATCGATTTTTCGCCGGTCGTTGCGATTATTGCGTTGCAGTTGGTGCAGAGGCTGGTTCTGCAGCTTCTTATAGGTATACTCGTGTAGAACTGACTTAGTAACTTACGTCGGGCGTGTAGCGCCGAGGCGATGAAAAAGGAGACTTGTTATGGCTATTACCCCTGCAGACATCCAGGCTCAGACTTTCTCTGAGGCCAAGCGTGGCTACGATCCTGCTGAGGTCGACGTCTTCTTGGAGACGCTGTCCTCCGAGGTTGACGCTATGCTCGCTAAGATCGTCGACCTTAAGGGTCGTCTGACTGCTACCGAGCAGCAGCTTGCCGATGCGCAGGCTCGGCTTGCCCAAGCTCAGGATGCCACCGCCCAGGCCGTTCCTGCCGCCCCCGTGGCTGCTCCCGCCCCTGACTTCTCCGCTCAGGAGCGCCAGATTTCCGCTGCCCTGATCGCTGCCCAGCAGACCGCTGAGACCATCGTCAACGATGCCAACGAGAACGCTGAGCGTATCCGCAACGAGGCTGACGCCAAGGCCCGCGAGGTTATCCGCCAGGCTCTGACCGAGAAGCAGGCCGAGCTCGAGGAGATCGATCGTCTCAAGGCTTCCCGTGAGGAGTTCAAGGCAGAGTATCTCAAGCTCATCCAGCACTTCATGGACGATGCCCAGAATTCCTTCCCGGCCGATCTGATGGCCTCCACGCCGGTCGGTTCTGCCGCTTCTCCTGCAGTGACTGTTCCCGCCGAGCCGCTGCCCGTCGCTGACCCGGTTGTCCCCGTGGCCGATCCCTTCGCCCCGATCGACAACTTTGCTGCCGACGACCTGGACTAACATTCGGCCTACAATTTAGTGCCTAGAAAGGACCCGCAGCTTGCGGGTCCTTTTTTATGACTGTGCAGGGGCGCGCAACATAAAAAACCGAGCCCTGCACATTGTGGCGCAGAACTCGGCGAATGGGTGAGCGGTAAAAGGTAGGTTTTAGGGCATGTGCCAAAAAACTACTTGAGGAGGAAGTTGGGGAGGGGAATGGTACGGGCCTCGCGATGCTCGGGGTCGGCGATGTGGTCGGCAGGATAGCCACAGACAAGCATGTGATAGGGATAAACGCCCTTGGGCAGATTGAACTGCTCCTGTGCCACCTCTGGCTTAAAATGGCATACCCAGCACGTTCCCAGGCCCTGCTCGGTGGCCTCCATCATCATCTGATCGCAAACGATGGATGTATCGATTTCGCTGGAATTCATCTGATCATACGGGCGCACCCAAGCATCATCGGTAACGCTGCAAATAAGGAAGATAAGCGGAGCGCCAAAGATAGACCCATCACGAGCAAACCGAGGCTGACAAGCAGCAGCCTTCTCCAGAAGCTCAGGCGTATCCAACACCATCACACGGGTTGGATGGTTATTACAAGCAGAAGGAGCAATACGCCCAGCCTCAACAATGGCATCCACCACAGCTTGCTCAACAGAACGATCCTCAAACTCACGACAAGAATACCGACCCCGAGCCAGATCCAAATACCCCATAACCAAACCCTCCAAAGTCAGCGAATCAATCCAAAGTAAAACAAAGGGTACCCAAAGCACCACCCAGCCAAACGTTTAAGGCGGTCCCAAAGTTCCCAATCGGACTCAAAGGCCCTGCCAACAAAAGCCTCATCGCTTTCAAAGTATCAGCCAAAGTTCCCAATGGTGGTACGTAAGGCGAAGGGCCGGCCACGGTTTACTTTCGAACGACTCTGCAAAGCAGCCGGAGTGAGAAAGCAAACCGTGGCCGGCCCTTCGCCGCCGGGACACGTACCCCCAATTAACTGTTCTTCATGACAATCGAATCCACGACATCGGCCACATTCTCACAGCAGTCGGCGCAGTACTCCAGGAAGGCGTACACGTCACGCCAGGCGATGACCTCGAGCGGGTCCTTGCCGTTAACGTGCAGGTTGCGCATGGCGTTGATATAGAGCTCGTCGGCTTCGGACTCGATGGTGTTGATCTGGATGACGAGTTCGCGCAGGGTCTTGGACTTGCGGTAGTTGGGCAGCTCGACCATCAGGTCTTTCATGGCGCGGCAGGCGTCAGTCACCTTGTGAGCGATGACGATGGCGTCGGGATGGATGCTCTGGATGTTGGTGAAGTAGACGCGCTGCACGACGCCCTCGATACGGTCGAGCACGGTGTCGAGTGAGCAGCTCATCAGGTCCAGGTCCTCGCGCTCAAGCGGAGTGATAAAGGCCGTGAGCAGGGCGTCTTCAAGCTCATGGTGCTTCTTGTCGGCCGCATGCTCGATTGAGTGCATCTTGTCGAGCATATCGTGAATCTTCGCGGGATCGAAGTTCTCGAAAATCTTGGTGAGCAGCTCGGCAGCCTGAACGGCGAGGTCGGCGCAGGCAACGTAGTTGTCAAAATAGAACGAATCGGGTTTCTTTGCCATGAGTGGGTCCTTTCGAGGCGAAGACGGGTGTGCGAAGTATTACGGTCCGGATGGACGCTCGGTTTGACTAGATGAACATCATGAACAGCTTGGCCATGACAAAGCTGATGAGTCCGCAGGCGGGGAAGGTGAAGAACCAGGTGAACATCATGTCCTTGACCACGCCGAAGTTGATGGCCGAAAGGCGCTTGACGGCGCCGACGCCCATGATGGCGCAGGTCTTGATGTGGGTGGAGGACACCGGGATACCGGTAAGGGTGGCAAGCAGCAGATTCGCGGCGCCTGCGAGGTCGGCGGAGAAGCCCTGATACTTCTCAAGCTTGACCATGCTCTGGCCGACGGACTTGATGATGCGCTCGCCACCCACGCTGGTGCCGACGCCCATGGTGGCCGAGCACAGCAGCATAATCCAGATGGGGATGCCGGCATCGCCGACGCTCGTCTGACCGTTGGCGAAGGCCACGCCTAAAAAGAGCACGCCGATGAACTTCTGTCCATCCTGCGCGCCATGCATAAAGCTCATGGCCGCGGCACTCGCGATCTGAGCGTATTTAAAGAAGACATTGGCACGTCGCCTGTTGGCGGCGGCGAAAAGAATCGAGACGAGCTTGCACAGAACCCAGCCCATGACAAAGCCCAGGCCGATGGAGAGCGCCAGGCCGTAGATGACCTTCATCCACTCGTGGACGTTGACGCTGCTCGCGCCGCCGAGGGCGATAGCGGCACCGGTCAGGCCGGCGATAAGGCTGTGGCTTTGCGAGGTGGGGATGCCAAAACGCGACGCTGTGGCGCCGTAGACGACGATGGAGAACAGGGCCGCGCACAGGCAGGCGAGCGCCATGGTGCTGTTTCCGCCAAAGTCGACGATATGCGAGATGGTATTGGCGACGCTCGCATTAAAGTGCGTCATGATGAGCACACCGAGGAAGTTGAATGCGGCGCTCATGAGAATGGCGGCGCGGGCGGGCATGCAACGCGTAGTGACGCAGGTCGCGATGGCGTTGGGCGCGTCGGTCCATCCATTGACGAAGATGGCGCCGAGCGCGAGGATCACGGTGACGGCAAGGACTGGGTTCGACACAATTTGGCCGAGGAAAGTTGAGAACGTTACGTCCATATATGGGCTTTCTCGAAGTTTGCAGACACGTTACAAAAACATGATAAATCGTATCACCTCCTGCGGGTTTCTTTGCCGAGTTCTGATGGGAGAAGTAATTTTTTGGCACTAAAATTGAATATTAGCCCTGTTGACCGTGGGTGTTCTTTTTGCTATCACGCCATGCGGACACGCGCGTTCGCTCCGACATTCCAAAACCACAGTCTGTTCGCTTTACAATATGCAAACATGCGTTCGATAATGGGAAGTATGGAATATCGACAGACAGATGGCAAAACTCGGCGCGTGCACAAGCAGTATGTGGACGTCGTGGCTCGCATCCTCGCGGGCGGACAAGTCGTGCCGGTTACCGTCTGCTGGGTCGACGGTCGCTGCTTTACGATTGACGAGATCGTCTCGTCCACTGGTTTTGGCCTGACGGTCCACGGCGTTCGTACGGCAACCTATAAGGTGCGTTTTGGCGGGCACGCGACCGAGTTGTATCTGGAGGACCAGGCGTGCGGACGGCCGGACGGCTCGCAGGCCCACGTGATGCGTTGGTGGGTCTGGGCGTTTGATCGTACGCTTGAGGGCGAGCGCCGTAGGTAAGGACGCACGGCGTTCGGGTACAATGGCAGGAATCTTGTCATCTGCTGCGCCGTCTTTCACGGCGCTTTGTGAAAGGACGAAGTATGAACGATATCCAGGGCTATCAGAACGGCCCCATCGAGACCGGTGCAAGCCGTGCCAAGGAGATGTCGCCGCGCGCGTACAACCTTGTCATGTCTGCCCTGATTTTCTTGGGCTTTTGCGCCATGGGCGCCGGCGCCTACTTTACGAGCACCATGTCGTTTGCGCGCATGATGATGAGCGGCGCAGCCTTGCCGCTGGTCTTTGGCTCGTTTATTTTGACCATCGTCGGCATGGTCATGATGTCGGCCGCCGCCAGCAAGCAGTCCGTGGGCCTGTCCCTTGTGGGCTACGTAATCTTTGCGAGTACCTTTGGCCTGACCGCGTCGTTTGGCCTTGCCAACTACGACCTGCCCACCATCAACACCGCTTTTATCGCCACGGCCGCCATCACCTTTGTCTTTGGCGCGCTGGGCGTGACCTTCCCCAAGTTTTTCCAGCGCGTATATGGCATCGGTTTTGGCATTCTGCTCGCCACTGTTCTGGTTGAGATCGTGCTGATGTTCATGGGCGTCTCGCAGTCCATCACCGACCTGATCGTGATCGTGGTGTTCGCCGGCTTTATTGGCTACGACACCTATGTTGCCACGACGGTGCCGCCTACGCTGCCCAACGCCGTGCTCATGGCGTCCAATCTGTTCGTTGACATTATCAACGTGTTCCTGCGCATCCTGAACATCCTTGGCCGTCGCGACTAGTGGCGAATTGCGGCGGTGCTTGCCGTGCGGGCAAATCGATGCGAAAGGCGGTCCTTCGGGGCCGTCTTTTTTGTACGCGGCGGGGTATCATGGATGGGAAAAGCCGATAGCGGCAGCGACAGGAAAGGTGGCCACGTATGGCAGACGTCGACAACAGGAACCGTAACCGCAGGTCCAACCGAGCGGGTCAGCCCAATCCCAAGCGCGAGGCCCGTGCCAAGGCCGCCGAGCGTCACGTGTCAACTGTGTCCGAAGCGTGCGCCAAGGATATCGAGCGTTCGCTTGCCGGTGTTCGCGAGTTTGACGGTATGCCTGCCGGCTTTGTCGCGGCGATGAAGGCCAAGGTTCAGACTGCTGTGGCCGCTGAAGAACAGGTTGCCGAGGACGTCGAGGGCGCGGAGGCTGCCGAGACCGAGGCGGCACCCGAGAGCGAGGCAGCGCCCGAGACCGAGGCAGCTCCTGAGCCCGTCGAGGAGCCTGCCGAGGAAATCGCCGAAGCTGAGTCCGCGCCTGCTGAGGAGCCTGCTGCGTCCCTGCCTGAGGTCACCGTGCTCGATGCCTCCGCCACGCAGGCCATCTTGGACAACGGTCGTGGCTATGCGCAGTTCTGCGACATGGCCGTGCTCGCCTTTGCCTCGTTCACCAATCCGGGCGGTGGCTATATTCAGGGTTATCTGGGCCAGGAGGCCACGCTGTGCGCCGATTCGTATCTGTACAACGTTCTCGATAAGCAGCGCAAATGGTACGGCGAGAACCGTCGCCGCAACATCAACTGCGAGCTTTACCGAAACCGTGCGCTGGTGGTGCCTGCGGTGCGCTTCGACCGCAACCACGTGCATGCATACGCCGACGTGATCGTGGCCGCCGCGCCCAACGTTAAGCGCGCCCGCCAGGAGTATCGCGTGAGCGACGATGCTCTGCTGGATGCCCTGCGCGACCGCATTCGCTTTGTGCTTGCCATCTGCGACGAGCTAGGTCGCGAGAAGCTCGTGCTGGGCGCTTGGGGCTGCGACAACAACGGCTTTGACGCAGAGGCCGTGGCCGAGCTCTTACGCAAGGAGCTCGCGTCGGGCGACTTTAAGGTCAAGCAAGTCTTCTTTGCCGTGCCTTCTACGCGCTGGGATGAGGATTTTGCCAAGTTCGAGCACGTGCTGGCAAACTTCCCCGAGCGCAACGAGGAGTCCTATGCCCAGGTTGCCGCTCGCGCTGCGGCAGCTCGCGCCGCCGAGCAGACCCAGGCTGCTACCGAGGATGATGAGGACGAGGACGATTGGCGCAAGTACCTGTAATCGGTACGTGCTGACGGATATGTCGAGCCGGCGGGAGAGGCTGCTCCCGCCGGCTTTTTACTAAAAGGAGGGGCTTACGATGAAAAACGTTCTATGCTTTGGCGACAGCAACACCTATGGTTACGATCCGGCGGGCATGCGCGACGGCACCGCGGTGCGCTATGCGCAGGATGTGCGCTGGTGCGGCGTGGCCCAACGTGACTTAGGCGAGGGCTGGCATGTAATTGAAGAAGGCCTCAACGGCCGCACGACGGTACGCGACGACATGTGCCATCTGGACACCAATCTTAACGGCATCCGCGCACTTCCGATGCTGCTCGAGGCCCATAAGCCGCTGGACGCCATTGTGATCATGCTGGGCACCAACGACTGTAAGACGGTCTTTAACGTGACAGCTTCCGATATCGCCCGTGGCGCCATAGCGCTGATTCGCGCCGTCCGCGCGTTTCCGTGGACCGACGCTGCGCCTTGTCCGCGCATTCTGCTGATGGCGCCTATCAAGATTAAGCCGCAGATCGCCGACGTATATATGACCGATTTTGACGAGCATTCCGTAGAAGCCTCGGAACATTTTGGTGAGTACTACGCGCATGTGGCTGAGCAGTTTGGCTGCGACTTTTTGAATGCCGCCGACTTTGCCGAGCCGGGCGATATCGACTATCTGCATATGATGCCCGAAAGCCATGAGAGCCTGGGTCACGCCGTGGCAGCCAAGCTCCAAGAGATGCTCGGAGAGTAGCGCGACCCCAAACCACCGCAAAGGGGGCGGGCGCCTTTGCGGTGGCTTGGGCTGCGAATCTTAATACTGCCACATGTGGTTGACAGGGCCGGAGCCTTTGCCCATGTTCAGGCCGGCGGCTAGAGCGCCTGTCAGGTATGCCTTGCCGGCGTTGACGGCGTCGGCAAGATCCATGCCCTGGGCCAGCGCGCAGGCGATGGCGGACGAGAGCGTGCAGCCGGTGCCGTGCGTGTTGTCGGTCTCAATACGCTTGTGGCGGAACCACGTGGTGAGCGGATCGCCTAGGTGGTTGCCCTCATCATCGAGTGGTGCGGGTTCGGCCAGTACATCGTTGGCCTCGTTGACAAGATGCCCGCCCTTAACGAGGGATGCGCAACCAAAGCGGCGGGTAAGGAGCATGGCAGCATTTTGCTGCGTGCGCTCGGAATCGACCTCGTAATCGAGCAGCGCCATGGCCTCGGGAATATTGGGCGTGATAACCGTCGCTAGCGGGAACAGGCGGCGGGTGAGCGCCTCGGCGGCATCTTCGGCAATCAGCCGTGCGCCCGAGGTGGCTACCATGACGGGGTCGACGACCACGTTTGTTGCGTTCCAGGCGCTCAAGCGGTCGGCGATGACTTCGATAATCTCGACAGAAGAAACCATGCCGATCTTGACGGCGCTCGGGCGGATATCGTCAAAAACGGCGTCAATTTGCGCGGCTACGATATCTGGCGAGATATCCTGTACGGCGGTGACACCCAGAGTGTTTTGCGCTGTGATGGCGGTGATGGCCGTCTGGGCATACAGACGGTGCGCCGTGATGGTCTTGATGTCGGCCTGAATGCCGGCGCCGCCGCTGGAATCGGATCCCGCGATGGACAGGACGGCAGGTACCTTACTACGATCCATGTTCGCTCCCTTGTTCGGTCGGAATCAAATGGGTCTTTAAGCCAGCATTATAAAGATGCCCGGGCCGGCGATATGCCGAACCCGGGCGCGAGATGTAATTTTTACGCAAATGTAAGCAAATGTTCACACGTCAACAATTGGCGGGCGCCGACTCGATGATAAAAGGCGATTGCGGCGAAGAGACTAGTCCTCCATACCGAGGTCGATCGTCGTGCCCTCAAACACTTTGTTGACGGTGCGGACGGCGCACATCTTGCCACACATGGTGCAAGTACCCTCGGTGGCGGCGGGGGATTCCTCGTAGCGCTTCTTACCGGTGACCGGGTCGAGAGCGCACTTCCACATGGCGTCCCAGTCGAGCTTGCGGCGTGCCTGGCCCATCTTGTCGTCCATGTCGCGGGCGTGCGGCACCTTCTTGGCGATGTCGGCGGCGTGTGCGGCAATCTTGGTGGCCATGAGGCCGTCGAGCACATCCTGGGCGTTAGGCAGGCATAGGTGCTCGGCCGGCGTCACGTAGCACAGGAAGTCGGCGCCGGAGCTGGCGGAGATAGCGCCGCCGATGGCTGCGGTGATGTGGTCGTAGCCCACGCCGATATCGGTCACCAGCGGCCCGAGCACATAGAACGGGGCGTTGTGGCACAGGCGCTTCTGCAGTTTCATGTTGGCGGCGATCTCGTCGAGCGCCATGTGACCCGGGCCCTCGACCATGACCTGGACGCCGGCGGCCCAGGCGCGCTTGCACAACTTGCCGAGCTCAATCATCTCGGCGGTCTCGGTGGCGTCGTTGGAGTCGTAGAGGCAGCCCGGGCGGCAGGAGTCGCCGAGCGAAATCGTCACGTCGTACTCATGGCAGATTTCGAGCAGCTCGTCGTAGAACTCATAGAAGGGGTTCTCGTTGCCGGTGACCTCCATCCAGCCAAACAGCAGCGAGCCGCCGCGGCTCACGATGTTCATGAGACGGCCGGTCTCCTTAAAGGTCTTGGTGACCGACTTGTTAATGCCGCAGTGGATGGTCATAAAGTCCACGCCGTCCTCGGCGTGCGCGCGCACGACTTCGAACAGGTCGTCCTTGGTGAGCTTGACCAGCGGCTTTTCCATGTAGCCGATGGCGTCGTACATGGGGACGGTGCCTACCATGAGCGGCGTCTCGTCGATGAGCTGCTGGCGGAACTGGCGCGTCTTGCCCGAGTTGGAGAGGTCCATGATGGCGTCGGCGCCAAAGTCCTCAGCGATCTTGACCTTCTTCCATTCCTCGGCGGCATCGGCCTTGTCGCCCGAGATGCCCAGGTTGACGTTGACCTTGGTGGACAGGCCCTCGCCGACGCCAAAGGCGCGCATGCCCTTTTTGATGTGCACGATGTTGGCGGGAATGGCGATGCGGCCGTCTGCCACGCGCTCACGGATGTACTCGGGGTCGCGATGCTCGCGCTCGGCGACCTCCTTCATCTGCGGTGTGATCTGTCCGGCGCGGGCAAAGTCGATTTGCGTGACGAGCTTGGGCTCTGTCTGTGTGCTCATTGGCACGGCTCCCTTCGTTGGCATTACCCATATCAGGTTTGCGGGTCAGGGCGGGCGCGCCCAGTCTCAGCCTGCCGTCTTGTCCTGCAAGCTCCCCGTTATGTCATGGGCTCAAGTATAGCCTGAATGGGTACGATTGGCCTAACAAGCGTGCCCGTGGGGAGGCGTACATGGAAGACAAGCATCTATATCGAGAGACACAATGGGACGTATCGGCCGAGGAGGGCCGTGCACACCATGGGTTGGTCGCGATTGGCTTTGCGGTGCTTGCCGTGCTGGTGATTGCCTTTTGTATTTGGACGTTTGGCGGTCGCGGCGGCGCCGCCTGGGAGTTTGAGGCCGACGAGGGCCTGCCGATTATGACGGTGAGGAGTACTGGCGGTAATGCCAATACGCTCGCCGTTCCGGGCGATTATTGGTACCCGTGCGATGAGTTTGTGCAGTTGCAGCTGAGTGGTGGGTCTATTCCTGGTGAGGAAATCGAACGCGTGACGTATGATGCGACGTTCAAAACGTTGACGGTGAAGCTCAAAGATCAAGGGGATGTGCCCACGACGATGGATATCGCGCTGACGGAATGGCGCCTGGAGCCCCCGTCGGGTGTTGCGGTGTCCGAGGTCGAGCACGTCAAGATTGTCTATCAGGACGGTTCGACAAACGGGATTGCAAAGGCCGACGGTCTAGCTGAATAGGTGTCGAGCCTAGCAGCCAATTCATAAAAGTTGCGGTGGAATAGTTCCTGATTGTGCGAAAAAGGCTCAAATAGGAATTATTCCACCGCAAGTTATATAGAGAAGGCTGAGCGGGTCAGTGTTGGGTGCCGGCTCTAGAGCATCTGTTCGTTGATGAACACGAGGGTGCCTAGGTATGAGAGCTCGGGGACGTGGCGATAGCCGATGTTGAATGCGGTAAGTTCGCTTGCATCCTCGAGCTTGTTTTCTGCCATCCACCGCACCATGGAGCCGCGCGCCTTTTTGCTGGCGGTCGACCGTTGGATGGGCTTCCCGTTGCGGATACCCTCGCCAAAGAGGCACGTGACGGCTGTGGCGTCGCCCGCGAGGTGGGGCAGAACGGCTTTGGCATACTCTACGCTGGCGAGGTTGACGATCGTGGTGTTTGAACCTGCCGGGGCGATAACCCGCGCGAGCTTGTCGCTCCAAAACGCGTAGAGGTCTCGGGCATCGTCAACGGCGAGCTTCGCACCCATCTCCAGCCGATACGGTTCGACGGCATGAAAGGGGCGTACGCATCCGTAAAGGCCCGAGAGGATCCACAGATGGTCTTGCAGCCATGCGAGCTGCGCGGCATCCATCACCTCGGGTGCCATGCTCTGGTATTGAATGCCGTGATAGGACATGACGGCGGGGGAGGTATTGCGGGCGATATCGGGATTGTCGAGGTCGCCGTTTTCCAAGATGGGCTCGAACTCATGCAGGGTGTTGAGGCAAGGCCCCAGCAGTTTGTCACTCACGTTCCATAGCGCCTGCAGGCCGCCGCTGCCTTCATTTCGCTCAATATCTAGCAACGCGCGATGCAGTCGAGCCGTCTCGCGCGCAAAGGGCGGAATGCCCAGGACTTCAAAAGCATCTTGGGCCGAGCGCATCTGCTTGGCGGGCGAAATGATGACCTGCAGCATGGACTCTCCTCTGTCAAAAAGGAAGTTGCGGTGGAATACGGTCTGTTTTGGCCGTTTATAGGCCAGTTTAGTCCGTATTTCACCGCAAGTTATGAAGGGCTGGTTAGGCACGCTCGAGGAAGGCCTTGTAGCCGCGGTAGGCCTCGTAGATGTCGGCCTTGTTGGCGACCTCCCACAGGGCGTGCATGGACAGGACGGCAACACCGGAGTCGATGACATTCATGCCGTACTTGGCCATGATGTAGGCGATGGTGCCGCCGCCGCCTGCGTTGACGCGACCGAGCTCACAGGTCTGGAAGTCCACGCCGGCCTCGTCCATGATGTCGCGGACGAGGGCCACGTACTCGGCATCGGCGTCGTTGGAACCGCCCTTGCCGCGGCTGCCCGTGTACTTGTTAAAGCACAGGCCGCGACCCATAAAGGCCGCGTTCTTGGTCTCGAACTTGCCGGCATAGCCCGGGTCGAAGCCGGCGGACACGTCAGAGGAGAGCATACGGCTGCGGGCGAGCGCGCGGCGCAGGGCCAGCGGGCTATTCTCGCCGGCGAGCGTCATGATCTCGGCGACAGTGTTCTCGAAGAAGCGGCTCGTCATGCCGGTGGCGCCTACGGAGCCAATCTCCTCTTTGTCGACGATGAGCGTAATGCTCGTGCGCTCGACATTGGCCACATTGATCTGGGCGAGCATGGAGGGGTAAGCGCAGACGCGGTCGTCGTGGCCATAGCCCAAAATCATGGAGCGGTCGAGGCCCATGTCGCGGGCGGGGCCGGCGGGCACGACCTCGATCTCGGCGGAGAGGAAGTCCTCCTCCTCGACGTCGTACTGCTCCTTGAGGATGTCCAGGAACATCTGCTTGACGGGCTCCTTGGGGGCGTCCTTGTCGTCCTCATCGAACTTGACGGGACGGCCGCCCACGATTACGTCGAGGATCTCGGCGTCGACGGCGTCCTTGGCGGGCTTGGACATCTGCTCGCTCGAGAGGTGGATCAGCAGGTCGGAGATGGTAAAGACCGGATCGTCCGCCTTGTCGCCGATGTTGATGTCGACGGTGGTGCCGTCCTTTTTGCAGATGACGCCAACGAGTGCAAGCGGGGAGGCCACCCAGTGGTAGCTCTTGACGCCGCCGTAGTAGTGCGTGTCGAGGTAGGCCATGTCGCCGGCCTCGAAGGCGGGATTCTGCTTAAGGTCCAGGCGCGGCGAGTCCACGTGGGCGCCCAGGATGTTAAAGCCCTGCTCGAGCGGGGCGGTGCCCAGGTTGACGAGCATAAGGTCCTTGCCGTGGTTGGCGGCGTACACCTTGTCGCCTGCCTTGAGCTCGCGGCCCTCGGCGATCACGGTCTCCAAGTCGACGTATCCCGCCTCCTCGGCCATCTTGATGCCGGTCTTGACGCACAGGCGCTCGGTCTTGTTCTCGCTCAAAAACTGCTTATAGCCGCGGCAAAGCTCCTCGAGCTCCTCGACTTGCTGTGGCGTGTACTTTTTCCATGCGCAGGGACGCTCCATGACGCAGGCTCCTTTCGGATCGATCGTGCTGGTTGATGTACCGTGAGCCATCGTATCACGCGCGGGCTCGCGGTGGCGGGGGAGCTTGATGTGCGGTGGCCGCGGGGCGGGGAGCGTGTAAACTGGAGTAAGCAAACCGTGCCCAGCCCAAAGCGAGGTATTTAATATGTCTGACAAGCGCCGCACTTTTGCCGTTATCGACGGCAACTCGCTCATGCACCGCGCCTTCCACGCCGTGCCGCCGACCATGAACGCGCCGGACGGTCGCCCCACCAACGCGATCTTTGGCTTTCTGAACATGTTTCTTAAGATGATCGATGCCTTTAACCCCGACGGTGTGGTCGTGGCGTTTGACAAGGGCAAACCGCGCGTGCGCATGGAGATGCTGCCGCAGTATAAGGCGCAACGCCCGCCCATGGACCCCGATCTGCATGCGCAGTTCCCTATGATTAAGGAGCTGCTCACCGCGCTCAACGTGCCGATTCTGCAGTCTGAGGGCTGGGAAGGCGACGATATCCTGGGAACCATGGCGCGCCTGGGTGAGGAGGCCGGCTGCGACATGCTACTGGTGACCGGCGACCGCGACATGTATCAACTCGTGACCGAGCACGTCAACGTGGTCTCGACCCGCAAGGGCCTGTCCGACGTGGCGATCATGACGCCCGAGAGCGTGGACGACCTGTATCACGGCATTACGCCGGCGCTCGTGCCCGATTTTTACGGTCTAAAGGGCGATACGTCGGACAACATTCCCGGCGTACCGGGCATCGGCCCCAAAAAGGCGAGCGCGCTCATCGCACAGTACGGCAGCTTGGACGAGGTCATCGCGCATGCCGACGAGGTCAAGGGCAAGATGGGCGAGAACCTGCGTGCGCACATCGACGATGCGCTGCTGAGCCGCAAGGTCGCAACCATTCGCACCGATGCGCCCGTCGAGCTCGACTTTGACGAAACGTCCTTCCCGGCGTTTTCTGCCGACGAAGTGTCCGCGGCGCTGGGCACACTTGGTATCACCGCCATGCAGAACCGTTTCTTGGCGCTGATCGGCGGCGAGGGCGGGGCTGCTGCTGCCTCCAGTGTGTTTGAGATACCTGCTATGGTTCGCGCAGTCGCCGGCGATGCCGACGCGCTTGGTGCCGTTGCGGCTGAGGTCTCCCGCGCGATTGATGCCGGCGAGTGGGTCGCCGCCGTGGTGGACGACGACAAGGAAGAGGGCGCGCTCTTTGGTCTGACGCGCACGCTGTGGTTGGCGACGTCCAAGGGCCTGTTCGCGCTCGAGGAGGGCGACAGCGCCTCCACTGCCGTAGTCGATGGCTTCAACTTCGCTCACGGTGTGATCGCCGGCGTGCTTGCGCGCCTGTTTATGGAGGGCCGCGTGGCGAGCCCGGATACGAAGGCGCTGCTGCACGAGCTTTCGCCCATCGATTCTTCTGAGCCCGAGCTCATGGATCCGCTGGCAGTCGATTCCACGTGCATCTTCGACACCGTGGTCGCCGCTTACCTGTTGGATTCCGACCGCTCCGAGTTTGACGAGGCATATCTGGCCGATACGTATCTGCAGATGGCGCTGCCTGCGGCGCGCGGCGCAGAGGGTGCTGGTGAGGACGCTCCGGCGCCTGCCGCCCGTACTGCGGCTCTGACGCTGGCGCTCGTGACACCGTTGCGCGAGTGCATGGCCCGTGAGAATGCCGCCAACGTGTTCGACGGCATCGAGATGCCGCTCGTGCCGGTGCTTGCCAAGATGGAGCGCGCGGGCATGCTCGTAGACCCCGACTGTCTGCACAGTCTGTCCGAGGGTCTGGCGACCCAGATTACCGAGGTCGAGCGAAGCATTCGCGATCTGGCGGGTGATGAGACCTTTAATATTGGCAGTCCCATGCAGTTGTCGCATGTGCTCTTTGATGTGATGGGGCTTCCGACCAAGGGCCTCAAGAAGACTAAGCGCGGATATTATTCGACCAACGCCAAGGTGCTGAGTGACCTTGCCCGCGACCACGAGATCGTGCGCCTGATTTTGGACTGGCGTGAGAAGTCCAAGATCAAGTCCACCTATCTGGACACGCTGGGCCCGCTACGCCGTGGTGACGGTCGCGTGCACACTACGTACAACCAGACCATCACGGCAACGGGGCGTCTGTCCTCGAGCGACCCGAACCTGCAAAACATCCCGACGCGCTCGGAGCTGGGTCGTACCGTCAAGACGGCGTTTTCGGCAGGCGAGGGAAGCGTCTTTTTGGCGGTGGACTACTCGCAGATCGAGCTGCGTCTGCTGGCGCATCTCTCGGGTGACGAGCATCTGGTGCGCGCCTTCAACGAAGGCGAGGACTTCCATGCCGAGACGGCCGCGCGCGTATTTGGCGTGCCAGTGTCCGAGGTGACACCCGACCTGCGCAGTCGCGCCAAGGCCGTGAACTTTGGCATCGTGTACGGCCAGCAGGCCTACGGTCTGTCGCAGTCGCTGCATATCTCGATGGCCGAGGCGCGCGATATGATCGATCGCTACTACGAGGCCTACCCGGGCGTGCGCACGTTCCTCGACAACGTGGTGGCGCGCGCCAAGCAGACGGGCTACGCCGAGACCATGTACGGCCGCCGTCGTCATATTCCGGAGCTCAAGGCCAAAAACCCGCAACTCCGCGGCTTTGGCGAGCGCACGGCCATGAACCATCCCATGCAGGGAACCGCCGCTGACATCATCAAGATCGCCATGGCCCGCGTAAGCCGTCGCCTGGAAGAAGAAGGCTTTGCCGCCCACATGATCCTGCAAGTGCACGACGAACTGGACTTTGAGTGCCCCATCGACGAAGTCGAGCGCCTAACCACCATGGTCCGCGACGTCATGGAACACGTCGTAGACCTCCGCGTCCCCCTAATCGCCGAAGCCAGCACCGGCATAACCTGGGCCGACGCTAAATAGGGAAGCAACCACAGTTCCAAAGTAACCAAAAACAGAAGGACGCCCCTTATCAACAAGGAGCGTCCTTCGTTCAATTAAATTCAGTCAAAGTACCTAGGCGTCAAGACGTCACCCAGACGGCGAGCAAGTCACCCAAGGACCTGGCCGGGCGAGGCGGGTAAGTTTTTCGTAGATTCCGCACGAGCCGGAAAGCACTTAATGTGCTTTCCGAGCGAGCCCAGGACCTGACCGAGCGAAAAACTTACCCGCCTCGCCCGGCCAGGTCCGACGAGCCACGTTAACGAGCCGCCAAGATGGCGTCGATGAGCGTCAGTACGCCCCCGTCGTTGTTGCTCGGAATGCGCCACTTGGCGTGCACGTTCATGTGCTCTTCGGCATTGTCCACGATAAAGCTGTGACCGACGCGCTCCAGCATGGGGATGTCGTTGTACGTATCGCCCACGGCGGCAGCATCGGCAATATCGATGCCCAGGTGCTCGCACAGGTGCGCGACGCCGGCGCCCTTGTCGACGCCCAGGTTCATAAAGTCGATCCACTCGCGCCCGGCGTTGGTGACATAGAGTTTGTCCGAGAACTCGGGGCTATAGGTCTCGCGGAAAGCGGGCTCGGCGTCGTAGCCGGGGAAGAAGACCGAAATCTTGTTGGACTCGAAATCAATGCCCTCAAAGCTGTCGACGTAGTTGATTGTGTTGTAGTAGACGCTGATCTCGTCGTGGTATTGATGGTCGCGGGCAAGCACGTAGAACTCGTCGAAGCAGCAAAGGACGGGGACAGCGCGCGGATCCTCCGAGGCACGGCTCAAGACCTGCTGATACAGCTCCACGTCAATAGTGCTCTTATAGATATAGCTGCCGCGATAGATCACGCACGCTCCGTTGTCGGGACAAAAGGCGAGGCGGTTCTTGACGCCCTCGAACATCTCCTCGAGCTTGGGGGCGGGACGTCCGCTGGCGGGGCAGAATACGATGTCGGCGTCGGCGAGCTTGTCCAGGCGCTCATCAAGACCCTGGGGCAGCACGCGCTCGTCGGTCAGCAGCGTCTTGTCCATGTCGACGGCGAGAATCTTAATGTTTCCGATATTGGCGTCCGATTCGTAAGTTTGCATAAAAGCGAGCCTTTCGTTTCGAGATTGTTTCAGACGTTATAACCATCAATTCGTAGTCGGGCGTATTTTCGCAGGAACGGAGCGTATTTGCACCACGCTTCACAAAGTAATGAAAAAACTTTTCAGAAATTTGAATTTGTCGCTTGTGCTGCGGGCACTTTAGCGTAATATAGCGACCATCGAAAACGGAGACGGAAAAACAACCGCTTACCGAGGAAAAGGTACCGTTTACGATATTAGAATTGCGCCCGGCGATAGGTGAAAGGAGAGGCAGATGCAGTTCGTAACGATCATCACCACTGCAGACAATGCCATCCGACGCCAGCGCGCAATTTCCCGACGACGATAACAATCGTCTCTGTCCGCATGGGGCGAATTGCCTCAACAGAGTCATTTTGAGGTCGTTGGGTTTTAGCACGACATTGCTGCATGTTTCTAGGGCATGTATGTGCTGATTTTTGCTATTTAAACTGATATTGCACGGTATATGACCTTGAAATGACTTGCAACTGACCGATGTTCTAACTAGCTACCAAGGGCGAAAGGAAACAGCCATGAGCAAGGAAAAAGTCGTTCTCGCATATTCCGGTGGTCTTGATACATCCGTATGTGTCAAGTGGCTCCAGGACGAGAAGAATCTCGATGTCGTTTGCGTCTGCGGCAACGTGGGCCAGGAAGAGACCGGACTGGATGCCAAGAAGCAGAAGGCGCTCGACCTGGGCGTTCTCGATTGCCAGGTACTCGACCTGCGCGACGAGTTCTCCGATGAGTTCCTGACTAAGGCCATCGCCGCAAACTCCATGTACGAGAACAAGTATCCGCTGCTCTCCGCCCTGTCTCGCCCGCTGCTTGCCAAGAAGCTTGTTGAGGTCGCCCACGAGTTTGGCGCGACCTACGTCGCCCACGGCTGCACCGGCAAGGGTAACGACCAGGTCCGTTTTGAGGCCGCCGTCAAGGCCCTCGACCCCGAGCTCAAGGTTATCGCCCCGGTGCGCGAGTGGGATCTGAAGTGCCGTCCCGACGAGGTCGCCTATGCCCACGCTCACAACGTGCCGGTTCCCGAGGGTGCCAACGACAACCCCTACTCCATCGACGACAACCTGTGGGGTCGTGCCATTGAGTGCGGTCACCTGGAGGATCCCTGGAACGAGCCGCTCGACGACGCTTGGGTTATGACCAAGAACCCCGAGGACACGCCTGACACCCCGACCTATACCGAGATCGAGTTTGAGGCCGGCAAGCCTGTCGCCGTCGACGGCAAGAAGATGAAGCTCTCCGAGATCGTCATCGCCCTCAACAAGATTTCGGGCGACAACGGCTTTGGCCGTCTTGACCTGGTCGAGGATCGTCTGGTGGGCCTCAAGAGCCGCGAGTGCTATGAGGTTCCCGGCGCCCTGACGCTCATCACCGCCCACAAGGCGCTCGAGGACATCTGCGTCGAGGGCGACCTGCTCAAGACCAAGATCAAGCTCGAGCAGGATTGGGCCACCGCCGTGTACAACGGCCAGTGGTACAGCCCGCTCAAGAACGCGCTCGACGCCTTTATGGCCGATACCCAGAAGTTCGTGACCGGCACTGTCCGTCTGAAGTTCTTTAAGGGCAACTGCCATGTCGTCGGCCGCAAGAGTCCCTTCAGCCTCTACGACTACGGCCTGGCTACCTACGACCGCGACACCACGTTTGACGAGAAGGCCAGCGCCGGCTTTATCGAGATCGATACGCTGTCGCTCAAGACGTGGGCAAAGGTCCAGGGCCCCAGCTCTGCTGCCGCCCAGGCCTAGCGCCTCCTTCCCTTGGTATCCGCGCGGCCCATCCGCGTGATACATAACGGGCGCACGGGGTCCCTACCTTTCGTTATGCTTGCTGACACTTCTTAACATCGGTGGCCCCTACGTTCCGCCCGCATATATGATGCCGCGACTGTGGCTGAGTCCGAGCCCCGCCGGGGTTGTCCGGCGGGGCTCCTTCTATCAATTTGGCGGCTCTGCGCCTATATATGAGGAGTATCCATTATGTTCAATGCTATCGCGCATGCTTTACTTGCCCTCGCGCCCGAGTTCGATGCTGCAAGGGTCGAGGACGTCCCTATGAGCCTGAAGGCCTGGATCGATGGTTCGCAGGGCAACATCCGGAGGGAGACGTTGGGCGCCAAGTGCATGGCGCGTCACTTCTTTGCAAATTAGCTACATGGCACCGCACACGGTGGGGAATGTGTAAAACTAGCGGTTGAAAAATCGCTTTAGCGACATGGCGCATTGCTTTGGGCGCTTGTTTTGGTATTTGATGAAAGGGGACGGTTCCATGGCTCTTTGGGGCGGTCGTTTTGAGGCGGGCGTGGCCGAGGTCACGCAGGAGTTTGGTGCGTCGCTGCCGGTCGACAAGCATCTCTATAAGCAGGATATCGCCGGTTCTAAGGCACATGCCAAGATGCTGGCGGCCCAGGGCATCATCAGTGCCGAGGACGAGCAGGCGATTGCCGAGGGTCTGACCGGAATCGAACAGGATATCGATGCCGGCAACTTTACCTTCGATATCAACGATGAGGACATTCATATGTCCATTGAGAGCGAGTTGACGCGCCGCATCGGCGAGGCTGGCAAGCGCTTGCATACCGGACGTTCGCGCAACGACCAGGTGGCGACCGATACGCGACTGGGCGTTAAGGCGCTGGCCAAGGAGCTCATGGAGGCCAATCTTGAGCTGCGCCATGTGCTGGTGGATGCGGCCAAGAAGTACGACAAGGTAATTCTGCCGGGCTACACGCACATGCAGCATGCTCAGCCCGTGCTGCTGTCGCATCATCTGCTGGCGTATTCCTGGATGTTCGCGCGCGACTTTACACGCCTGAAGGCCGCCTTTGATGCCGCCGACAACTGCCCGCTGGGCGCTGCCGCGCTTGCCGGTACGAGCTATCCGCTCGATCGTCAGATGACGGCTGCCGAACTTGGCTTTGCGGGTGTGATTCCCAACTCGCTCGATGCGGTTTCCGACCGTGATTTTCTGCTCGATCTGCATTACGCCGGATCCGTCATGGCGATGCACCTGTCGCGTCTTTCCGAGGAGATCGTACTGTGGTCGAGCTCCGAATTTGGCTTTATCACGCTTTCCGACTCGTACTCCACTGGCTCGTCCATCATGCCGCAGAAGAAGAATCCCGACTTTGCCGAGCTTATCCGCGGCAAGAGCGGCCGTGTGTATGGCAACCTGGTGCAGCTGCTCGTGACCATGAAGGGCCTGCCGCTTGCTTATAACAAGGACTTGCAGGAGGACAAGGAGGGCGCGCTCGATACCGCCCATACGCTCATGCAGTGCCTGTCGGTTATGGCCGGTATGATTTCGACTTGGACCGTCAACGAGGATGCCATGGCGCGCGAGTGCGGCGTGGGTCACCTTGCTGCCACCGATGTTGCCGATTACCTGGCTAAGCGTGGTCTGCCGTTCCGCGAGGCACATGCCGTGGTGGGCCATCTGGTCCTGATGTGCGAGAAGCGCGGCTGCAATCTTGAGGACCTGCCGTTTGAGGTGTTCCAGGAGGCAAGCACGCTCTTTGAGCGCGACATTACCGAGGCGCTCGACATCCCGTCGATTGTCGCTGCGCGCACGACCGAGGGCGGTACCGCCCCTGCCGCCGTTGCCGTGCAGCTGCAGCGTGCCGTGGCACAGCTCGTGGCCGACGAAGGCGTGTTTGGATCGCTGACCAAGGTCGTCGAGATGGGCCACGGGGCAAAGTAGGGATTTGACTGAAGCGGCTTTGGCCATTTATCGATAAATCGTTTTTGCTTTTACGGGTATCTGCTGATGCGGACGCCCGTATTTTGTTGCTATGGGGGAGGGGCTTGTCGAGAACTTCTGTAGGACCTTTGGGCAGGTTGTGAAGGGGGTACGTTCGCGGGCGGCAACCGACCGCCTGCTCTGTTCGCTGCGGTTGATGGGCGGTCGGATGGTACTCTAATCGGGCTTCGAAACAGAAGTGACACATATGGAACGCTTCAATAAATTGCAACGTTTCAATAAACAGCTTTTTGTTTAACTGCAGCTAAAACTCTGTTACGATGCAGTCCAGGCGGGTGCCGGAATGGGACTTGGGCACGCGCGAACCTACTTGAAAGGCTACCTTATGGCTATCGAGAAGACCTTCATCATGATTAAGCCCGACGCCGTGCGCGACCGCAAGATCGGCGAGATTGTTGCTCGCATTGAGCGCAGCGGCCTTGTCATCGAGCGCATGGAGATGACCACGCTCGAGCGCGCTACCGTCGAGGAGCACTACGCCCATCTGGCCGACAAGCCCTTCTTTGGCGGTCTCTGTGACTTTATGACGAGCGGTCCGGTCGTCAAGATGGTCGTTTCCGGTCTCTCCGCTGTTGCTAAGATGCGCACCCTCATGGGCGCTACTAATCCGCTTGACGCTGCTCCCGGCACAATTCGCGGCGATTTCGCTGTCGATGTCAACGCCAACGTGATCCACGGCTCCGACTGCTTGGAGAACGCCGAGATTGAGATCAAGCGCTTCTTTGGCTAAACCAGCTTTGACACCTTAAAGCTGTTAGCGTGTGGCTTGGGCGCCGCGGAACTCCATCCGCGGCGCTCTTTTATACCAAAACCTGTGAAGGGGCCCGCTCGGATATGAGTTCCGAGCGGGCCCCTGCTGTTAGCTTGTGGCACTGAGTAGTTTAGGCCTCGTCGACGACCTTGAGGCCGCGCGTGTGGTCGATCTCGTTGAGGAGGTTAACGCGACGCTCGTGACGACCGCCCTCAAACTCGGCGTCGAGCCACTCGTCGACAATCATCTTAGCGAGCTCGGAGCCCACGACGCGGGCGCCAAAGGCGAGCACGTTGGTGTTGTTGTGCATACGGGAGAGCTTGGCGCTGAAGGGCTCGGAGCACACGACGGCGCGCACGCCCTCGACCTTGTTAGCAGCCAGGCTAATCCCGACGCCGGTGCCGCAGATCAGGATGCCCAGGTCGACGTCGCCGTTGGCAACGGCCTTACCCACCTTGTAGCCGGCGATGGGGTAGTCAAAGCTCTCGGAGGTGTCGGTGCCAAAGTTCACGACCTCGCAGCCGCGCTCCTTCAGGTGCTCGGAGATGATGTTCTTGAGCTCGACGGCGGCGTGGTCGTTACCGATACCGATCTTCATGGATGGTTCCTCTCTGGTCTGTGCGGCGCAAATGCTAAAGGTGTTTACCGCGTTCGACTGCATGATAGCGCGACTTTTGCGTAAACGCTCGGGCGTTTTTTGGTCAAACGCTTTAGCATGCAACAAGACCGGCTTCTCATGAATGAATGCTGTCAGTTTGTGCTTGAGCGCCGTCCGCCGGAACCATGGTTGCGGTTTTTGATGCATTGTTATCAAATAAAGGAGCTAACTTTTTTGAGAGTCCAGCCCGTTATGCAAGCAGGAGATACCTATGCCTACCGATTCCATCCGTGATGCCGCGTTTTGCGATGTTCTGAACCGCGAACTTGTCTGTGCACTCGGCTGCACCGAGCCCATTGCCGTTGCCTATGCAGCGGCGCTGGCGAGCCAGACGCTCGGTTGCGAACCCGATCATATGGATGTTGCCTGCTCGGGCAACATCATCAAGAACGTTAAGAGCGTGACCGTGCCCAACTCGGGCGGTATGCACGGTATTGAAGCCGCGGCCGTGCTGGGTGCCGTGGGCGGCGACGCCAAGAGCGCGCTCGAGGTGCTCGAGAGCGTTGACGATAAAGACCGTGCGCGCGTGGCTGAGCTCCTCGCTGACGCCGGCTACTGCGATGTGTCGCTTGTCGAGGGTGTGCCCAACCTCTACATCAAGGTGACTGCCACGGCCGGGGGCCATACCGCGGTCGTCGAGATTACCGACCACCACACCAATGTCACGTGCCATACGCTCGACGGTATTCCGGTGTGCGGCAAGTCGGCGGGGGAGTGTGCCGCCTGCGCCGAGCGCGTCGTGGCCGAGCGGGCGGCGGATAAGGCCGATGCCCCTATGAGCATTGAGTCCATCATCGACTTTATCGAGGACGGTGACATTGAGGACGCCCGCGCTGCCGTTGAGCGTCAGATTGAGCTGAATGGCGCAATCAGTGCCGAGGGCCTTGCGCACGCTTGGGGCGCCGAGGTGGGTCGTACGCTGCTGGGTGCTCGTGCCGATGACGTCGCCTGCCGTGCCCGTGCCCGTGCGGCCGCCGGGTCCGACGCCCGCATGAACGGCTGCGCGCTGCCGGTCGCCATTGTGTGCGGCTCGGGCAATCAGGGCATTACCTGCGCATTGCCCGTCATGGAGTATGTCGAGTACCTGCGTTGCGACCACGAGCGCCTGGTGCGCGCCGTGATGCTGTCCGATCTTATCGCCGTGCATATCAAGAGCTATATTGGTGCGCTCTCGGCGTTTTGCGGTGCTATTTGCGCCGCGTGCGGCGCCGGCGCTGCGATTACCTGGCTGTGCGGTGGCACGCGCGAGCAGATTGGCGCGACGGTCTCGAATACGCTCGGTAACGTGGGCGGCATCGTGTGCGATGGCGCCAAGGCGAGTTGCGCGGCTAAGATTTCCGCTGCCGTTGATGCTGCGATTCTGGGCCACGATATGGCCATGCAGGGCCGTGGCTTCCGCGCCGGCGAGGGTCTCATTCAGGATACCGTCGAGCAGACGATTGCCAGCATGGGCTACGTGGGCCGCGTGGGCATGAAGGACACCGACATCGAGATCCTCAACATCATGATCGGTAAAACCCAAGTCTGCTAGATATTAAGTTGCGGTGAGATAGTTCCTAAAATTACCCGGATGAGGGGCAAACAGGAACTATCTCACCGCAACTGCGCTAGATGTTCTGGCGCCTACGATAGTTCGTCGGCTATTTGGTGCTCGTAGAAGGCCTCGATTACGGCGTTAAAGTCGCGGGCGAAGTCTTCCATGGTTCCGCGCCAGGTGGCTCGGCTGGGCTTGCCCTGGCCCACAAAGGCGGTTTGGATGCCGCAATCGGGGGACGGGAAGTCGCGTTTGGGATCGTTGCCAACCATAAGGACCTCGTGCGGCTCGAGCCCCATCACCTGAAGCTGCTCTAGATAGTAGGTGGCATCGGGCTTGCAGCGGGTGGTGTTTCCCATGTGCGTGACGAGCTCAAAGGGAGCGTCGGCCAGGTCGCCCCAACCCATGCGGCACTCGATGGCCCCCTGGGGAAAGCTGGGGTTGGTAAAGAGCGCGCAACGCAGTCCAGCGTCCTGTACGGCCTGGAGCGCGGCGTGCGCGCCCGGCATAGCGTGGGCGTTAATGACCTCGTCGTTCTTGTACGGAAGAATTTCGCGGTCATAGTAGGTAAACGCCTCGTAGATGAGGGGATCGGAGAGGCAGATCCCGCATCGGCGCTCGACCTCTTCTTGGTAAAACTCAAGATTGGTGCGGTTGTCCGTGCCGCTGCGGCGATTGGCGTTGAGGTCGACCAGGATGGTGCCGAGGCGCGCCATCGTGCCACCGCGGCTGCGGCGCCCGATATCCGCGAGCATCGAAGAGACATCCTTAAAATAGCGAAGGATGAACGCGTTGAGGTTGATGCTAAGAAGCGTTTCGTCCATATCGAAAACGACTGCTTTGAGCACGCGGGCACCTTTCTCGAAAAATCGATCTAGAATCGTTGGCTCCGGATACTTTACCCCAAAGCCGAATGCCTGGCTGGTTATCGTCAAGTTGCGGAGACGTGTGTTCATAAGATTACGAAAAAGTCTCCACACGAGTAAAAAATCGCAGTTCACGCTTGAAATCGAACTCATTTCCCCGTAACCTATACGAACGTGATTGCATAAGCGTCACATTAGTATCTGTCGGCTCCCGAGTGTTCCTAAACGTTGTGTGCTTGTCGCACCCTTCTGTAGGTCCTAGCAATCGGGGCCCCGTAGTTCGAAAGGGGTCCACCTTTGAGTGAGATTCAGAACTCGTCCATTTTCTCTCTTGACGATGTCAACGAGGAGGAGATGAACAACCTCATCGACGGTACGATTACCGACTTTGATGAGGGCGATCTCGTTAACGGCACTGTCGTTAAGATCGAGCATGACGAGGTGCTCGTTGACATCGGATTCAAGTCCGAGGGCGTTATCCCGGTCCGCGAGCTGTCCATCCGCAAGGACGCTAACCCTGCAGACATCGTTGCACTCGGTGATCCCATCGAGGCTCTGGTTCTCCAGAAGGAGGACAAGGACGGTCGTCTGGTCCTGTCCAAGAAGCGTGCCGAGTACGAGCGTGCTTGGAACCGCATCGAGGAGAAGTTCAACTCCGGCGAGAACGTCGAGGGCGAGGTTATCGAGGTTGTCAAGGGCGGCCTGATCCTCGACATCGGCCTGCGTGGCTTCCTGCCTGCTTCCCTCGTCGACCTCCGTCGCGTCAAGGACCTCACCTCCTACATGGGCACCCGCATCGAGGCCCGCGTTATCGAGATGGACCGCAACCGCAACAACGTCGTCCTCTCCCGTCGCGTCGTGCTCGAGGAGTCCCGTAAGGCCGAGCGCTCCGAGATCCTGTCCAAGCTCAAGTCTGGCATGCGTCTCCAGGGCACCGTTTCCTCCATCGTCGACTTCGGCGCCTTCGTCGACCTCGGCGGCATCGACGGCCTCATCCACATCTCCGAGCTCTCCTGGAACCACGTCAACCATCCTTCCGAGGTTGTCAAGGTCGGCCAGGAGGTCGAGGTCGAGGTTCTCGACGTCGATCTCAACCGCGAGCGCATCTCCCTGGGTCTCAAGCAGACCACCGAGGATCCGTGGCGCGCACTGGTCAAGAAGTACCCCGTCGGCGCTATCGTCGAGGGCACTGTGACCAAGCTTGTCCCGTTCGGCGCTTTCGTCGACCTGGGCGAGGGCATCGAGGGCCTGGTGCACATCTCCGAGATGGCCAACAAGCACGTCGACCAGCCTTCTCAGGTCACCCACGTGGGCGACAAGGTTCAGGTCAAGGTCATGGAGATCGACCTCGACCGTCGTCGCATCTCCCTGTCCATGAAGTCTGCTGCTGAGACTCTGGGCGTCGAGATCGAGGTTACCCCGCTTCCTTCCGAGAAGAAGGACGAGGAGACCGACGCCGAGTAAATCGGTTTGACGATCACTTGTTTTAAGGGATCCGTCCGCAATGGACGGGTCCCTTTTTGCATTTGCTGCTGAGGCGCGCGATGCTATCCGTGCGCAATGCTGCCCGGGTTGTCTGTTTGCTATTGGGTTGTCGGTGCATGAAAAATGCCGACATCCCGCCTCGGGGAGGAGGCGGGAACACACCGAGTAGACGGAGGGGTGCGGAGCGCGGTCGCGTCTCGACTGACGACGTTGCCCATCGACAGGACCATTGTAACGCATGGCGGTTCTTGGTTTATCGTGTCGAGAGTTTGCGTTGTGCCATTGCCTGCGGCAACGGTGTGTTACACTCTTGCACTGCTGAGTGGGCCAGACGGTCGCGCGATGTGCTGCTTGCAGTACGCGTGAGGAAAGTCCGGGCTCCAGAGGGCGGGATGCCGGCTAACGGCCGGGCGGAGTGATCCGACGGAAAGCGCCGCAGAAAAGAAGACTCCCACCTGCGCCGCAAGGCGTAAAGGGAAAAGCTGAAACGGTGGTGTAAGAGACCACCAGCGTCGTGGCAACACGGCGGCTTGGCAAGCCCCATCCGGAGCAAGCGCGAATAGGAACGCTATGGGCCGGCCCGGTCCGCGTTCGGGTAGCGTGCGTGGAGCTGCACGGTAACGTGCAGACAAGATAAATGACCGTTCACGACAGAACCCGGCTTACAAGCCCACTCAGCTTTCTTGTTGACGCTGCGAACCCGTCAGCGCGGCAATCTGCCTTTCAAGCCTTCGGGCATGACCATAAGGTCAATGCCCTCGTCTTTCAAGGCACCTTGCTCGCGCTGACGGGTTCTCGCTTTCGTTGACGGAATCATCGGCGGTTCCGTTCTTGGCATCTCGCTGTTTTTGCCTGATCATCGGTGTCGCCGTTCTATTTACCGGGGTTATCGATACGGCCTTTGCCGTATTATTGAGGCTGTTTGTTGCTGCGCTTTATTTTGTTGAGGGGCTTTGTTGGACAGCTATTTTACTCTGCAATCGAATATTGAGGCTACGGGCGAGTTCGTTGACCGCAAGAGCCGGTTTATTGCCCAGCTGGTCCATATTGAGTCCGAGGATGAGGCGAATGCCTTTATCGAGATGGTTCGCAAGCGTCATTACGACGCTCGACACAATGTTCCCGCGTGGATTTTAGTCGATGGACGCGAGCGTCAGAGCGATGATGGTGAGCCGAGCCGCACGAGCGGTATGCCGACGCTCGAGGTGTTGCGCGGCGCAGAGCTCAAAAATGTTTGCTGCGTGGTGACGCGCTATTTTGGTGGCACGCTGTTGGGACCTGGTGGCTTGGTGCGCGCCTATACTGCGGCGACGCAGGCGGCGGTGGCAGCTGCTCGGGAGGCCGGGCAGATTGTCGAGATGACGAGTGTCGTGCCTGTTGACGTGCATGTGGCCTATCCGCAGTATGAGCAGGTGCTTCGTTTGGCGCAGGATTCGGGTGCCAAGGTTTCGGATACCGATTACGCGGATGCCGTGACACTTCACCTGGTATTCAAAGCGGGGGAGCAGGAGCAATTTTGCGCCAAGATGCGCGAGCTTATGGCGGGGCGCGAAGAGATCGAGGTCGGCGCTCCCAAATTTGCCGAGTTCTAACGGCGACGGCCGGCGTTCTTTTGGATGGATCCCAAACGCGCCGGCCGTCGTTTTATGTTGCTGCCGTTTACTCGGCGAGCTGCTTTAGCACATCGCAGGCGATCTCGACGGCATCGTCGATGCAGCCGGGGCAGCTGCGGAGCGGACCTTTATCCGATCCGATGCCCTTGAGCGTGCCGCAGACGGTCGTCGTGTTCTTCTCGCCAAATCGCTTGGCAATCTCGCGCGACAGCTTGTAGGTCTGGCCTTTGGTCTTGGGGTTCTCCATGCCGTCGCTCATTACAAAGCCCATGATGGCAACAGCGCCCGAGATGGCGCCGCAGGTCTCGGTCATGCCACCCATGCCGGCGCCAAAGCCCTCGGTGAGGGTAAAGGCGGTCTGGGGGTCGAGCCCGACGGCAGGTGCGAGCGTGCAGGCAACGGCCTGGGCGCAGTTAAAGCCGCGGGCGTGGTATTCGGCAGCCTGAGCCTGGCAGGCGGCGGTGTCGAGCTGGGTGGTATCGATCTGCTTCATCGTTGTCTCCTTGGTCACGGTGTACCCGCCTATGGTACCCGTGACGGGGCATGTAATCATCGAGAGCTTCATGTATGCCTCATTTTTATCTATCGAGCAAATGCCCAAGGCTTGAGATAAATACCCCTGATGAATTTGTCCCTTAACCTACCTTGGGGATGGGTTGAGAGGGGTGCAGGGTAGCGGTATCGTGAACCGAATAAAACTAAAACCCAGGCAAGGGAGCTAGATATGAGCGAGCAGACTATCGGTACTACATGTGTTCAGGGCGGCTATCACCCGGGAGATGCGGAGCCGCGCCAGGTGCCCATCTACCAGTCCACCACGTGGAAGTACGACACGTCGGAGCACATGGGCAAGCTGTTTGACCTGGAGGAGTCTGGCTACTTCTACAGCCGTCTGCAGAACCCCACGTGCGATTTGGTTGCCGCCAAGATCTGCGAGATGGAGGGCGGCACCGCAGCGATGCTCACGAGTTCGGGCATGGCTGCGAACTTCCTCGCGATCTTTAACATTGCCGGTGCCGGCGATCACGTGGTCGCAAGCTCTGCCATTTACGGCGGTACGTATAACCTGCTCGCCCACACCATGGGCCGCATGGGCGTGACCTGCACGTTCGTTGCCCCCGACTGCACCGATGAGGAGCTGGAGGCAGCCTTTGAGCCCAATACCAAGCTTGTCTTTGGCGAGACGATCGCCAACCCCGCCCTTGCCGTGCTCGATATTGAGCGCTTTGCTAAGGCCGCACATGACCACGGCGTGCCGCTGATGGTCGACAACACCTTCCCGACGCCCGTGATGTGTCGTCCCTTTGAGTGGGGCGCCGACATCGTCACGCACTCCACGACCAAGTACATGGATGGACATGCTGCCTACCTGGGTGGCGTAATCGTCGATCACGGCCAGTTTGACTGGATGGCCCATGCGGACAAGTTCCCGGGTCTCACCACGCCTGACGAGAGCTATCACGGCGTGACCTATGCCGAGAAGTTTGGTCGCGAGGGCGCCTTTATTACCAAGGCCACCGCGCAGCTTATGCGCGACCTTGGCCCCATGCAGAACCCGCAGGCGGCGTTCTTCCTGAACAGCTCGCTCGAGAGCCTGCACGTGCGCATGCCGCGCCATTGTGAGAACGGTCTGGCGGTCGCCAAGTTCCTGCAGAGCCATCCCAAGGTGCGCTTCGTGAGCTATCCGGGCCTGGAGGGCGACAAGTACTATGACATCGCTCAGAAGTACATGCCCGACGGTACCTGCGGCGTTGTGAGCTTTGGCTTTAACGGTGGTCGCGCGGCGGCCGAGACCTTTATGAAGAGCCTCAAGCTCGCCCAGATCGCCACGCACGTGGCCGACGCCCGCACTTGCTGCCTGCATCCCGCTAATGCCACGCATCGCCAGATGAACGATGAAGAGCTCATCGCCTGTGGCATTTCCGCCGACATGGTGCGCCTGTCGTGCGGCCTCGAGGACACGGCCGATCTGATTGCCGACCTTGAGCAGGCGCTCGAGCAGTGCTAGGCTAGCGTTCGCACAAGGCGCCGATGCTGGCAGAAAGCTTCGGTGGCCTTTCGTTCCGATTCCGTAGGCGGGACTCCAATTGCGACTGTTTACAGGCGATTGGGGCCCCGTTTTTGCGTCGCGCCACTCGAAAGGATGGATATGGAGAAAACTGCAGAGCAGCTGCGCCGCGAGCATATTGCCCTAGAGGGCGACACCCATGGCAAGAACAAATGGGCGATTCTATTTACCGTGCTCATCATGACGTTTATGGTGTGTTTGGATTCGACCGTCGTGACCGTGGCGCTGCCCGTGATGCAAAAGGAGCTGGGCGTGGGCCTCGATCGCATTCAGCTGGTGAGCTCGGTGTACCTGCTTGCGACATGCGTGGCTATGTTGCCGTTTGGCCGTCTGGGTGACGTGCGCGGCAAGGTGAATGTGTTCCAGCTGGGTGTCATCGTCTTTTCGGTCGGTTCGCTGCTGTGCGGCCTTTCGGCCTCGCTCGAGGTTCTTATCCTGGCACGCATTGTTCAGGGCGTCGGTTGCGCGGCGGCCATGGCTAACAACATGGGTATCATCACCGAGTCGTTTCCGGCGCGCGAACGAGGCCGTGCTATGGGTATTCTCGCGACCTTTGTGGCCCTCGGCATGATGTGTGGCCCCGTGCTCGGCGGCATGCTGGTGGCAAGCTTTCCTTGGGAGAGCATCTTCCTCATCAACCTGCCCATTGGCGTCATCTCGTTTATCGTGGGGCTCTACACGCTGCCGCATGTAAAGCCGGAGGCCGGCGAGCGCCCCATGTCGCTGGCGGAGGCCGCGCGTCGCTGCTTTGCAAATTCGGCCTTCACCATCAACCTTGCCTGCATGCTCATCGTGTTCGTTGGCATTGGCGCATCCGAGTTTATTCTGCCGTTCTATTTTCAGGACGCCCACGGCTTTGGTTCCGACATTTCCGGATTACTCTTTTTGGCGCTGCCGATGGTGAATGCCTTTATCGGCCCGCTTTCGGGAACGGTTTCGGACCGTGTTGGCTGCGAGGGTCCTACGGCGGTTGGCCTGGGCGTGTACGTGTTCGGTCTTTTTGCGGTAAGCACGCTCGACGAGCACTCTTCTATCCCCGTGATCGTGTGCTGCGTCGCGTTTATGTCGTGCGGTACGTCGATTTTCCAGAGCCCCAACAACTCGTTGTATATGGGCTCGGCCCCGCGCGAAGCACTCGGCTTTGCGGGCAGCTTGGGCAGTTTGGCGCGCTATGCCGGCATGGCACTCGGCATTACGGTGGCGTCGAATACCCTGTATGGGCAGATGAGCGTGGCGATGGGCGAGGCCGTGACCAGTTTTGTTGCAGGCCGTCCGGATGTATTCCTATTCGGCTTTCGCTCGGTGTTCTACGTGCTTATGGTTGTGGCCGCCGTGGGCTTTGCGCTTGCCATGGTGCGTTTGGTGAAGGTGCGCGCCCGCCATTAGCGTGTTGGGAGGCTGCCTGCCACGATTCGCGCCGTCCCAAAAAGACTGGTTTGTGGTGCGATGCGGCTTGTGGGGCGGGCGGGGGTCGGTCCGTGGTAGACTATCGAACAACGTTTATTAATCGCGCGGTATCGTTGCCGCGAGAAGGGGTTGCGCCATGCAGGAGCTTGAGGATCGTATTCGCCATGACGGCATCGTAAAGGCCGGTAACGTCCTTAAGGTTGATGCCTTCCTCAACCACCAGTGCGACGTTGAGCTGTTCGACCACATGGGCGCCGAATGGGCCCGTCTGTTCGAGGGTGTCGAGATCAACAAGATCCTGACGATTGAGGCTTCGGGCATTGGCATGGCCTGCATCGCAGCTCAGCATTTTGGCGGCGTGCCGGTGGTCTTTGCCAAGAAGGCGCAGTCCATCAACCTCGATGGCGAGCAGTATGCCACGACCATCTACTCCTTTACCAAGCAGAAGGAGTACCCGGTCATCGTTGGCAAGCGCTTCCTGTCCGAGGGCGACAAGGTCCTGATCATCGACGACTTCTTGGCCAACGGGTGCGCGCTCGAGGGTCTTATCAAGATCTGCGAGGCTGCGGGTGCCGAGGTGTCCGGAATTGGTATTGCGGTGGAGAAGGGCTTCCAGGGCGGCGGCGATAAGCTCCGTAAACGCGGCTTCCGCGTTGAGAGCCTGGCCCGTATCGCCGATATGGACTGCGAGAACGGCGAGATCACCTTCGCCTAAGCGCGCAACACAAGCGATTGGTATGCGATGTGACAAAGGGACTGTCCCTTTGTCACATTTTTTGTATGAGGGGAGGTGCTGATATGGATGAGAACAAGATGGGATGGCGTGGGTATGCGCGCTATGCCGAGATGTCGGTCGAGGAGCTGGCGCGCGATTGCGAGGTACAGGTGTTTCGCGCGACGGGTCCGGGCGGGCAGGGCGTGAACACGACGGACTCTGCGGTGCGCATGAAACATGGGCCCACGGGGATTGTCGTGACGGCGCGTGAGAGCCGCAGCCAGTTTCAGAATCGCGCGAGCTGCCTGCGTAAGCTGCGCGCTGAGCTTGAGCGTCGCGGGCGTCCACCGCGTCGACGCGTAAAGACCAAGGTGCCTCAGCGCTCTCGCCAGCGCAGGCTTAATGACAAGCACTTCAACGCCATTAAAAAGGCCAACCGTCGCAAACCGGGCAGCGACGAATAGCCTCCTCATAAGTTGCGGTGAAATAGGGACTGTTTTGCGGCTTTAGATGCATAAACAGTCCCTATTTCACCGCAACTTAGGTGGGGTTAGTGGGTGGGGTGCCAGACGTGGAGGGCGCCGGCGAGGATGTCGACCTCGATGCGCGAGGCGACGATGGGCTCGCCGTCGGCCTGGATGGGATAGTCGGGCTCCTCAAAGGTGAGCTCGACATGGCGGCAGCGGCGCATGCGAACCGGTGGCAGCTTGGTATGGTGGCCATCTTTGGCCGAAAGGAACACGGGAAGCGCGACCGCGCGCGGAACGGGGCCGCAGGCGTAGCAGACGTCGAATATACCGTCACAGGGGTCGGCGTCGGGGCAGATGCGATAGCCCGAGCCGTAGGTAGGACCCAGCTGAATCGCCATGATGATCGCCCTCACGCGCTCGGCGGGCGCTCCGTCAAAGCTGACTGTCATGGGGTAGTTGCGATAGCGTAGGCCAAACTGCTCAAGTCCCGAGAGGGTGTAGAGCGGAGCGCCCGTCAAGCCGGTCTTTTTGCGCAGCTCGGTGGTGCCAAGGCCGATGGCGGCATCGATGCCGACCGAAAGCGTCTGGTCGTAGTACTCAACGGTAGCCTCGCCGCTGCCGTTCGCAGGGCTCCACGAGCGAATGCGCCCGATGTCCTGACTCTGCAGCTCGCAGGTGAGCAGCGCGCCAAAATCCTTGCCGGAGAAATCTTCGATATCGAGCGTTTGGGCAAAATCGTTGCCGGAGCCTACGGGCAGGACGGCAAGCGCCGGTCGAACTGCCTTTTCTTGCGCCATCAAGCCATTGACGACCTCGTGGATCACGCCATCGCCGCCGAGTGCGATAACGGTGCGATAGCCCGTTGCCTGGGCGGCCAGTTCCTTGGCGTGTCCCATGCGCTCGGTTAGCACAAGGTCAAACTGGGATGCGCGCGCGGTCATATCCAAAAAGCGTTGCAGGCGCTCGGCAACTTCGTGCGCGGCGCCCGACTGGGCGGCTGGGTTGGCGATGATGAGCGTGCGACCAAAATCAGTTGCGTGCATGGGGCGACTCCCGGCGTGTGACATGACAGTGCGGTCGCGCTCAGGTCGAATTGCCCCCGGTTGTGGCTGCACGGCGATTTTTACATCTACTCTATCAGGTCGTTGTGGCGCTCGATAGCATCCGCTACCGTACCGCCCTCATCCACAATAAGCGAACGGCGCTTGGGTGAGATGATGCGCTGGGCGGGGTACACGCCGCGGTGCCCGCCGGTTAGGTAGCTGATAAAGGCCACGATGACAAAGAACCCGGCGGCCGTGCCGTGGAACAGGTCGATGGCCATCATGCAGGTGGTGATGGGTACGTTGAGGCCGGCGCAGAACACGCCGAGCATGCCGAGAGCCGCCAGAAAACTGGGGTCGAGCCCGGTAAGGCAACCGATCCAGCCACCGAGTGCCGCACCGATGCCAAACAGGGGTGTGACCTCGCCGCCTTGGAAGCCAGCGCCCAGGGTAAGCGCTGTGACGACCAACTTGATGGCTGCGTCCGCCAGGGTGGTGTTGCCCGCAAATCCGGCGCCGGAAAGCCACGTGGAAAGGCCGGCGTAGTCCCAGGCGTCGAGGAGGGCATAGGCGGCCAAAACCACGAGTGCGCCTATAAGTGCGCGAACGAGGTAATTGGTGATAAAGCGACCGTACAGGCTCTTGACGGTTCGAACCGACCACGCAAAGAGGCGTGCCGTCAGACCGAAGATGATGGCGCTGATAACAACGATGACGACCGTTGTAGGCGTCATAGCGGGAACGCTGGCGATGACATTCACTTCGTACTCGGTACCCAGGGCGAGTGATGTAAAGTAGCCGGTAAACGACGCGACCAGGCAATAGATGCCCGCGGTGTAGTCGATCTTGCCGATAAAGCACATCTCCATGCCAAAGAAAGCTCCGGCAAGGGGCGAGCCGAATACGGCGCCAAAGGCCGACGAGATTCCGGCGAGCATGAGGTCGTGGTGGTCATGCTTTTTGAGGTGGGCGAGGCTCGAGATGTTGCTGGCGATGGTGCCGCCAATCTGCACCGCAGCTCCCTCGCGACCGGCCGATCCGCCCGTTAGGTGCGTGAGCGTGGAGCAGACGAAGGTGAGGACGGCCATGCGCATATGGATGAGGCGGGTGCCCAGAGCGGAGTCGATGACCAGGTTGTTACCGCGTTTGGCGGCAAGACCGTGGTTTTTGTACACCCATGCGGTGGCAACGCCCACAACGGGAAGAAGCGCGTAAATCCACGCATGGTGCTCGCGATAGTCGGTCGCGATATTCAACGAGGCCAAAAACGCCCAAGCGGCAACGCCCATGGCGAGCGAGACGATGACGACGAGTACGAGCAACTTGGCGCTCGCGAGTAGGTTGCGGGCGTTGCGGCGCGTGTCGGCAGCCAAGAGATGCTCGGAGCGGGTAAGTTGATGTCTGCCTGCCGTGATGACGTCGTTCAGGGAGAAAAAGCCGCCGTCGTCGAGCGGCTGGGGATGGTCTTGCGCCTCGTTTGCGCTTTCGGGTTTGTCGTTATGAGTCATACGTTCCTCTTTTAGGTTGCAACGCAAGCATTATAAAACGCGGTAAACGCGACGAGCCGGTGGGTTGGTTTCCATTCCGTTTCGCGGCCTGCAACCGACAGGTGTATTTGCGGGTACAGGCCAAGTCGCGGTCGCGCGTCGGGGGATTATACTGAGACAAGCATAAAGAATCGGCGTCCCTGTTGTGCGCCGTGGCATTAAGAGGTGCATATGGCAGAGAAACTCATTCCGCTGGAGGACGCGCAGTCGATTGTCCTGTCGCACGTTGCTCCGACCGATCTCGTCGAGATTCCCGTGTGGCAGGCCGCCGGTCTTCCCTTGGCCGAGGACGCGGTGGCCGATATCGACATCTCGCCGCTTGCCAACAGCGCTATGGACGGATATGCCGTGCGCTCGGCGGACTTGGCGCAGGCATCTGGCGAGGCGCCGGTGACGCTCGACGTTATCGGACACGAGGCCGCGGGCCATGTGTTTGAAGGCGCTATCGGCGCGGGCGAGGCAGTCCGCATCATGACGGGCGCGCCGGTGCCCGAAGGTGCCGATGCCGTGGTGAAATACGAGATCGTCGAGGTGCTCGACGGCGATGGCAACGAGGGCTCGCACGTTCGCTTTTCGGCGCCGGCCAAGGTGGGGGAGAACGTTCGCTCTGCTGCCGAGGAGGCCCATGCCGGCGATGTTGTGATGCGCGCCGGCGAGGTCGTGGCTCCGGCGGGCGCGGGTCTGCTGGCAAGCGCCGGATACGCGAGCGTGAAGGTGCACGCCGCCCCACGTGTGGGCATTATCTCGCTGGGGACGGAGCTGGTCGCGCCGGGTGAGCTGCCGGCGCGCGGGCAGATTCGCGATTCCAACTCCTCGGCTCTGATGGCTGAGGCACTCGATGCCGGGGCAGATCCGGTGTTCTTTGGCATCGCTCTCGATGATGAGCAAGCGATCGCCGAGCTGGTGCATCGTGCCGTGCAGGAGTGCGACTTTGTCATTACGAGCGGTGGCGCCTCGGCGGGCGATTACGATTTCGTGACGGCGCTCGTCCGGCGCGAGGGCGAGGTACTGTTTGACCGCATCTCGATGCGTCCGGGCAAGGCCATCACGTTTGGCTTGCTCGGGGGTAAGCCCTACCTGGGGCTTTCGGGCAATCCGGCCGCGGCGTATGTGGGCTTTGAGATGCTTGCCCGTCCGGCGATTCGCAAGATGCGCGGTTTTGCCGAGGTTGCGCGTCCCGTGCAGCAGGCGACGCTCACGCACGGCGTGAAAAAGCGACAGCATCGCCGCTTCTTCGATCGCGCCACGGTTTTGCGCGACCCCGAGACCGGTGAGCTGTTGGTGACCGAGGCTAAGACACAGAATTCGGCGCTGCTTGGAACTATGCAGCGTGCGAACTGCCTGTTGCGTATTGACGAAGGACCGTGCGAGCTCAAGGCGGGAGATGCCGTGGGCGTTGTTCGCGTCGACCTGCCCGAGGGCGCCGTGTTGTAGGAGGAATGCTATGGAGCTGAAGATATCGATCGTGACGTGCTCGGATACGCGCGATCTTGCCCAGGACGAGGCTGGAGCCGCACTCGAGGAACTTATCGAGGCACAGGGCTGGACGGTCGCCTCACATGTGGTCGTGCGCGACGACGTCAGCGAGATCGGTGATGCCATTGTGGAAGCCGCCGATGAGTGTCACGCCAATGTCGTGCTCACCTGCGGCGGCACGGGGCTTTCGATGCGCGATGTGACGCCCGAGGCGACGCGTTCCGTCTGCGACCGCGATGTGCCGGGTATTGCCGAGGCAATCCGTGCGTACTCCATGACCAAGACGCGCCGCGCTATGCTCTCGCGCGCCGTGTGCATGCAACGTGGGCATACGCTTGTCATCAACTTTCCGGGATCCACGAAAGCTGCCCGCGAAAGTTGGGAGGCCGTGAGCGATCAGCTGGAGCATGCGGCTCAGATGACAGCGGGCGGCGGACACACCAAATAAACGCACTACCTGCGGCGGAGCGACCTTACGGGCTGCTCCGCCTTTTTTATGCAGCGACAGTGCGGCCATCTCGGGGTTATCGGTGAAAGAAGCTTATTAGACGAGAAATTATTATCACAAACATTATTCGCGCAGAAGTATAATCTAGTAACAGAATAAAGCCTGCGGCGGGGTGCCCGGGCGTCGCGTTCGAAAGGGTTGAACATGTTCGATATGGTTTCTCGCCGCGGTTTCGTCTCGCTTTCTGCTGCCGCTGCCGCCGGCCTTGGCCTTGCCGGCTGCTCGGGCAACAAGACGTTCGAGCCGGCCGGATCCGATGCCGGTTCTGCTAAGGCATCTTCCAAGAAGGTTGTCGAGCTGCAGGTCTTTGCTGCCAACTCGCTCGAGAAGGCTCTGCCCGAGGTTCAGGAGCTCTACACCGACCAGACCGGTACCACGTTTGCCGACACGCAGTTTAAGGCGTCCGGCGACCTTGTCGAGCAGATGCGCGCCGGTGCCGCCGTCGACGTGCTCATCACGGCCTCCAAGGGCACCATGGACGACGCCGAAGCCGCCGAGCTCGTCGATGCCGACACGCGTGAGGACATGTTCGTCAACGACCTCGTGATCATCCGCGCCGAGGGCTCTGACACCAAGGTCGAGGCCATCGCCGACGTCGCGAACCTGGACGGCAAGATCGCCATTGGCGACGCCAAGACCGTTCCTGCCGGCAAGTACGCCAACCAGGCGCTGGCTTCTGTGGGCCTCTATACCGGCACCGAGGGCGACGACGGCGAGTACGCGCTCGAGCTCGCCGACAAGGTAGCACTGGCCGACAAGGTCGGCACCGCTGCTTCTTACGTCTCTACAGGCGACTGCGTGGCCGGTTTTGTCTACAGCTCCGATATCTTCCGCTACGACGGCATCGAGGAGGCCTTCGTGTGTCCCGAGGATTCGCACAAGCCCATCGTGTACCCGGGTGCCGTTGCCGAGAGCTCCGAGCACGCCGACGAAGCCAAGGCGTTCATCGACTTCTGTCTGACCAACAAGAAAGCTCAGAAGATTTGGGCTAAGTACGGCTTTGAGCTTTCCGAGTAGTGCGGCTTGGCGCGATAATTCCATCGTTTTGTGTTTCACTCCGTCTTTGTATTCTCTTGGAGCTTTTCGTGCTTAATAGATTCCGCATGCTTGTCGCCTGTGCTTTGACCTTCGCGCTTTGCTGGGTGCCAGGATTTGCGTTTGCTGGAGACGCTGAGGACGGGGCCCAGGTTGCTGCGACCGCTCATGGGCTTTCCTATGGGATCGAGGGTTTTGAGCGGTTGGCCAAGGGGACCGCTCGTGCCATGGAGGGCCAGCCTGAGGGCTACCGGTTTCCCGTTGACGAGGACGTGGACCTTGTAGTGGCGCCTGCTGTCGATCGCGTTGTGGTGTGGATATCGCCCAAGGCGGTCGAGAAGTATGGATTGGATCTGCAGGACAACGAGTGCGTATCGGGTCTCAAGGCCCTCGTCTATGAGCTCGACAGCGCAAACTGCATGGGAGGTGCGCAGCTAGGGAACGTTGATCTTCCTTGGTATGTCACGGCGGAAACAACGTTTGATGCCGGTGGGTATACCTATGGCTTTGACGAGCGCGGTGCGGATGGGGACCGCTATGTGGTGATTGCATCAGCCTCGGGTGATGCCAAGGGCGGTGCGCGTTGGCTTGATAGCGCTCAAATGGTAGAAGCGTCGTCTGTCGTGCTGCGGGATGAGCAGAGGCCCTTGACCTCCCTGGCTTCCTTTTTGGGCGACATCGACTATCGCCCGTTTTGGGTGTCCATTAAAACGAGCGGTCTTGCCCTGCTGATTTCCTTTGCGCTGGGCCTGTTCGCCGCGTGGAAGACCATGGGTACCTCGAGTCGCATCAAGGGCCTGCTCGATTCGGTCTTTACGATTCCTATGGTGCTGCCGCCAACGGTTTGCGGCTTTCTGCTCCTCATGCTGTTTGGCCGCTCGACCGGGGTGGGCCAGTGGCTCATCGCGCACGGCGTCTCGATCATCTTTACGTGGCCCGCGGCGGTGATATCTGCCGTGGTGGTGTCGTTCCCGCTCGTCTATCGTACGGCGCTCGGCGCCTTCGAGAGCCTCGACACGCAGATGCTCGATGCCGCGCGAACCCTGGGCTGGTCCGAGCGTCGAATCTTTACCAAGCTTATGATGCCGCTCGGCTGGCCCTCGATTGCCGCCGGCACGGTGCTCGCCTTTGCCCGCGCCATGGGCGAGTTTGGCTGCACCCTGTTCTTTGCGGGCAACTATGCCGGCATTACCCAGACCATCCCCATCGCCATCTACTTTGAGTGGATGGGCGGCAACACGTCGGTGGCTCTCTTTTGGGTTGTCGTCGTGATCGCCTTTAGCTTCTTGGTCATCCTGTTTATCAACATGTACACGGCGCACTCGCAAAAGTATCGCGAGCGGGGCCTTTCCCGCGCGGAGCGCAAGCAGGCCAAAGATCTCGCCGGACAGGGCGATTCGCTCGACCCAGTCGGCGGCGATGCGCTGCGCATCGATCGCGAGGCGTTGGCCGAGCTTATGCGCGATGACACGGTCGCAAAGGGAGGTCGATAGGCCATGTCGCTCGTTCTGGATATAAAAAAGCACTATCCCGGGTTTATGCTCGACATGCAGCTTGAGGCCGGCGAGGAGCGCGTGGCGTTGCTCGGTGCCTCGGGTTGCGGCAAGAGCTGCACACTTCGCTGCATTGCCGGTGTGGAGACGCCCGACGAGGGCAAGATCGTCGTCAACGGCGTGACCTTTTTTGACTCGGCGGCGGGCATCAACCTGTCGCCACAGGCGCGCAAATGCGCCCTGCTGTTCCAAAACTATCAGCTGCTTCCTAACATGACGGTGGCCGATAACGTATGCGCCGGTGTAAAGGGTGCGGGCGACGCCGTCGCACGCAAAAAGCTCGCCGAGCGCTATCTGAGCATTTTCGGTCTAGCCGATTTTGCCGACCGCTACCCCGCGCGCCTTTCGGGCGGGCAGCAGCAACGCGTGGCGCTTGCCCGTATGGTGGCGGCGCATCCGGGCATCTTTATGTTCGACGAGCCCATGAGCGCGCTCGATTCCTATCTTAAGAGCGCACTCGAGCAGAACATGCTCGACCTGTTCGACGTCTGTAACCGCACCGTGCTCTACGTGAGCCACGACATCGACGAGGCGTGCCGCCTGTGCCAGCGCATCTGCGTGATGCACGACGGGCATGTTGAGGAGATCGGCTCTGTCGAGGACGTGGTCCGCCGTCCGCAGACGCTGGCGGCACTGCGCCTGACGGGCTGCAAGAACACAAGCCGGGCGCGCAAGATCGGCGACGAAGAAGTTGAGGCCCTCGATTGGGGCATGACCTTTAACGTGGGTCGTGAGGTGCCCGACGACGTGGCGTACCTGGGCATTCGCGCAAGCTACTTCCATGTTGACAATCGCGCGGAGCGGGGTCGCAACAGCTATGATTTGCACGTGGCCCGAGTGAGCGATTCGCGCTTTGAGCGCCTGGTGCTGTTGGATGTGCTGCGTGCCGATGCGCCGACGCGCCTGCAGTGGAAGGTCAACAAAGTGGGCATGCCTGTTGACGAGCTGCCGCAAGCAGGCGAGACGCTTCGCATGCATTTTGATGCCAGCAGGATCCATTTGGTTTGTCGATAGCGCCGGGTAATGCCGTCGGGGCATATAAGCCTCGGCGGCTTTGTTTTTGCCGTTCGCCGAATGAGGAATGACAAACTCTTATCAACCAAGATAATTATTTATTAAACGACGACACACGGCGCTGTCGTACGAATGTCAACGGTGTTCGCATGGTCGATGACCGTTGATATAGTTGACCTCAACTTGTAAAGGAGGGTGCGCATATGCCGCAGACGACATACATTTGCCGCGTTGCCGCGCGTGCCCTGTATATGGCTCGGAGCCGCATATGAGCAGGTATGTTCACGGCTCCGGGAGAGACGACGCACAATTAAATAATCGACCGCAAAGCAGGTTCCCTAAAATTCCGGGTTTGAGCACGGCCGGGCAATTGCCGTCCGTCGTGCATCGATACCGCTGCTATCCGTTTTTGGTTCGAGAGGGGAACCGTTATGGCTGAAGAATTTGATTTCCATCCGATGTGGGAGAGCCTCGGCATGAATCTTGCCGACCACGACATGCTGCTGGGTGCCGTGGGCCAGATGTACGGCGATATGTTCCTGACGCAGAACAATCGCCCCAAGTCCACGTCCTACCTGGATTTTGTCGCCACCAACATCCACAGTGGCCGCATTAAGGAGATGCTTGACAAGAAGGCGGCCGGCGAGGCCACCAAGATCGTCGGCTCGTTCTGCGTGTACGTGCCCGAGGAGATCGTGCTTGCCTGTGACGGCATTCCCGTAGGTCTGTGCTCGGGTGCCGATTGGGCAACCGATAAGGTCGAGGAGCACCTGCCGCGCAACACCTGTCCGCTTATCAAGAGCTTTGCCGGCTTTAAGCTGGGCGAGGTCTGCCCCTACATTGAGTCGAGTGACCTGGTGGTAGGCGAGAACACCTGCGACGGTAAGAAGAAAGCCTACGAGTTCTTTGCCACGCAAAAGAACATGTACGTCATGGATATTCCCAACGTGCACGACGAGTCGACGCTCGTGACCTGGAAGGCCGAGGTCAAGAAGCTCGCCGCCAAGATCGAGGACGAGTGCGGCGTCAAGATTACGCCCGAGCGTCTGAAGGCTGCCATCCACGCCGTCAATGAGAAGCGCCGCGCCCTGCAGCGCCTCGCTGCCACGCGCGCTGCCGACCCTGCGCCCATCAGCGGTCTCGACAGCCTGCTGACCGTTCAGGCCGCCTTTATGGACGACACACCGCGTCTGACCGGAGCCATCAACGATATGGCGGCTGAGTGCGAGCAGCGTGTCGAGGCCGGCGAGGGCGTGGCGCCCAAGGGGACCAAGCGCATCCTGTACACCGGCACGCCCATGGCCGTGCCCAATTGGAAGCTGTTCAACCTTATCGAGAAGGCCGGCGGCGTTGTGGTAGGCGAGGAGTCCTGCACGGGCTCGCGCTACTACAAGGACCTGGTCGATGAGTCCGGCGAGACGGTCGACGAGATGCTCGACGCCATTGCTGAGCGCTACTTTAAGATCAACTGCGCCGTCTTTACCCCCAACGACCAGCGTATGAAGGACATTGTCCAGATGGCCAAGGACCTGCATGCCGACGGCATCGTCGACGTGGCTCTGCAGTTCTGCACGCTCTACGAGATGGAGTCGTTTGCCGTGGAGAAGGCCGCCGAGGAAGCCGGCATTCCGTTTATGCACATCACGACCGACTACGCCGGCGAGGATGCGGGCCAACTGCAGACGCGCATTGAAGCTTTCTTGGAAACCATTTAGGGGTATCTGTCCCGGCGGCTTCCCCAGGCACCCGATCTTGCCGTTCAAACCATCGTTTGCGTACCAAAGTACGCGGCGCTTCTCTTTCACGGCAACCTCGGGCACCTGGGAAAGCCGTTTCCTTGGTTGGTTAAAAGGTTTGTTAAGGAGTTATATGTCGGAATATATTGAGCAGCCGTTGCCGTCCACGTTTGAGGAGTTCAACGAGCAGCGCAAGGCGTCGTTTATTCGCGTCAAGGATTACAAGCAGGCAGGCAATCGCCTGGTCGGCTTTTTGTGCAGCTATACGCCGCTCGAGATTATCGATGCCGCGGGGGCCGCAAGTGTCGCTCTGTGCGGTACGTCCGATGAGGTGATTCCCGAGGCCGAGAAGGTGCTGCCGGCAAATCTGTGTCCGCTCATCAAATCGACGTACGGTTTTGCCTACTCGCAAAAGTGTCCGTTTACGTACTTTAGCGACATGATTATCGGCGAGACCACCTGCGACGGCAAAAAGAAGATGTACGAACTGCTCAACGAGCTCAAGCGCACGCACATCCTGCATCTTCCGCAGGGTCGCGATCGCGCCTACGAGCGTGAAGGCTGGTACGAGGAGTGCCGCCTGCTCAAGGAGGAGCTCGAGGGCTTCTACGGCATCACGATTACCGACGATGACCTGCGCGCTGCTGTCCGTCGTCGCAATCGCCTGCGTGCCGCCCAGCTCGAGATGTTCGCCCTGCAGGCCAACCAGCCGGCGGCCATGAGCGGCGTCGACCTGATGAGCACCATGTTTGCCGGTACGTTCAGCTTTGATATCGAGGCCTATACGCAGCAGCTGGAGCAAAAGGTTGTCAAGCTGCGCGAGGCCTACGACGCGGGTGAGCGCCCGGTCGCGGCAGATGCCAAGCGCATTCTGATTACTGGCTGCCCGGTGGGCGGCGTGATCAACAAGATCGGCCGTACTATTGAGTCCAACGGCGGTGTGGTTGTGTGCATGGACGACTGCTCGGGCGAGCGCACGGCGGCCATGATGATCGACCCGGAGGCTCCCGACATCCTGCGCTCCATCGCCGACCGCTACCTGGACATCAACTGCTCGGTCATGACGCCCAACGACGGTCGTATGGAAAACACGCTGGCTATGTGCGAGAAGTATCATGTCGATGGCGTGGTAGAGAGCGTGCTACAGGCTTGCCACACCTTCAACGTTGAGAGCGCGCGCATGCAGGAGGCCGTCGAGGGTGCGGGTATTCCGTATATGAAGATCGAGACCGACTACAGCAACGGTGACATGGGCCAGATCGAGACGCGCATCGCTGCCTTTATCGAAACCCTGTAGGTGACGGTATGTGACAAAGGGACTGTCCCTTTGTTACATGTGAGGGAGGATGCCAAGGCGCCTGAACGCGCCGCTACCTTTGACGTTTAGATTGGGAGAGAGCCATGATAGGGATCGGGATCGATATCGGGTCTACGGCGGCTAAGGCTGCTGTGGTCGACGGGGAGGGTTCGGTGGCGTGGACGTGCGTGCAGCCAACCGGGTTCTCCTCGGTCGATGCGGCCGAGCGGCTGCGCGAGGCACTGGCAGCGGCCGGCTATGACGTGGCTGCCGACGACGTGCGCGTGGTCGCGACCGGCTACGGCCGTGTCGCGGTGCCCTATGCGCACAAGGTCGTGACCGAGATTACCTGCCACGGCACCGGTGCCGTGCGCCTGTTTGGCGATCACGGCACGGTGATTGACGTGGGCGGCCAGGACACCAAGGTCATCCAGCTTAAAGGCGGCCGCGTGGCCAAATTTGCCATGAACGACAAGTGCGCTGCCGGCACGGGGCGCTTTTTGGAGATCATGGCCGACCGCCTGGGCATTTCCCAGCAGCAGATGGCAGACCTCGTCCGCACCGGCGAGCCTACCAAGATTTCCAGCATGTGCACCGTGTTTGCCGAAAGCGAGGTTATCAGCCTGATCGGTCGTGGCGAGCCGCGCGAGAACATTGCGCGTGGCGTGATCGACAGCGTGGTCTCGCGCGTGGCGACCATGGCCGGGCAGGCCGCGGGCGCCCCGTACTACCTGACCGGTGGCCTGTGCGAGAACGCCTTCGTGGTGGAGCGGTTGGGCGAGCTACTGGGGTCGCCGGTGACCACCTCGCCCCAGGCTCGCTTTGCCGGAGCCATCGGCGCGGCGATTCGCGCACAGGCGCTCAATTAATGCATCCGCCGTAGGCTCGCATTCATGCGTATACTGGGAGGAAATGATTGACCGATGAGAGGAGGTATCGATGGCCGACGATCAGATTAAGCTCACGTCCATGACGGCCGCGAGCGGTTGAGCCGCTAAGTTGGCCCCCGGAGCCCTCGCCCAGGTCCTGGGCGATTTACCCAATGTGCATAACGACAACTTGCTCGTGGGGTTCGATACCTCCGACGATGCGAGCGTCTTCCGCGTAGGGGAGAACCTGGGACTCATGCAGTCCATCGACTTCTTCCCACCGATGGTCGACGACCCGTTTCTGTTTGGCCAGATCGCCGCGGCCAACTCGCTGTCGGACATCTACGCCATGGGCGGGCGGCCGAGCCATGCCATGAACTTGCTGTGCATCCCGAGCTGCCTGGGCGTTGAGGTTGCCGGTCAGATTCTGGCGGGCGGCGCCGACAAGTGCGTCGAGGCCGGCTGCTCCATCGCGGGCGGTCACACCATCAACGACGACGAGCCCAAGTACGGCCTGTCCGTGAGCGGTTTTGTCGCGCTTGACCGTATGCTCGCCAACAGCGGCGCGCGCGTGGGCGATGTTCTGCTGCTGACCAAGGCCATCGGCTCGGGCATTATCACCACGGCCATTAAGGGCGAGCTCATCGAGCAGGACGAGGCCGCAGCCATGTTTGACTCGATGCGAACCCTCAACGAGGCACCGATTCGTCTGGCCGAGGGACTTGAGCTTCACGGCTGCACCGACATTACGGGCTTTGGTCTGATCGGGCACGCGTGCGAGATGGCCGAGGGCTCGGGCGTGCAGGTTGAGCTTGCATCGGGGGCGGTGCCGCTCTTTGACCAGGTGCTCGACATGGCGCGTCTGGGCATTATCCCCGCGGGCTCCTACCGCAACCAGGACTTCTTTGGCCCGCGCGTGGCGGCCGACGAGGACCTGGAGCCGGGCATGCTGGATGCGCTGTACGATCCGCAGACCTCGGGCGGTTTGCTTATTGCGGCGCCCGCGGCGGATGTGGATGAGCTTGCGCGTCGTCTGCATGCCGAGGGGCGCGTTGCCGCCGTCGTCGGTCGCGTTTGCGAGGCGGAGCCGGGCGGTCCTGCCGTCCGCGTTGTCCGTTAACGGTTTGTTTATTCAACTATCTATCGTTCTTGATTGATTCATTCGAAAGGAATTTACTATGTCTACCAAAATTGAAGTCAATGCCATGGGCGATGCCTGCCCGCTGCCCGTCGTCAAGACGCTTAAGGCACTCAAACAGCTTGACGGCGAGGGCGCCGTGGTGACCTCGGTCGACAACGAGACCGCCGTCAAGAACATCTCCAAGATGGCGCAGGAGAAGGGCTGCACGGCCTCGGTCGAGAAGATCTCGGACGCCGAGTGGCACGTGACCGTCGCGACTTCTGGCGCCGTTGCCGTGGCCGATCCCGAGCAGGATGGCGCTGCCTTCTGTGGTGCCAGCGCCAGCAAGGGCAAACTCGTCATTTCCGTCTACACCGATTGTATGGGCCGTGGCGACGACGAGCTGGGCCACAAGCTCATGAAGGCCTTCATCTTTGCCGTGACGCAGCAGGAGGAGCTGCCCGCGACCATGCTGTTCTACAACGGCGGCGCCAAGCTCACCGTCGAGGGCTCTCCGGTGCTCGATGATCTGAAGGGCCTGGCCGAGCAGGGTGTCGAGATTCTCACCTGCGGTACCTGCCTCGACCACTATGGCATTAAAGACCAGCTTGCGGTGGGCGAGGTCACCAACATGTACGTGATCGTGGAGAAGATGGAGCAGGCCGTGCGCGTCGTGCGCCCGTAGCATATTGGTTGGAGTTGTCATGAGGGAGAAGCGCCCGGCGCTTGTCATCACGTTTCCCACCACGGCGGCCGCCATGGGCTGCGAGTCCCTATGCATCGAGCGCGGCCTTCCTGGGCGAACGATTCCCGTGCCCGGGGAGGTCGCTGCCGGCTGCGGTCTGGCGTGGAAGGCGTTGCCTGCCGATGAGGAGCTGCTGCGCGGCGAACTCGCCGCGGCGGGCGTTCCCACCGAGGGCTATACCGTGATCGATATGTGGGAGGTCGTGCGATGATCTATCTGGATAACGCGGCGACGACCATGCACAAGCCGCAGGCGGTCATCGATGCCGTGACGCAGGCGATGTGCTCGCTCGGCAATGCCGGGCGCGGTGCCACGTCGGGTGCGCTTGACGCCGCGCGTACCATCCACGGCTGCCGCGCCAAGCTTGCGCGCCTTTTTGGTTGCCCGAGGGCGGACCATGTGTGTTTTACGCCCAACTCCACCGCGGCGCTCAACACCGCTATCAATGGCGTGGTGCGCCCCGGCGACCGCGTGGTCACGACGGTGCTTGAGCACAACTCCGTGCTGCGTCCGCTCAATCGCTTGGCGACGGAGCAGGGTGTGACGGTTGAGCATGCGGGCTGCGACGCGAACGGCGCGCTCGACTACGACGAGCTCGAGCGGTTGGTCACGCCCGGTACGCGTGCCGTGGTGGTGACGCACGCTTCCAATGTGACCGGCAACGCGGTCGACGTTTCGCGTGTGGCTGCCATCGCCCATGCGGCCGGTGCGCTGGTGATCGTCGATGCCTCTCAGTCTGCCGGTACGGCGCATATCGATATGCAAACCATGGGGCTCGACATTGTGTGCTTTACCGGCCACAAGGGGTTCATGGGTCCGCAGGGGACCGGCGGCCTGGCCGTGGCGGAGGGCGTCGATGTGGCTCCGTGGGCCATGGGCGGCACGGGCGTGCACAGCTTCGATGCTCTGCAGCCGCTTGGGTGGCCCACGCGCCTTGAGGCGGGCACGCTCAACGGCCACGGCATCGCGGGACTTTCCGCAGGTCTCGACTTTATCGAGGCGCAAGGCGGAGTCGAGGCGATCGCGGCGCATGAGCGAGCACTGGCGGATCGCTTTCTCGCTGGCGTGCGCGAAATCCCGGAGATCAAGCTCTACGGCGCCTTTGACCAGCCGTCGCGCTCGGCGATCGTCTCACTCAACGTGGGTGATATCGACTCTGCTGAGATCTCGGACGCGCTCATGCAAGGGTGGGGGATTGCGACGCGCCCCGGCGCCCATTGCGCTCCGCTCATGCACCGCGCACTCGAGACCGAGCGCCAGGGTATCGTTCGCTTCTCGTTTGGGTATTTCAACACGGACGAGGAAGTCGATACCGCGATTGACGCTTTGCGCGATTTAGCCTGCTAGAGCGTATATACTTGCGGGACGGGTGTTTTTGCCCGTCCCGTTTTTGTTTCGACCCGAAAGGTGTGCATATGGCCTCATCCGCTCCGCGCGGTTTGCGCTCCGACCATGTCGTTACCGTCGGCATTGCGCTGTTCTCGATGCTCTTTGGCGCCGGCAACCTCATTATTCCGCCGCTGCTGGCACTGCAGGCAGGTTCTGCCACGCCGGTCGCCATGCTCGGCTTTCTGATTGCCGCCATCGGCCTGCCCGTCATGGGTTTTATCGCCGTGGCACTTGCCGGAACGGCGCGCGAGCTTGCCGGCCGCGTGCACCCCAAGTTTGGTGAGTTCTTTGTCGCGGCGGTGTATCTGGCCATCGGCCCGTGCCTGGCCATTCCGCGCACGAGCTCCACGGCCTTCGAGATGCTGGTGCCGCTGCTGCCCGAGGGTGTTTCACTCGGCACGGCGCGCCTGGTGTTTGCCGTTGGCTTCTTTGTCGTCGCGTTTGCGCTCACGCTGCGTCCGGGCGTCATCACGCGCGTGCTCGGTCGCATTACGGGCCCCGCGCTCATTGCGCTCATCGTGCTGGTCGTGGGTGCCGCCGTGATCTCGCCGCTGGGACCGGCTGCCGCGCCTCAGGCTCCCTACGATGCCGGTGCTGCTGTGCAGGGCTTTCTGACCGGCTACCAGACCATGGACCTGCTCGCGTCGCTCGCCTTTGGAATTATCATCGCCGAGACCATCCACGAGCTGGGCGTTACCGATGACAAGCGCGTGGCCTTCGAGATTTCGCGCTCCGGCGTGATCGCCGGCGCGCTCATGGCCATCATCTACTGCGGCCTGGCGCTTGCCGGCACGCAGCTCAGCACCGTGATGTCCGATGCCACCAATGGCGCCGCCATCCTTGCCCGCTCTGCCTCCATGCACTTTGGCCTTGTCGGCACGGTCGTGGTCTTTGCGATCTTTTTCCTCGCCTGCATGAACGTGTGCATCGGCCTCATCAGCTGCTGCTCGCGTTACTTCTGCGAGACGTATGTGGTCGAAGGGGGAGCGGAGGCCTCCGAGGAGGCTATGCGTCGTCCCTTTGCGGTTCTTGCCTTTGTGTTCGCAGCGTTTTCGTGCGTGCTCTCCAACGTGGGCCTCGACGTGATCCTTATGTTCTCGGTGCCCATGCTCAATGCCTTGTACCCCGTCGCCATTGTGCTGGTTCTTATGGGCCTGGTGCACGGTTTTTGCGACGCGCATCCGCAGGTGTGGGTTTGGGTCGGCGGCGTTGTCGCGGTGCAGAGCGTGATCACCTCGGTTCGTGACGCGTTCTTTGCGAGCGCGTGGCTGCCGTTCGACGCGCTGCCGCTGGCGGACATTGGGGCCGCGTGGGCGCCGGTCGCCGTGGTGGCGTTTGTGATAGGCCTGCTCCATCGTCGTTTTGTTGCACATTCGAGGAGCTAAGGCATCAATGCTTGCACAGGCGGGGAGTCTCCCCTATAATTTCCTTCGCTTTGGGACACGCAAGGTTTAGACCTTAGCTGCTCAACACCTTCGGGACGTGGCGCAGTTTGGTAGCGCGCCTGCTTTGGGAGCAGGATGTCGCAGGTTCAAATCCTGTCGTCCCGACCATATCTTGCGGGCGTAGTTCAATGGTAGAACCCCAGCCTTCCAAGCTGATGACGCGGGTTCGATTCCCGTCGCCCGCTCCATAAGATAGATGAATGGCTCTGATTCCTTTTGGGACCAGAGCCATTTTCATATACATGCCGGGACCCCACATCCCCTCCTAAGTTGCGGTGAAATACGGACTGTTTTTCGGCTTTTATGGCCCATGTAGTCCGTATTTCACCGCAACTATTTGTAAGGTTGGATTTTGATGCCGTTGGGAGGATCGTAGCGACCGTCTACCGAGAGTGGAAATATTTTTTGAAGCTCTGACCTGCGACGTCAAGCTTTTGGTCAGCTTTTGGCAAGGCCTGCGGACGGAAGCATGCGATAGCGTAATGGTATTCTCTCCGCCGTGATGGTTATGGGGTTGGCCATGCTCGATAAAGGCAAACATTTTCCGCAGTCCTATGCAAGGATGCTATTCTCGGCCGTTGGAATTTATCAAGATGGACAGCTGCTTATAACAATTGATCCTTGGGATGAACGCCGTGCGCGCGAGCTTATGCAGGAAGAGCTCATGCTTCGTCTTTACAACCATGTATATGCGGATCCGGTCTATTGGAATAATCTTGGGGTTGAAGATCGTATCTTTCAGCTGGCATCCGCTATTGCGGTCGTTGAACCGGATGCTGTGTTTTGCGGAGCGACAGCAGCGCTGCTCTACGGCATCGGCTCGGCGTATACGCTTCTGGATAAAGTGCAAGTACTGCTGCCACGGTCTACAAGGCGTGATAAGTATGAGTTCGTTGAATACAAGCGCTGGCGGGCGGGCGAAGTGTGGCGGCTAGGTCTGTTTACACTGACGGATCCGTGTCGAGCGGTTGTTGATATCGCTCGAACGAGCGCCTTTCGCTATGCGCTGGGCTATGTCGATGGCTTGGCCCGTGAGTACGATGTCGAACGCGAAGAGCTGCGAGCATATGCCCAGGCAAATTGCCGAGGGTTGCATGGCATCGCGCGTGCTTTTGACGTTTTTGAGTATATGGACGGCAGGTCAGACAATGGCGGCGAGTCTGAGGCGAGAGCAGCGATGATTCTCGCTGGGGTTGCCGCGCCCGAGCTTCAAGTTGAGATAACGCGACCGGGAAACGCTGGCTATTATCTAGCAGATTATGGCTGGCAGATGCCAGACGGCTCATGGACGCTGGCAGAGCTGCATGGGCTAGGCAAGTTTGAAGACGAGGCTCAAAATGATCCAGAGCGGGCGGCGGCAAAAATGTATCGAGCGGCCCTCATGCGCGACGCGAACCTTCGCTCCATGGGCCACAACGTCATTCATTTCAAACTCTCGGACACCTACGACGTAGAATCGTTCGGTGCCATGATTCGCGGCTACGGCATTCCGACAACAAAACCCTACGCCGAATCCCGATAGCGAAATCGTTCGCGGTCCACCTTCAATAAGTTGCGGTGAAATGCGGACTGTTGAGGCCTTTAAAGGCATAAAACAGTCCGTATTTCACCGCAACTTAGGTGGGGATGGGGTTAGCTGCGGGGGCGGTGGCGGAGCTTGTCGATGGTGGAGTCGGTGCTTCGGCTGCGGGCTTCGGCGGCGCGGTCGCGGGCGTCGGCGGTGGTTTGGCGCTTGCGGCGGTAATCGATCATGCCTTGGATGATGGGCTTGCCAAAGCTCACGACGTCGTCGTTATAGATGGCGGTTCGGGCTGCGAGGAGGCAGTCGGTAAAGTCCATATGGATCTTGCCAAAGAGCTTGACGGCAAGGGCGACAACGGTGGGCTCGTCGACCATGACGTCATCGAGCAGCCTTTTCATGGCCGCAGCAATCTCAACGCGGGGGACCTTATAGACGTCGCGCAGCGTGACCACGACGCGCGTGATGATTTCGGGATAGACACGAGCGGTACGCGTGGCGATGACCTTGGCGGCGCGCGGTGACAGGACTTCGTCGTCGTCAAGCAGGTAGCGTAGGATGACGGTCTCGTCGATGATGGTGCTACTCATGGATATCTACTTCCTCGGGACCCAAAATCGAATCGTCGCTTTCTGTGGCAAGGTATTCAATCCAGGCATTGCGCTCCTCGGAGCGGCGATTGGGGTCACCGTATGCTTTGAGCGATCCATAGGCGGCGGTGCCGTCCTTTGAGCGCACGGCGACCGGCTGAAAGGGGAGCTTGCGCATCAAAATGCTCTGCGCGACAAATAGACGGACGGCCTCGGCGAGCGATGTGTCCATGGCGTCGTAGAGATGTTCGGCATGCTGCTTGTCTTCCTCGCGAATGCGCACCTGCAGGATGGCTCGTTTTTGAGTCGATGACATCACTGGCCCCCTTAATGAGCGTGCAATATAGTCGGTCAAATGCGGCATGTGCCGATACTTGAGCATCTTATAACGATTACTTTATTTCGCTCAAGTAAATAACCATTAACTTGAATACAAGCGTAGTACATCTAAAATGAGAGCGCGTAAAAATCTCTGAGGCGTACGCATGTAATACACTCACCTTTATAGATTCTAGAGAATAATTCCAACCTGCCAAAACCCCTGCAATACACCCGTATTGCAGGGCCTATGCTCAAGTTTGCCCCCCTGCAACTGCGTATATTTAACCTGTATATCGTTGGAGGAATTCTATCGAAGTGCCTGTTTCGCCGCATGCACTCGATACGCCGATGCCGGACCACGGGCGGTCCGGGGCAACGTCGGCAGGGTTCTCCGGCATGGGATTCAGGAGGGAGTGAACAACATGGGCAATAAACGAGTCGTGGCTGATTCTTCACGCTGCATTGGGTGCCAAACCTGTATGGCGGCGTGCATCGAGGCACACGATATTCCCGGCAACATCGCCGCACCTCGCTTGCGCGTAACGCGCACCTACGAGATTTCCGCGCCGGTGGCATGTCACCACTGCGAGGACGCTCCGTGCGCCAAGGCCTGCCCCACGGGTGCCTTGTTCTTTGATCCAAAGAACCATCGCATCGGCGTCAACGAGGACAACTGCATCGGCTGCAAGAGCTGCGTCATGGCATGCCCCTTTGGCGCCGTGAGCGTGGCGACCACGCAGGTTCCGGTCTTGATGGGCGACGTTCGCGTGGGTTCGCAGACCAAGAGCTTCGTGCTCAAGTGCGACCTGTGCGTGGACCGTCCCGGCGGTCCGGCGTGTGCCGAGGCGTGCCCGACCAAGGGCCTCACCCTGGTAGACGATGAGCGCCTGGCGGAACTGACTGCCGAGCGTGCCCGCGCCACCATCGAAAACGAGGCGTAGGCGGGCGGCCATACAAGCCCAACGATTGTCAAATAAGTACCGATTAATCGGTAGCAGAGAAAGGAAGGAGGGTGTCATGGAGAAGCATAAAGTGATCTGCCCGTATTGCGGCGCCGGTTGCCAGTTTAACCTCTTGGTCCAAAACGGCCAGGTCGTGGGTACCGAACCGCTCAACGGCATCACCAATCAGGGCGAGCTGTGCCTTAAGGGCATGAGCGGCTACGACTTCATCAACGACACCAAGATCTTGACTCCTCGCGTACTGCACCCGATGATCCGCCGCACTAAGGGCGCGGATCTTGAGCGCGTAAGCTGGGACGAGGCACTGGATTTCACCGCATCTAAGATGCAGGCCATAATTGACGAATATGGTCCTAACGCTGTCATGACCACCGGCTCTTCGCGAGGCGGCGGCAATGAGGCGAACTACGTCATGCAGAAGTTTACGCGTGCGTGCATCGGCACCCACAGCGTGGACAACTGCGCCCGTACTTGACACGGCCCTACTGTCCTCGGTCTGATGGACACGGTTGGTTCAGGTTGCATGTCATGCTCCATCCCCGGTATGGAGGATGCGGGCTGCATTTTCCTCTTCGGCTATAACCCTGCCGATTCGCACCCCATCGTCGCAAGGCGTATCGTGCGAGCCAAAGAAAAGGGTTGCAAGATCATCGTCGCCGATCCGCGCCATATCGAAACCGCGCGTATCGCCGATCTCTACCTTCCGATCAAGAATGGTTGCAACGTCGCGTTCCTCAACGCCTTTGCCAACTGCTTGGTCAACGATGGCCTCTACGACAAGGAATTCGTCGCCGAGCACACGAACGGCTTTGACGAGTGGTGGGAGACCATCAAGAACTACACTCCCGAATCTGTACAGGACATCACGGGTGTCGAGCCCGCGTTGATCCACCAAGCTGCCGAGATGTACGCCACGGCGAAGCCCTCTGCCATCATTGGCTGGGGCATGGGCGTATGCCAGCAGAAGCAGAACCTGAAGACGGTGCACACCATCGCCTCCATCGCCTGCGTTGCCGGCCAGATCGGCAAACCCAATTCCGGTCTCGCGCCCGTGCGTGGCCAGAATAACGTCCAGGGCTCCTGTGATATGGGCATGCTGCCCAACCTGTACCCTGGCTACCAGAAGGTCACCGACCCGGCAGTGCGTGCCAAGTTTGCCAAGGCTTGGGGCGTGCCCGAGGAAAAGCTCCCGCTCGAGGAGGGCTACAAGCTCACCGACCTGGGCCACCTGGTCGACGAGGGCAAGGTGCACTGCTTCTACAACTACGGCGAGGACCCGGTGCAGACCGAGCCCGATTCGGCCGGAATGCGCAAGACGCTCTCCGAGCTGGATCTGTTCATTTGCCAGGACATCTTTATGACGCAGACGACCATGCTCGCCGACGTCATCCTACCTGCCACCTCTTGGGGCGAGCACGAGGGTGTCTTTACCGCATCCGACCGTAGCTTCCAGCACTTTGACGCGGCCGTTCCGCCCAAGGGCGAGTGCCGTCACGACTGGGAGATCTTCGCGGATCTGTCTACGCGCATGGGTTACCCCATGCACTACGACAACACCGAGCAGATCTGGAACGAGTGCATTAGCCTGTGCCCCAACTTTGTGGGCGCGACCTACGAGAAGATGGCTCCCGAGGGCGGCTACGCCCAGTGGCCCGTCAAGAGCACCGATGTGAACGACCACGGTACGCCCGACATGTTCGCTGGTGGCAAGTTCACCACCAAGGACGGCCGCGCCAACCTGATGGCACACGATTGGGAGGCGCCCTCCGAGCTTCCCGACGATGAGTACCCGCTCATCCTGTGCACCGTCCGCGAGGTCGGCCACTACAGCTGTCGCTCGATGACCGGCAACTGCAAGACGCTGGCGCTGCTTGCCGACGAGCCCGGCTTTGTTCGCATGAATCCCGCGGACGCCCAGGCGCGCGGTATCAAGAACGGCGACATCGTCTCGATCCACAGCCGCCGCGGCCAGGTATACAGCCGCGCCGACATAAGCGATCGCATCAACAAGGGCACGGTCTACATGACCTACCAGTGGTGGATCGGCAAGTGCAACGAGCTGACCATGCACAAGGTCGACCCGGTCTCGCATACGCCCGAGGACAAGTTCTCCGCCTGCCAGGTCGACGCTATCGCCGACCAGGTCTGGGCAGAGGGCGAGGTGGAGCGTCAGTACACCGAGCTCAAGCAGGCTCTGGTGGACGCCGCCGCTCCCCAGGACGTTGAGCCCGGCGCCGCCAAGTTCGACGACGAGACGCACGTGAATCAAATCGTGTAGTCCCGTTCTCGTTGGCTTTTTGGGCCGGGCGTCCCGTACGTTCGGGAGCCCGGCCCGTTATTTTGAAAGGAAGTGGGGATGAACCGCTTCATCGACATCAACCCGGAGAGGTGCATCGGCTGCGGAACATGCCAGTCCGCCTGTGCCGACGCCCACCGGATGCAGGGTCTTCAGGATACGCCGCGCCTGGCGCTCGTGAAGACCGGCGGTATTTCGGCCGCCCTTGCCTGCCACCATTGCGAGGGTGCCCCCTGCGCCGAGGTCTGCCCGGTGAATGCCATCGAGCACGATGGCGATCGCATCCACGTCAAGGAGCAGGAGTGCATCGGGTGCAGGCTGTGCGCCATCGCGTGCCCCTTCGGAGCCATCCATCCCGATGGCACGTCTATCGCCGGTGTCGCAGGCATGTGCGACCCGACGCCTTCGTATCCTAAGTCCCTGAGCAGCCTGCTTACGTGGGCTCCTGGCCAGTACACCTGCGCTGTCAAGTGCGACCTGTGCGCCTTCGATCCGGACGGCCCGCATTGTGTGGCGGCGTGCCCCACCAAGGCGCTGACCGTCATGGGCGGCGCGGCCGATCGCGAGCTCGACGAGGCCAAGCGCCTGCGCTCGATCGAAAACGGTCCGGTCGTCGACGTTACCGCTGTGGCCCAGGGCCTGTCCGAGAAAGCAGAAGGGAGCGTAAACAATGGATAGCATGACGCTGTTTGTCGCATCGCTTGCCGTCTCGTGCATCGGTGCGCTCGCCTCGGTTCTGCTGATCAAAGCCGATAACGCCGCCAAGACCGCCGGCTGCCTTATCGGCGCCGTCGCCGCGGTGCTTTCGTTTGTGGCCGGTATCCAGGCCGTGCTGGGCGATGTCACGTCGGTCGACACCATCGTGTTCTTCCCGTTTGCCCATTTCCAGCTGCTGCTCAATCAGCTGTCCGGCCTGTTCGTGGCGCTCATCTCGGTGCTCGCGTTTGCCGGTTCGATCTACGGTCTCAACTACTTTGATGAGTACCCGGGCAAAAAGGGCCGCGCCGGCTTCTTCTTTAACACCTTTGTGGCGTCCATGATGCTCGTCATCACCGCCGACAACGTGTTTTGGTTCCTGGTTGCCTTTGAGCTCATGTCGCTGACATCGTACTTCCTGGTCGTGATCGAGGAGAACGAGAATTCCATCCATGGCGGTTGGCTCTACTTTGTGATTGCGCATGTGGGCTTTGTGCTCATCATGGCGAGCTTCCTCACCATGACCAACTTCGCCGGTGGCTCGTTTGCCTTTGCGGATTTCCGCGCTACGCAGTTTAGCCCCGCGGTCGCATCCGTGTGCTTTGTGCTCGCCTTCTTTGGCTTTGGTGCCAAGGCCGGTATCATCCCGCTGCACGGCTGGCTGCCCAAGGCGCATCCCGAGGCGCCGTCCAACGTGTCGGCCCTCATGTCCGGCGGCATGATCAAGATCGGTATCTTCGGCATTCTCAAGGTTGGTCTCGACCTGCTCTCCGCCTCGGGCGTTCAGGTCTGGTGGGGCCTTATGGTCATGGTCTTCGGTGCGATCTCGTCGGTTCTCGGCGTGGCCTTCGCCCTGCAGGAGCATGACATCAAGCGCCTGCTGGCCTATCACTCCGTCGAGAACATCGGCATCATTCTGCTCGGCGTCGGCGCCTCCATGGCCGCCATGGCGCTCAACTCGGTCGGCATCGCCGTCCTGGCTCTGATGGCCGCCCTCTACCACACGTTTAACCACGCGATGTTTAAGGGCGAGCTGTTCTTGGGCGCCGGTGCGCTGCTGTACTCCACGGGTACGCGCAATATGGAGAAGATGGGCGGCCTGTTCCGTCGTATGCCGGCAACGGCCATCTGCTTCCTCGTTGGCGCGCTTGCCATTTCGGCCATCCCGCCCTTCAACGGCTTTGTGTCCGAGTGGTTTACCTACCAGTCGTTGTTTAACGCCGCCATGCAGGGCGACAAGGCCGTCATGATCGTGGCCGTGTTCGCTGCCGTCGCACTTGCCATTACCGGCGCGCTGGCTGTCACGTGCTTCGTCAAGGCCTATGGCGTCTCCTTTGCCTCCGCGCCCCGCTCCGAGGCCGCGGCTAATGCCAAGGAGGTTCCCGCCCCCATGGTGTTTGCGCAGGGCCTGCTCGCGGCCATCTGCGTCGTGCTGGGCATTGGCGCTCCCGTGATCGCGCCCGTGCTGGTCGATGTCGCCGCGTCCGTGCTGCATCCGTACGGTGGCGTGTTTGCCGCCGAGGGCATGGAGCTCATGAACCAGTACTCCGGCGCTGCCACCTCCACGCCCGCGATCGCCATTGCGCTCGTGGTGCTCGTCGGCCTTGCCTGCGGTTATCGCAAGCTCAAGACCGTCGGCAAGGTGCAGAAGTCCCAGCCGTGGGCATGTGGCTATGCTCCCAACGAGCATATGCCCGTCGTGGCCACGACCTTTGCCTCCGAGGTGTCCTGGTTTATGCAGCCGCTCTACACGCTGCGTGACCGCTGCACGGCCGTCTGCTGGTCCATCGCGCACTTCTTCCAGAAGCTCACCGGTGTGGCCGAGGCTGTGGAGCCCGTACCCGACAAGGTTCTCGTCGATGCCCCGCATAAGGGTGTCGAGAAGCTCGCCGATCTCGCGACTAAGCTCGAGGGCGGCAACTACAGCATCTATATCTGCTACATCGTCGCGGCACTCGTGGTGTTCCTCGTGCTCGCCGTGCAAATGGGTTAAGGAGGGGAGAGCATGAACAACATCGTACTTGCCGTTCTGCAGGGCGTGGTCGTCATGGCCGTCGCACCGTTCTTCTCCGGTCTCGGCCGCGTGATCCGCGCCAAGATGCACAACCGTCGTGGCCCCGGCATCATGCAGGACTACCGCGACCTGGCCAAGCTCTTTGCGCGCCCCGAGTCCCAGAGCGAGGATGCGAGCTTTGCGCTGCGCATCATGCCGCCGCTGTTCTTCGCCGTCGCCTTTATGCTCGCGATGGGTCTGCCGCTCTTTACGGCACAAAGCCCCATCCCGGTCTTTGGTGACGCCATCACCATCATGTACAGCCTGGCGCTCGCCCGCTTCTTCTTCGCCCTCTGCGGTGTGGATTCGTCCAACGCCTACGCCGGTATCGGCGGCGTCCGCGAGCTGCTCATGAGCGTGCTCATCGAGCCGTCCATGCTGCTGGCGCTGTTTGCCGCCGCCCTGGTTTGCGGTTCCACCGACATCGCCACCATGGGTCAGCACATCATGACGGGCGCCATCGACGCGCCGGTCGCCGTGATCCTCGCCGGCATCGCCTTTGCGATTGCCTGCTACATGGAGCTCGGCAAGCTGCCGTTTGATCAGGCCGAGGCCGAGCAAGAGCTTCAGGAAGGCCCGCTCGCCGAGCTTTCCGGCCCGTCGCTTGCGATGGCCAAGCTCGCCATGTCTATGAAGCAGGTCCTGGTCGTCGCCTGGTTCTGCGCGATCTTCGTCCCCTGGGGCGAGCCCGCAACCGTAGGCGCAGCCGCCGTTCTGGGCGCAGTCATCTTCCTGGTGAAGTGCCTTATCGACTTTGTCGTATGCGGCGTGATCGAGAACTCCTGCTCGCGCTCGCGTTTTAAGGTTCTTGGCAATCAGACCTGGGCCGTCGTGGGCATCGCCGTTCTGGCGTTTGTCTTCGTGGTCGTCGGCGTGTAGGAGAAGGGAGAAACAATGTCATTTGCAGTCAGTCTGTCCCTTCTCGGCTTGGTCGCTATCGCGGCCCCGATGGTGGCCTCGGTGCTCGTCGCCCTGTTCCCCCGTCCGTACGCCAAGTGGTTCAGCGTTTTGGGTGCCGCCGTCTCGACGGTCTGCACCATCGCCCTCGCCGCGAATTTCGCTGGCGCCGGCATGCCCGACACGCAGGTTCCCCTGATCTCGTTTGGGCAGACCCTCGTCATGGGATTCACCTTCGATCGCATGAGCACACTGCTCGCGCCCGCCTTTGTGGGTATCGGCCTGCTTGTCGTGATCTATTCGATTCCCTATATGAGCGAGAATAACCGTGAGCATCCCGACGCACCGCGTCGTCGCTTCTACGCGTACCTCGCGACCTTCATCGGCGCCATGGCCGGCCTTGTGTACAGCTCGACCCTTTTGGGCCAGCTCGTGTTCTTTGAGATCACGGGTGCCTGCTCTTGGGGCCTCATCAGCTACTACATGTCGCCTACGGCCAAGAAGGCCGGCATGAAGGCCCTGATCATTACGCATATCGGTGCGCTCGGCCTGTATCTGGGCGCCGCCATCGTGTTTGCCCACACCGGCACCTTCGCCATCACCGCGATTGCCGGCCTCGACGCCAAGCTCAAGGCTATCGTCCTTTTGCTTGTGCTGTTTGCGGCCTGGGCCAAGTCCGCACAGGTTCCCATGTACATGTGGCTGCCTTCGGCCATGGAGGCGCCGACGCCTGTTTCGGCCTACCTGCATGGCGCCTCGATGGTCAAGGTCGGCGTGTGCGTGTTCGCGCGTGCACTCGTCTCTGCCGGCGAGATTCCCGAGATCGTGGGCTGGGTTGCCATTATCGACGCCATGGTCACCATGCTCTTTGGTTTCCTTATGTACCTGCCGCAAAAGGACATGAAGCGTCTGCTGGCCTTCTCCACGATCGCCCAGCTCTCCTACGTGTTCTTTGGTCTGGGCCTTTCGGTCTTTGGCAGCCAGCTGGCCTTTGACGGTGCCGTGTGCCACATCTTTAACCACGCTTTCGCCAAGACGCTGTTCTTCCTGATCGCTGGTTCGTTCTCCTTTACGCTCGGTACGCGTATGCTGCCCAAGCTTCGCGGCATCGTAAAGAAGTACCCGATCTCGGGCGTGGGCTTTGGTGTCGCCGCGCTCGCCATTGCCGGCGTGCCGCCCATGAACACGTTCTTCTCGAAGTTCCAGATCATCGCCGGCGGCTTTTCTGTGGGTGCCGGCAACGTCGCGATTCTGGTGCTCGTGTGCATCATGGTCGCCGAGACCGTCGCCACCTTTGCCTGGTTCCTCAAGTGGATGGGCTATTGCCTGCCCGGCGAGCCGAGCGAAGAGGTCGCTGCGGGTGCCCCGCTTCCCCGCGCGATGGCGTTCGTGTTCATCGTGCTCATCATCATGGTCATCGTCAGCGGCCCGCTTTCGGCCAGCTGGATCGGTTAGGAGGTAGAACGACATGGGTTATTCGATCGTCAACATCCTTGGCGGCCTTCTGATCGTCACGTCCACCATGGTGGTCGTCTCCAAAAACATCAAACATGCCATCAACTGGTATGCGGTGCAGTCGCTGGTGCTCGTGGGACTGCTCGCTACGCTCGGTGCCACTACCGGTGCGCAGGAGCTGCTTATGTGGGCCGGATCTGCCTTTATCACCAAGGTCGTCCTGGTCCCTTATATCCTCAACCGTGCGTACAAGAAGATGGGTGAGCCGAGCGACGCATCGCTCAAGGCCGGCCTTAAGCCCGCGTGGGCCATTTGCATCATCGCCGTGGAGGTCGCGATTTGCTTTGCCGTCGTGACGCAGATCAGCCTGCCCACGGCCGAGGTCGCAACGCCTGCGCTCGCTATTAGCTTCGCTCACTTCTTTGTGGGCCTCACCTGCATCATCTCGCAGCGCAACATCATGAAGCAGATCTTTGGATACTGCCTTATGGAAAACGGCAGCCATGTGACGCTTGCGCTTTTGGCCCCCACTGCTCCCGAGATCATCGAGATCGGTATCGCCACCGACGCCATCTTTGCCGTCATCATCATGTCCATCGTCGTGCGTCGCATTTGGGACGACTCCCACTCGCTCGATGCGCGCGACCTGTCCGAGCTGAGGGGGTAGTCCATGGAAACGTTGATTCTCGCCCTGCTCGCGACTCCTTTGGTGTTCTCGCTGGTCATGGCGTTTTTGCCCAAGAACACGTCCTATAACGTATTTGCCGGTCTCAACCTGGTCTCCGTCGCAGCCGTACTGGTGCTGTCGATTATGACGGCCGGTGACGTCCTTATGAGCGGCGACACCGCGAGCGCTCTTGGCCTGTGGTTCCACCTCGATTCGCTGGGCGCCATCTTTGTGCTGCTCATCGGCTTTATCGGTTTTCTTACGGGGCTGTTCTCGCTGCCCTATGTAAAGGCCGATATCGAGGAGGGCTCCATGCCCGCCGAGCGCGCCAAGCAGTATTTTGCGCTGTTTAGCCTGTTTGTGTTCACCATGCTGCTCGCGTGCCTGTCCAACAACATGATCCTCACGTGGGCCGCCGTGGAGGCAACCACGCTTTCCACCGTGTTCCTCGTGGGTATCTACAAGAACAAGACGGCCCTCGAGGCTTCTTGGAAGTATGCGATGGTCTGCACCGCCGGCGTGGCCTTTGGCCTGTTCGGTACGCTGCTGATCTACGCCAACGCCGCCGACGTGATTCCCAACGCCCACGAGGCCGCATTCCTGTCGTGCGTGCTGCCGTATGCCGACCAGTTCGACCCGACGCTCATGCGCCTCGCCTTTGCGTTTATCGTGATCGGCTTTGGCACCAAGGCCGGCCTGTTCCCCATGCACACTTGGCTGCCCGATGCCCACTCCCAGGCCCCGAGCCCCGTCTCGGCCCTGCTCTCGGGCGTGCTGCTTAAGTGCGCCATGCTTGTGATCATGCGCTTCTATGGCTTTACTATCCAGGCCGTGGGTGCCGAGTATCCGCAACTTTTGCTGCTGATCGTCGGCACGCTGTCCATTTTGGTGGCGGCACTTTCGATGTTTCGCCAGGACGACCTCAAGCGCCGCTTTGCGTACTCGTCTGTGGAGAACGTGGGCGTTATCGCCCTGTGCCTGGGTATCGGTGGCCCGCTGGGTATCGCCGCGGCGCTGCTGCACTGCGTGTTCCACGGCTTTACCAAGACGCTTGCCTTCTGCGTGTCCGGCAACATCCAGCACGCCTTTGGCACGCGTAGCCTGGCCAAGATCCAGGGCGTCGTCGAGGTTGCCCCCGCAACCGCCGCGCTCGCCGTCCTGGCGCTGCTCGGCCTTGGTGCCTTCCCACCCTTTGGCATGTTTATCTCCGAGTTCCTGACTTTTGTCGCCGGTGTTACCGCCGGTCCCATGTGGCTGGTCGTCGTGGTCGCCCTCGGTCTTACCGTGGCCATCTCCGCGCTCACCCGTATCGCACTCAAGTCGGTATTCGGCCATGCGCCCCAGGGCATGGGCAAGCATGAGGCCCCGGCGCTCATGCTTATCCCCGAAATCATCCTGGCTGTCATGATCTTGTGGTTTGGCATCGCCACCCCGCTGCCCCTCGTGCACGGTGTGGAGACCGCGACCGGCATCGTGCTCGAGCAGAGCACCGAGGAACTTCACGCGACGCCGATGTACCGCGCTGTGTTCGGTACCGAGACCGCTCAGAGCGAGGTGGAGTAACGAATGATTGAAACTGAGAACAAGGTGTATGCCCGCCGCTGCGAGAGCCATGTCGAGGCCCTGCGCCGCGCCGTTTCGGGCTGCATCGAGAAGGTCGAGTGGCAGTGCGAGGACCAGCTGACGATCACCGTCAAGCAGGACAAGCTGCCCGAGGCCGTCCACTACCTGTATTACGAGCGCTACGGCTGGATTCCCGTGATCATCGGCAACGATGAGCGCAGCCTGTGCGGCCGTTACGCCGTATACTACGTCATCTCCATGGAGGGGGAGGATCCCGGCTGGGTGACCGTGCGCACCGAGGTCGATCCCGCCAAGATGACGTTCCCGTCCGTGACGCCGTTCGTCCCCGCCTGCGTGTGGGGCGAGCGCGAGCTGCGCGATATGTTCGGCCTGATTCCCGAGGGTCTGCCCGACCGCCGTCGCCTGGTGCTTCCCGACGATTGGCCCAGCGGGCTGTACCCGTTGCGCAAGGATTCGATGGATTACCGTTTCCGCCCCGCCCCCGCGAGCGACATGGAAAACTACGAATTCTTGGCCGACACCAAGGGCAAGGAGACCACGCTCGTCCCCATGGGACCGTTGCACATCACCTCCGACGAGCCCGGCCACTTCCGCCTGTTCGTTGAGGGCGAGACGATCGTCGATGCTGACTACCGTCTGTTCTACGTGCACCGCGGCATGGAGAAGGTCGCCGAGACGCGCCTGAACTATGACGCCGTGACGTTCCTCGCCGACCGCATCTGCGGCATCTGCGGCTGCGCCCACTCGGTGGCCTATGCCGAGGCCGTCGAGCGCGCCCAGGGCATTCATGTCCCGCCGCGCGCCCAGTACATCCGCGCCATCATGCTCGAGGTCGAGCGTCTGCACTCACACCTGCTCAATATTGGCCTCGCATCGCACTACACCGGCTTCGACTCCGGCTTCCAGCAGTTCTTCCGCGTCCGCGAGAAGTCCATGGACCTGGCCGAGAAGCTCTCCGGTCACCGCAAGACCTACGGCCTCAACGTGATCGGCGGCGTGCGTCGCGACATTTTGGCCGAGCAGAAGCTCTCCACGCTCACGACCATCCACCAGCTGCGCTCCGAGGTTCAGGAGCTCGTCGACGTCTTGCTCTCCACGCCCAACTTCATTGAGCGTACGAGTGGCATCGGCATCTTGGATCGCAAGATCGCACGCGACTTCTCGCCGGTCGGCCCGCTCATGCGTGGCTCGGGCTATGCCCGCGACGTGCGCTTCGACCATCCCTTCGACGGCTACGCCGATCCGGACGTTCAAAAGATGCACGCCGCCACGGCTGACACCTGCGATGCCTTCGGCCGTACCGCCGTTCGCATCCAGGAGGTCTACGATTCGATCGATATGATCGAGACCATGCTCGAGAACTGCCCGTCGGGCCCCATCCTCACCACGGATTGGGAGTACACCCCGCACAAGTACGCCATCGGTGCCACCGAGGCGCCGCGCGGCGAGGACGTGCACTGGGCCATGCTCGGCAATAACCAGAAGTGCTACCGCTGGCGCGCCAAGGCCGCCACGTACAGTAACTGGCCGGTCCTGCGCTACATGTTCCGCGGCAACACCGTGGGCGATGCGGCGCTGATCGTTGGCTCGCTCGACCCGTGCTATTCCTGCACCGACCGCGTGACGGTGACCGATGTCGCCGCCAAGCGCGACCACGTGCTCGACAAGGAGCAGTTCGAGAACGTCTGGCGCGACAAGTCGCCGCTCGCGGGCGAGGGCACCATGGCCGCTCCGCTCGATGAGGAGGCGCTCTAATATGCTGAAGCTTTGGAAGGTTAACGCCAAGGCCGGCGACGCGACGGTCAAGTACCCGTTTGCGCCGTTCCCCACCAACAAGGACATGCGCGGCAAGCCCGAGCACAATGCCGAGCTCTGCATCGCCTGCGGTGCCTGCGGCGTGGCGTGCCCGGCCGATGCCATTCGCATGGACACCGACCTTGCGGCCGATACCATTACCTGGTCAATCGACTACGGCCGCTGCATCTTTTGCGGCCGCTGCGAGGAAGCCTGCCCCATGGAGGCCATCAAGCTCACCGAGGAGTTTGAGCTGGCCGTCATGAGCAAGGACGACCTCACCAGCAAGAGCGTCTATGCGCTCGAGCACTGCTCGCGTTGCGGCAAGCCGTTTGCCCCGCACAAGGAGATCGACTATGCCAAGCGCCTGCTGCAAAAGGCCGGCGGCATGGAGGCCGAGCAGGCCGCCCGCACCGTCGGTATGTGCCAGGAGTGCAAGCGCGAGCTCGACGCCCTGCGCGCCGCATCGGCCGTAAAGACCGGCAACGCACACGGCATGGCTGCCAACGAGACGCTTGCGTCCGGCGAGCCCCAGGGCCCCGGCATGGAGTATCTGGGCGGCCACGGCGTGAACCCGGAGTATATCGACCGCGAGCTTAACCCCGATGCGCCCGAGATTCCCGCCGGTCCGGCGCCGGTCGAGGGCATCATCATGGATTTTGAAACGAAGGAGGAGTAACCATGGCCGAACCCACGCTTTTGCCCGAGCGGCTTCAGTACCGCCCGACCAAGATCGAGCTCGACGAGAGCATCGAGAAGGCCAAGGCGACCCTTCTTAAGAAGATCAAGCGCTCGGTGTACGTCTACCGTGTCGACTGCGGCGGCTGCAACGGCTGCGAGATCGAGATCTTCGGTTCCATCACGCCCGTCTTTGACGTCGAGCGCTTTGGCATCAAGGTCGTGCCCTCGCCCCGTCACGCCGATGTGCTGCTGTACACCGGCGCCGTGACGCGTGCCATGCGCATGCCGGCCCTGCGCGCGTTTGAGGCCGCACCCGATCCCAAGATCGTGGTGTCCTATGGCGCGTGCGGCTGCACCGGCGGCATCTTCTACGACAACTACTGCGTCTGGGGCGGCACGGATAAGATTCTGCCGGTCGATGTCTACATCCCCGGCTGCCCGCCCAGCCCCGCGCAGACCGTCTACGGCTTTGCCATGGCACTTGGCCTGCTGGACCAAAAGCTCCATGCCGAGACTACGGTGGAGGCTGCCGGCGAGCAGGCCGATATCCTGCACCCCGGCGTGCCGTACAAGCTGCGCGTTGCCATCGAGCGCGAGGCTCGCGCCATGAGCGGCTACCGTTACGGCCGCGACCTGGCCAACGAGTTTATGGATACGCTCGAGGACGCGCCCAAGGGTGATATCCGAGGTGCCATGGCGCTGCTCATCGACAAGCAGGACGATCCGCGCCGCGTTGAGGTCTACTCGGCGCTGCAGGATCTGGTGCTGGCCGGAGGTCACTAGATGGAGCTCACGGACCGCTCTGGTTACTTTGCGGGCCCCGGTATGCTCGGCGGCTCCTTTGGCGATGCCTCGCGCGCAAGCGACGAGGCCGCCGAGGGCGTCGCCGACCCCTGCCTGGGCCATGCGCCCGACCAGGTGGTCTTCTATGAGCTCACGCGTAAGTTTGTGGAGACCGGGGAAGACGTTCCCCAGGAGGCCTGCGACGTGCTGTACTACACGCTCGCCGTGGGCCACCACACCGGCGTGCTCGATTGCTTTGAGCCGCGCCTGTCGGTGCCGGTGGATGTCTTCTATTCGCTCGTCGACGCGCTGCCGGAGGGGGAGGCCAAGACCAAGTTCGAGGCCATCCGCTCCTTTGGCGAGTGCCAGCTTGACAAGGCGGCGGTGCCGTCGCTGCTCGAGGCCTGCGACACGCTGCTCGACGAGCGCGGTTTTCGCGGCTCGGCCAAGGCCGGCATCTCGGTGTTCGACGACGACTTTGGCCTGCATGCCCAGCAGGTCGCGTTTCTGATGAAGTTCCGCGATCTGGTTGAGCGCGTGCGCGATGTGTCGGGCGTGTATCTGACGGGAAGGTTGCAGTAATGGGTCGCGTTGTGGATGGTCGTGTGAACGGCGCCCCATTTGCGGGTATCGTGCTCACGGCGGGAAGCGTGCTGCGCGCCGACGATGCCGCCGGCCCCGTGCTCTCCAAAAAGATGGAGGACACGCCTATCGCCGGTTGGTACACCATCGACGGCGGTCAGACGCCCGAGGATGACATCATCGAGGTCAAGCGCGAGCGTCCGCCGCGTTTGGTTTTGGTCGATGCCGCCGACATGGCGCTGCCCGTCGGCGCCATCCGCTTGCTCGATAAGACCGACGTCGCGCGCAAATCGATGTTCACCACGCATTCGCTTCCTTTGTCGATTCTGATCGAAGAGATTGAGCAATCGTGTGATGATATCGTCTTCGTCGGGATTCAGCCGGGCGACACGGAGTTCTACAACCCCATGTCCCCGGAAGTCTTTGAGGCCGTCGACGCCGTGTACGACGCCGTGGCCGCCAACGACTTTTCCCACTTTGTCCGCTTGGGGCAAGAGCAATAGGAGCGCTTGTTCCTGCTGATTAGGAAAGAAGTGATTGACATGGCAGATTCCAAGGTGGAGTACCCCTCTCCCGATTGCCTGGCGCCCGCCGCGATCGAGGCCAAGACCGAGGCCGCCGGCGTGACCAAGGCTAACCTGCCGGTCGCTAAGGCCTTTCTGTTGGCAATGTTCGCCGGCGCGTTTATCGCCTTCGGCGGCCTGTTCTTTACCGTGTTCTTGAGCGACAGCACGCTGGGCTGGGGCGCTCAGCGCGTCGTGGGCGGTCTGTGCTTTTGCCTGGGCCTGGTGCTCGTGCTGGTGTGCGGCGCCGAGCTGTTTACCGGCAATTCGCTTATGGTCTGCGCACTCAAGAGCAAAAAGATCACCCTGGTTCAGATGCTTAAGGCCTGGGTCGTCGTGTGGGTCGGTAACTTTGTCGGTGCCCTGTTCATCGTCTTTTTGGTGTACATGGCCGGCATTTACAAGCTCAACGGCGAGGCGGTCGCCAATTCCATGGTGAGCGTCGCCGCTGGCAAGGTGACGGTCGACTGGGTGACGATCTTCTTCCGCGGCATCCTGTGCAACATCTTTGTGTGCCTGGCCGTGTGGATCGGTACCGCCGGCAAGACCGTGGTCGATAAGGTTGTGGGCATTCTGCTGCCCATCGCCGCCTTTGTGGCCTGCGGTTTTGAGCACTGCGTCGCCAACATGTACTTTTTGCCCATGGGTGCCGTGATGCACGCTTGCGGCTATGGCGTCGACGTCGCCGGCGCCGATGCGCTCAACGCTGCGGGCATTGCGTTTAACCTGTCCGCCGCCACGCTGGGCAACATCGTGGGCGGCGCGGTTCTGGTCGCGCTCGGCTACTGGTTTATCTACGCCAAGAAGTCCGAGGCGTAATAAGCTGGAATGACGTACGGGCCTCCCGAGGGGCGTTTGCCTTTTGGGAGGCTCTTCGTGTCTTGCTGCGGTAGATGCAGCGGGCTTTGCGTCGCGGCAGCTGGTGGCAGGGCTGTGGTGCGGCGGGGCATGAACCCCTGAGCTGGAAGGAATAATCGAGATGGCATCGAGAGCTATGCATGACGGTCGCTCCGTGGTGACGACATGCGGGGGATGCTATGCCGATTGCGCCTTTGCGGCACGCGTTGAGGACGGTCGCGTGGTGGCCGAGTTGCCGGTGCCGGGACATCCGTGCGCGGCGCGTGCCCTGTGCGCCCGCGGGCGCCATCGCCTGGCAATGCCGTTTGACGAGCGCGACCGGATTTTGCACCCCATGCGACGCCGCCGGGATGGCTCGGGGTTTGATGCGATTACCTGGGACGAGGCGTTTGCTCAGATTGCCGAGCGCCTTTTGGGGATTGTTGACGGGCATGGTCCGCGCGCGCTGGGCATGACGCTCGGCGTTCCCTCGTTCGACCGCTACTGGGCGTATCGCTTTATGCATGCGTTGGGCTCGCCCAACGTGTACGGTGCCGATGGCGCCTGCGAGGTAAGCCGACTTACCGGTTGGGAGCACAGCCTGGGCTATAGCCCCGCCTCCGACCTGGCACATACCGACTGCATCATGTACCTGGGGCGTTCCATCGTCGATTCATCGACGATGGGGGCCGTCGATGCGCTCAACGATGCGCGCCGGCGCGGGGCGAAGATTATCGTGGTCGACCCCCGGCGCAGCGGCTCCGCCGCGCTTGCCGACCGCTGGCTGCGCGTGCGCCCGGGCTGCGATTTGGCACTACTGCTGGGCATCGCCCACGTGCTGATTGCCGAGGACTTGTACGACCACGAGTTCGTTGCCCGCTATACCACGGGTTTTGACGAGCTGGCGCAGGCGGCCCGTCCTTGGACGCCCGAGTGGGCCGAGTCGATGTGCGACGTGCCGGCCGCAGAGATTGTCGCCACGGCGCGCGATCTCGCTGCCGCCGCGCCTGCCGCTGTGGTGGATGCGGGCTTTCATGGTGGCATCGGCATCGCGTATGCCAATAGCACCCAGACCGCGCGCGCTATCTGCTTGGTCGATGTGCTGCTGGGCTGCATCGGGCATGCGGGCGGCGCGCTCAATCCGCCCACGCCGCTTGTGTTGGGCGACCTCGATCCCGCGCGCTTTGCGACGCCGCCGGTGCCGCGTGGGACCAAGCTGGGGTCCCAGCGCTATCCGCTCGTCGATCCCGAGCGCGGCCTGTGCACGACCATCGGTCAGTCGATTCTTGCCGGCGATTTGCGTGGACTCATCGTCTATGCCAGTAACCCTGGTGCGGGCTATGGCAATGCTGGGGCGTGGCTATCGATTCTGGAACAGCTTGACCTGCTCGTGACCGTTGATATTCGATGGTCCGAGACGGCGCGTGTGTCAGATTTCGTGCTGCCCGATGTGACGTATCTGGAGGCCGACCGCGGCGTGGGTACGGTCGTGGGCGCCAACGATGCGCGTGTGTTCTACCGCAACGCCGTGCTGCCTGTGCAGCATGACGACACACGTCCCGGTCGGGAGATTTTTGCCGGTCTGGCGCAGGCGTGTGGTGTGGGCGAGTACTTCCAGTTTGCGTCTGACGATCTGGCGGCTGCCCAGGTGGCGCCGTTTGGGATCGATCTGGACGAGCTCAAGGAGCGCGGCTGGGCCGATACGGGTGTTGCGCTGCCGTCGCGTACGGGCGAGCCGGCGATCCCCTTGGATGGCGGCAAAATTGCGCTGGCAAGTGACGTATGGGAGCGTGCCGGCCTGGGACGCGTGCCAGGCTGGATCGCGCCGATGGTGGAACCCAGCCCGGGGATGTTTCGCCTCATTAGCGGTAACCGGCCCTTTGAGTCGCATACCTCGCGCAGACTCGCGGCGGCCGGTGCCGCCGAGGTGGGGTCGGACTTGGACGCCGTGCAGATGAACGCCGATGTCGCCGCTCGCATGGGTATCGTCGATGGCGAGGTCGTCGAGCTGGTGAGCGACATGGGCCGTGACCGCGTGCGCGTGGAGACGACGCCCTATCTGCATCCGGCGTGCATCTTCACCTCGGCCGCCCCCGGCGGGCGTTCGTCTGGCGCCGATACCGGTGGCGCTCAGGCCTTGGGCGTAGGCCCGCTCGACCATACGCCGTTGCGTTGGGACCCGTTGACGGGCGCCGCGCTCACTCAGGAAAACGCCGTTCGCGTGGAAAAGATCACGGAGCGCGAGGATAATAACGAGTAATTGACTCAGCTGATGCATTCGACTGATCCACGTTTCTTTTGAAAGGCCGTACATGAGCGATAGCCAGAACATGTCCGATGAGGTACGCGCCCGCCTGCGCGCCATTCCTTCCGTCAACGAGCTGCTTGCCGAGTGGCCGGTAGTGAAGGCGGCGGGGGAGACCTGCGACGCGGTGGTGCATGCCGCCGTGACGGCCGAGCTCGACGAGGAGCGCGCAGCCATTCGCGCCGGTGCTGCCCCGCGCTCTAAGCGCGACCTTGCCTCGGCCATCGAGTGGCGTGCGCACCGCTCCGCGTTGCCGAGCCTGCGCCCTGCCGTCAACGCCACGGGTGTGGTTATCCATACCAACCTGGGTCGAGCCCCGCTCGCGGAGTCAGCCGCCAAGGCGGTGGCCGAGGTCGCGCGCGGCTACAGCACGCTTGAGTACAGCGTGGACACCTGCTCTCGCGGGTCGCGCAAGGAACATGCCGCGCAGCTGATCCGCTCACTCACCGGTGCCGAGGACGCGCTCGTGGTCAACAACAATGCCGCCGCGGTGCTGCTGGTGCTTGCCACCCATGCCGCGGGTAAAGAGGTCATCGTCAGCCGCGGCGAGCTTGTCGAGATTGGCGGCAGCTTCCGCATCCCCGATGTCATGGCGGCTTCGGGCGCCAAACTCGTCGAGGTCGGCGCCACCAACCGCACACACCTGGCAGATTATGAGCAAGCCATTACGCCCGATACGGCCATGATCCTCAAGGTCCATCCTTCCAACTATCGCATCGAGGGCTTTCACGAGGAAGTGGGCTCTCGGGAGCTTGCCGCCCTGGCCCACAAGCATGGTCTGCTGTTCTACGAGGACCAAGGTTCGGGCGCGCTTTTGCCCGATGACATTCTGGTGCGCGGGGGTGAGGAGCCCACGCCGGCTTCGGTCGCGGCAGGGCTCGATCTGGTGTCGTGCTCGGGCGATAAGCTGCTCGGTGCCGCGCAGGCAGGCATTATCATGGGCCGTCGCGATCTGGTCCAGGCTTGCGGGTCGCATCCGCTTATGCGTGCCCTGCGCCCGGGCAAGCTCGCGCTGGCGGCGCTCGAGGCCACACTGCGCATTTACATGGACGGGGCGGATGTTGCCCATCGCGAGGTGCCGGTTCTCAACATGCTCACGCTTCCGCAGGCTCATCTGGAGCGTCGCGCACGCAAGCTGCGCGAGCTGATGGTGGCGGGCCTCGATAAGGCTGGCTGCCCGTGTGCCGTGCAGGTGGAAATCGTCGAGGAGTCGTCGACTCCCGGCGGCGGCTCGCTTCCTACCGTCGAGCTGCCTACCATGTGCGTTGCCGTGCGCCTCGTCGATGAGCGTCTTTCCGTTGACGCACTCAAGCGCTCGCTCGTCCAAGATTTCGACACGCCGGTCGTCACACGCGCCTCGCACGATCGCGTCCTGTTTGACATGCGTACACTCGTGGGCGACCGCGATATCGAGACGGCGGCATCGACGCTCGTCGCGTGCGTTGAGAAGGCGATTGCTCGATGAGTGAGGTTCAGGCGCTGGTGGAGTGTCCCGTTATCGTTGGCACGGCGGGTCACGTTGACCATGGTAAGTCGGCATTGATCGAGGCACTGACCGGCAAGAATCCCGATCGTCTGGAGGTTGAGCGCCGTCGCGGTATGACCGTGGAGCTGGGCTTTGGCGAGTTGGCGCTGCCGAGTGGCAAGATCGTCGGCCTGGTCGACGTGCCGGGCCACGCGCATTACCTGCGCGCCATGGTGCAGGGCGCCACGGGCATCGACGTTGCCGTGCTGGTGGTCTCTGCCGTCGAGGGCGTGATGCCGCAGACGCGCGAGCACGTGCACGTGCTGGAGCTGCTGGGCGTTACGCATATGGTGGTCGCGCTGACGATGTGCGACCTTGCCGATGCCGAGATGACCGAGCTTGCCGAGCTCGATGTCGATGACTTTTTGTCGGGTACCGTGTTTGCGGACGCGCCGATCGTGCCTGTGTCGTCCAAGACAGGCGAGGGGATCGAAAGGCTGCTCGCCGTGCTCGACGAGCAGGTTGCCGCTTGCTGGGATGCCTGCCGTGCCCGTGCCGAGCTCACTGATGCCGCGCCGCGTCTGCCGATTGACCGCTGCTTTACGATCAAGGGCGTCGGCACTGTCGTGACGGGAACGTTGCACGATGCGCCGGTTGCGGTGGGCGACGAGTTGATGGCTTTGCCGTCGCGTACGGTCTGTCGCGTGCGTGGGATCCAGGTGCATGGCGATACGCCGCGCGCGCTGCCTGGTCAGCGTGTGGCGCTCAACCTGGTTGGTGACGGTGTCGCGGCGCTTGACCGTGGCGAGATGCTGGGCGTGGCGGACCGCTTTGGCCAGACGTTGCGCTTTATGATGACGTTCACCTACCTGGGCCGCGAGGGCACCAAGCCGCGCGTGCTCGAGTCGGGCGCGCGTGTGCATGTGATGGCCGGCACGGCCGAGGTCATCGGCCGCATCATGCTTTTGGAGGGCGAGGCCCCCATGGCGGTGGGCGAGACCCGTACCGTGCAGGTGCGCCTGGAGGAGCCGCTGCCGCTGTGTGCCGGAGACCATGCCGTGGTGCTGTCGTATTCGCCCGTTATGCTCATCGGCGGCGGGCGCGTGCTGCTTTCGCGCTGCCGTCGCTCGCGCGAGCTTTCGACGGGGGAGCGCACGCTGCTTGCAGCGCTTGAGGCCGGCGATGCCGTCGCTGGTGTTGAGGCGTGGTTGGCGCTGCAGACGTTGCCGGTCGTGGCTGCCGACGTTGCCGCGGCGCTAGACCTTGTTTCCGGTGGGGCCGATGCCGCGCTGAACGAGTTGGTGGCGCGAGGTGCTGTGCGCGAGCTTGCGGGCTCGGGCTGTAGGCTGTATGTGAATGCTGCCGTGTTCGATGCCGCCATGGACGTGCTGGCGGCGACCCTGTCAGCCATGCATGCGGCGTCTCCCAAGGAGACGGGCTTTACGCCCGGCGCCGTTGCCCATGCTGCGTGGCCTGCCGCTGATGATGGCGTTGCCGCGGCTCTGATTGCCGAGGGCTGCTCGCGTGGTGTGTGTGCCTCGGAGGGCGCCGAGGTATTCGATCCGCATTCGGCCGCCGCGGCGGCACGCGTGGCTCGCGAAGCCTGCGAACGTATCGTTGCTTTGCTGGACGAAGCCGGCCTCGATGCGCCGACGTTGCCCGAGGCGGGCGAGCAACTGCAGCTCGATCGCGACACCATGACGCGTGCCCTGCGCGAGCTTTCGCTCAATCGCTCGATCGTTAAGGTTGAGCGCGACGTTGCCCTGTCTGCCGCCGCCGAGGCCCATGCGCGCGAGCTCGTCGCCGCCGCCATCGCCGATGCCGGTGGCGCAGCCACCACGAGCGTGCTGCGTGAGGCTCTGGGCGTGTCGCGCAAACGTGCCATCAGCATCTTGGAGCACCTGGATGCCGTACGCTTTACGGTGCTCGACAAGGATGCCGGCGGCCTGCGCTCCCTGCGCTAGATTGGCTGCTCGGTTTGGTAAAATACCGCCGCACTTGGGAACGGATGGGCTCCGGTGGGCTCCGCGGTCCTCAAAACCGTTGCGAGGCGTGCAAAACGTCTTGGATGTGTTCGATTCACATACGTTCCCGCCATACGCTACCAGCGCTTTTGTGCTCGCGGTCTTGCTGCGTGCCGCAAAGGCGCTGTTTTGTTTTTGCACGGGTTTGCCGTGCCGCCCGCTTTATCGGCGACGGTATTTGGCTTCGTGTGCCGGGTTTTGAGCATACCGATGGGGGTGGTTTGCCGTATGACTACCGTAAGACGGGCCGATCTTTCTTGTGTCGTCCAGGCGGGCGGGTTGTCGTCGCGCATGGGTTGCGATAAGGCGCGCATGGCGTTTTGCGGTGAGCCGCTCATCGAGCGCGTGCTGGGTCGGCTGGCGCCAGTTGCCGGCGAGTTGGTCGTGACGACGTCGCGTCCCAGCGAGCTTGCCTATCTTGAGGAGCGCGCGTTTGGCGGCCTGGTGCCGCGTGTGGTGGCGGACCTTGAAGGCTCGGCGGGCGCAATGCGCGGCATCGCGAGCTCGTTGGCAGCGGCTCGGCTGCCTCTCGTGGCGATAGTTGCCTGCGATATGCCGTTTGTCTCGCCGGAACTCATTGGCGCGCTTGCCAATCGTGTTGAGGCCGAGGCACTCGACGTGTGCGTGCCGTGCGAGGAGCGGGGGATTGAGCCGCTTTGTGCCGTCTGGCGCCGTGCCGCATGTGCGCCGGTTGCCCAAGAGCTGCTCTCCTGCGACCGACAGCGCATTCGCTGCCTGATCAATCGCGTTCAGGCCGGTTATATGGATGAGCCGCAGATCGTTAAGGCCGCGGGGTCGACGCTCTGCTTCGAGAACGTCAATACGCCCGAGGAGTTTGCGGCGGCCGAGTTACTCGCCTAGAGGATTGGAGTTGCGATGTCTCACGATATTTGTCCCGACACGGGGGAACCTTGTACTTGCGACGGGTCCGAACCCTGTACCTGCGGTTGCGGTGGCTGTGGACATACCGCGGAAGAGGAAGCGGCCGCCGCGGCGTATCGTGAGGCACACCGTGAAGGCCCGACCGGTGATGCCCTCGATCGCGAACGCAAAATCATCGTTTCGTTCGACAGCACCTTCGATGTGATGGAATGCGAACAGCTGTGTCTTGCCGCCGGCGTGCCTGGGCGCATCATGCCGCTGCCCGGCTCCATCACCGCCGGCTGCGGGCTGTGCTGGGCCATGCCGTTCTCGGGCGATGCCCTCGCCGCCTTCCGCGCCGCCACCGAGGGCCGCGTAACCCCCGCCGACTACCACCAGCTCGTCCTCTAATCGCCAACACCACCACAAAGGTGCCTGTCCCCAATGTGGTGGTTTGGAACACGTGGACGAAACAGCTTCGAAACACGCGATTTGTACGTCGAGTGCTCAAAAACGCTTCTACCTGCATCGTAATCAAAACGAAACATCCGCCCGTCGGCTTATGCGAAACTTTGCTGCAACAGTGCGATATTATCCATACTCGATAAAGCTCGCGGCGCATGGGGCGCCTCGAACGACACTTTTCTTTTCCATCAATTGGAGGAAGCATGAGCTACACGCAGAAAGTTCTCGACGAGCTCAAGGCCCGCTATCCCGAGCAGCCTGAGTTCATCCAGGCCGCGACCGAGATCCTCGGCACCATCCAGCCGGCGCTCGACGCCCATCCCGAGTACGAGGAGGCCGCTCTGCTTGAGCGCCTCGTCGAGCCCGAGCGCATCGTTATGTTCCGTGTCCCCTGGGTCGACGACCAGGGTAAGGTCCAGGTCAACCGCGGCTACCGCGTCGAGTTCAACTCTGCCATTGGACCCTACAAGGGCGGCCTGCGCTTTAACCCGACGGTCACCCTGGGCATGCTTAAGTTCCTGGGCCTGGAGCAGATCCTCAAGAACAGCCTGACCACCCTTCCCATGGGCGGCGGCAAGGGCGGCTCCGACTTTGACCCCAAGGGCAAGTCCAACAACGAGATCATGCACTTCTGCCAGTCCTTCATGACCGAACTCTATCGCCACATTGGCCCCAACACCGACGTTCCCGCCGGCGACCTGGGCGTTGGCGGCCGCGAGGTTGCCTACCTGTTCGGTCAGTACAAGCGCCTGACCAACGAGTGGACCGGCGTCCTTACCGGCAAGGGCCTCTCCTTTGGCGGTTCGCTCGCCCGTACCGAGGCCACCGGCTACGGCTTGGTCTACTTTGTGGACGAGTACCTCAAGAGCCGCGGCGACTCCTTCGAGGGCAAGAACGTCGTCGTTCACGGCTCCGGTAACGTCGCCATCTACGCGGTCCAGAAGGTCGCCCAGCTCGGCGGCAAGGTACTGGCCTGCTCCGACACCCACGGCTGGGTCGAGGATCCCGACGGCATCGACTACACCGTGCTCGAGCATGTCTACAACAAGAAGCGCTCCGGCCACGACAAGGGCGTTACGCTCGCTATGTACGTCGACGAGAAGCCCAATGCCACGTGGCACGAGGGCGACGGCCGCGGCGTGTGGCAGCTTCCCTGCGATATCGCGCTGCCCTGCGCTCGCGAGAACACGCTGCTGCTCGAGGACGCCCAGGCACTCGTCGCCAACGGCTGCAAGGTGGTCGGCGAGGGCGCGAACATGCCCACGACCATCGAGGCCACGACCTACTTCCAGGAGCACGGCGTCGCCTTTATGCCCGGTAAGGCTGCCAACGCCGGCGGCGTGCTCGTGTCCGGCTTGGAGATGAGCCAGAACGCCGAGCACCTGTCCTGGACCTTCGAGGAGGTCGACGGCAAGCTCGAGCAGCTCATGCGCGGCATGTTCCACAACGTGGACGACACCGCCAAGGAGTACGGCGAGGAGGGCAACTTCGTCATGGGCGCCAACATCGCCGGCTTCCTGAAGGTCGCTGACGCCATGCTCGCCCAGGGCGTCTGCTAAATCTTCGCTCGACATAGCATGTGATGAGGCTCCCAGCTATCTGGCTGGGAGCCTTTTCTATCCCGGAGGACTCCTCATAACTTGCGGTGATATACGGACTGTTTTGCGTTCCAGAACGGTTAATCAGTCCGTATATCACCGCAAGTTATGGATGGGTGGGTGGATTTTGTCCTAAAACGGTGTGCGGCCCCTCGTTTGGTACACTTAAAAGTACTGGACAAGTGAAGAGATGGGGGAGAACGTGCTCAAGTTCGGTACCTACGTCCGTGTTGGAAACGCGGCCGAAGCCTATGAGCTCTTGCAGAAGAACCGCAACAACAAGATTGTGGGCGGTGGCATCTGGATGCGCCTGGGTTCGCGTCGCGTGGCGACGGCGATTGACCTTTCGGCCTGTGGACTCGATCAGATCGAGGAGACCGAGACCGAGTTTCGTATCGGTGCCATGTGCACCCTGCGCCAGCTCGAGCGCCATGCCGAGCTCAACGCGCTTGTCAACAATGTCTTTGAGTTTGCCGTCCACGATATCGTGGGCGTCCAGCTTCGCAACACCGCCACGGTGGGCGGTAGCATTTACGGCCGCTTTGGCTTCTCGGACGTTCTCTCCGCCTTTCTCGCGCTCGACTCCTATGTTGAGCTGACGGGTGCCGGCCGCGTGCCGCTCGCCGAGTTCGTGGACATGGGCTACGTGCGTGACGTGATCGAGCACGTCGTGGTCGTTAAGCACGATTACCGCGCGAGCTATGAGGCTGTGCGCAAGGCCGCGACCGACTTCCCCTCCTTAAACGTCACCGCCGCCTGGTGGGATAACACCTGGCATGTCACCGTGGGCGCCCGTCCGCTGCGCGCGACCTTGCTGCAGGGCGAGGCGTGTGGCCTTACCGGCGAGCGGCCTTCCGAGGACGGGCTGCGCGCCCTGGCCGCTTCCGTACGCACGCTGAGCTACGGCACCAACCTGTGGGGCTCGGCCGCCTACCGCCGCCGCATCTCGGCCCCGCTTGCCGTGCAGGCCGTGCGCCGCGCCGCCGGCATCGAGCTTTCGGCCGCGCTTGCCCGCGAGCTCGAGACCGTGCAGATCCCCAAGTTTGCCACGGACGAGTATTCCTGCCGCCGCGTGCCCGGCGTCGATTCTAGCGAGGTGCGCTAATGGCTGCCAAACTCATCGATCTTTCCTTTACGCTCAACGGCCGTAAGGTCAAGGTCCAGATTGCCCCCGACACCATGCTCTTTGCGCTTTTGCGCGAGCAGGGCTGCGCGTCGGTGCGCTGTGTCTGCGAAACCACCAACTGCGGCCTGTGCACGGTGTGGCTCGACGGCGACCCGGTGCTGAGCTGCTCGGTTCCCGCCGCTCGCGTCGAGGGCCACACCATCACCACGCTCGAGGGCCTCAAAGCCGAGTCTGAGGCGCTGGCCCGTGCGATGGCTGCCGAAGGCGCCGAGCAGTGCGGTTTTTGCGCCCCCGGCCTTATCATGAACGTGCTGGCGCTTGCCCGCGCCGCCAAGGAGGACCCGAGTCTCGTCGCCACGCGCGAGGAACTCTCGCGCCAGCTTGCCGGCAACCTCTGCCGCTGCAGCGGTTACGAGAGCCAGCTGCGCGCCATCGTGCGCTTCCTCAACGAGTCCGGCGTGCAGGTGGGCTTCGAGATGCCCGAGCTGCCGGTCAACGACACCAGCTGCGACGGCGTTTCCTACAAGCAGATCACCCACAAGCAGCCCAAGAAGGACTCGAAGGCGCTGCTCGAGGGCCGTCCCGTCTACACGGGCGACATGGTGCCCGCCGGCGCGCTCATCGTCAAACTCAAGCGCAGCCCCTATGCCCGCGCCAAGATCCGCTCCATTGATACGTCGCGCGCCCTGAAGGTGCCCGGCGTGGTGGGTGTCTACACCTACGAGGACGTGCCCAAGCGCCGCTTTACCATCGCCGGCCAGAGCTATCCGCAGCCGAGTCCCTACGACCGCCTGATTCTCGAGAACCTCGTCCGTTACCAAAACGAGGAGGTGGCGATCGTCGCCGCCGAGACTGAGGAGGCTGCCGACAAGGCGCTCAAACTCATTAAGGTCGACTATGAGGTGCTTGAGCCGCTGCTCGACTTTACCAAGGCACTCGATAACGACATCGTGCTTCACCCCGAGGGCGACGTGACCTTTATGTTCCCGCAGGGCGGCGACGTGCCCCGCAACCTGGTGTGCAGCGGTACCAGCGATTTTGGCAACCTCGACGAGGCATTCGCCCAGAGTGACATCGTCTTTGAGCGCACCTACACCAGCCAGGCCACGCAGACCGCGCCCATGGAAACCTTCCGCGCCTTCGCGACGATCGACGCGTTCGGGCGTATCTCGGTGACCACCTCCACGCAGGTGCCCTTCCACGTGCGCCGCATGGTCGCGCAGTCGCTCGATATCCCGCAGTCGCAGGTGCAGGTCATTAAGCCGCGCATCGGTGGCGGCTTTGGCTCTAAGCAGACGGGCTGCTGCGAGATCTTCGTTGCGTTTGTGACGCAGAAGACCGGCCGTCCGAGCTACTGCTGCTACACCCGCGAGGAGACCATCACTGCGGGCAACTCGCGCCACCAGATGCAGATGACCGTTAAGCTGGGCGCCATGAACGACGGCACCATCACGGCCATCGACCTGCATACGCTGTCCAACGCCGGCGCGTATGGCGAGCATGCCACCACGACGATCGGCCTTTCGGGCCACAAGAGCCTGCCGATTTACAACCATGTGAAGGCGAGCCGCTTTAGCTGGGACGCCGTCTACACCAACACCAACCGCGGCGGCGCGTATCGCGGCTACGGTGCCACCCAGGGCCAGTTTGCCGTGGAGAGCGCCGTCAACGAGCTCGCCGACATGCTGCACATGGACCCCGCCGACCTGCGCCTTAAGAACATCGTGCGCGAGGGCGAGGTCATGCCGCAGTACTACAACGAAAAGCTCAACGCCTGCGCGCTCGACCGCTGCCTGTTGCGCGCGATGGACATGATCGGTTGGCGCGACAAGCCGCTGGCCGTTGACCTGGGCGACCGCGTGCGCGCCCTGGGCTGCGCGCTCACTATGCAGGGCTCGGGCATCTCCAACGTGGATATCGCCGGCATCGACATGCGCCTGGAAGAGGACGGCTTCATTACCATCGGCACCGGCGCCACCGATAACGGCATGGGCGTCGACACGATTCTGGCGCAGATTGCCGCCGAGGAGCTGGGCGTGGAGAGCTCGCTGATCGTGGTGCGCGGCGTGGACACAGATGTGTCGCCGTTCGATGCCGGTTCGTACGCGAGTTCGGGGACGTACGTAACGGGCCTGGCAGCCAAGAACGCTGCGGCCGAGCTGCGCGAGAAGATCTGCGTCAAGGCCGCCCAGATGTGGGACGTGGACGCCGCCGACGTGGTCTTTGATGGTCAGTACGTGCGCCTGTCCGATGAGCGTGCCGCGCGCGAGCAGAACCGCTACCTCACGCTGCGTGACTTTGCCAACCTGTGCGTCAAGAACATCGCGGGCGGCGACGCGCTCACCTCGCATGCCTCTGCCTGCCTGCCCGTTTCGCCTCCGCCGTTTATGGCCGGTATTGCCGAGGTCGAGGTCGACAAGGCCACCGGCAAGGTGACCGTGGTGGACTATGCGGCGGCTGTGGACTGCGGCACCGTGATCAATGAGGCGCTCGCGCGCGTCCAGGCCGAGGGCGGCATTGCCCAGGGTATAGGCCATGCGCTCTACGAGATAGTCGAGCACGACGACCGCGGTCGCCTGCGTACCGGCAACTTTATGAGCTACAAGCTGCCCACGCGCCTGGATATCGGCAGCATTCGCGTGGCCTTTGAGCCGAGTTACGAGCCGACGGGTCCGTTTGGCGCCAAGTCGATCGGCGAGGTCGTCATCAACACGCCGCTCGCCGCCGTTGCCTCGGCCGTGGCGCACGCCACCGGCCACCAGGTTCGCTCGCTGCCGATCACGCCCGAGAAGGCCCTGCTGGGGGAGTAGGCGAGGAGGCGCTGTACCCGCTCATTGCCTAGCCCGGGGAAACTGCAGCCCACTTTTCAACTGAATTGTGGGCTGCAGTTTCCGTTTGAGGGCCTTGGCGGAAAGTGCATCCCGGAATAGGGGCTCAAAACGGGTTGCAGTTTCCGGTTGATGGCTATAGCGGAAATTGCATCCCATTCCGAGGCCCCAAACCGGGACACGCTTTCCGGCGCATGGCCAGCATCGCCAGGCTGCCGAGTTCTACCGAAGTTGCGGTGGAATAGGGACTGTTTTGGAGGACTGGAGCCCCAAACAGTCCCTATTCCACCGCAACTTCGATGGGGCGGCGGGGGATCCGATGCGTACTCGTGGTGAGGTCGTGAGCTTGTAAAAGGTGTGCGTGCGCTTGCCGTTCGTATCTGCTATCATTCCTAGTCTGTGCGCTCATGCGGGCGTGGCGGAATTGGTAGACGCGCCAGATTTAGGTTCTGGTGGGATTCCCGTGAAGGTTCGAGTCCTTTCGCCCGCACCAACGCACCCGCGTCGGCTTATGCCCTCGCGACGCTTGTTGCATAAAGGTACCAGCACCTCAGATAAGCTGGGCAGTATGAGGAGGAACGTGTTGAACATCACCGCTTCTGACGTCAAGGACGCCAAGCTCACCGCTACGGTCACCATCCCGGCCGCCGACGTCGACGCCGCGATCAAGAAGGCCTACAAGGACACCGCCAAGAAGTACCGCTTCCCGGGCTTCCGCGCCGGTAAGGCTCCCCGTCCGGTCATCGACTCCGCTCTTGGCGCCGAGGCTACCCTCGCTCAGGCCACCAATGACCTGATCGCCGCCAACGAGTCCGCCGTCCTCAACGAGCTGGACATCGTCCCCACCAAGAACGGTGACTACAAGGACCTCGACCTCGCCAAGGATCACGAGGACTACACCTACACCGTCGAGTTCTCCCTGCGTCCCGCCGCTGAGCTCTCCTCCTTCGACGCCGTCGAGATCGAGATGCCCCCTGCGGAGGTCACCGAGTCCGAGATCAACAACCAGGTCGAGATGCTCCTCAACTACCGTGCCACCTTCGAGGACGTCGAGGGTCGCGCCGTCGAGGCCGAGGACTACGTCACCGTCGACCTCAAGGCCGTCGAGAACGCCGACAACTTCGCCGCCGAGGGCCGCATGCTCATCGCCGGTAGCGACAGCAACCCCGCTGAGTTCAACGACGCTCTGATCGGTGCCAACGTTGACGACGTCAAGACCGTCACCTGGACCGACGAGGTCGAGGAGGGCGAGGAGGCCGAGACTCACACCGTCGAGGTCACCGTCAAGGGCATCAAGGTCCGCAACACCCCCGAGCTCACCGACGAGCTCGTCAAGTCCGACTTTGGCTTCGACAGCATCGACGCCATGCGCGACGCCATCAAGATCGAGATCGAGCAGGACAAGGCTTCCCGCCTCCCGGCCGAGAAGGAGAACCGTTGCGTCTCCGCTCTCGCCGAGCGCCTGCAGCTCGACGAGATGGACGCCGACTACGAGCAGTCCGTCTTTGAGGAGCTTGGCCAGAACTTCCTGTCCAACCTCGCTGCCCGCGGCATGACGCTGGACACCTGGCTGCCCGCTTCCGGCCTGACCATGGAGCAGTTCATCGGCGACCTGCACAAGCAGGCCAACGACGTTGCCCGTGAGTCCCTGGCTCTCGACGCTCTCGCTCGTGAGCTCAAGATTGAGGTCACCGAGGACGACATCAACGCTGAGTTCGAGAAGGCCGGCGTCAAGGACGTCGAGGCTTCCAAGGCCGAGTTCATCGCCGATGGCCGCATGCCTGCCGTCCGCGAGTCCATCCGTCGCTCCAAGGCCGTCGACCACCTGGTCGAGAACGCCAAGGTGACCGAGGTCGACGAGACCGCCAAGGACGCCGAGTAATTCTCGCCACCTTTTCTGCGAGCGCATGGATGCGCCCGTGATGGGGTAAAGTTGTAAGCCGGTTATCCGGTTGCTTCGTACGGTGCCAGCCAATGCATAGCATGCGGGCACCGTACGTTTATCTAGAACCACTATTGGTCCGCAAGAGAGAAATGGAGATGCGTATGATCGGTAAGTTCGATTCCGCCCTCGTGCCATACGTTATCGAGCAGACGCCGCGCGGCGAGCGCAGCTACGATATCTATTCGCGCCTGCTCAACGACCGCATCATCTTCTTGGGCGAGGAGATCAACTCCGTCAGCGCCAACCTGGTCGTTGCCCAGCTGCTGCATCTTGAGAGCCAGGATGCCGAGAAGGATATCTCGCTCTACATCAATTCGCCCGGTGGCGAGGTCTACTCCGGCCTGGCGATTCTGGACACCATGAACTTCATTAAGCCGCAGGTCTCCACCATTTGTGTCGGTATGGCCGCGTCTATGGCCGCCGTGCTGCTTTCGGCCGGCGCCAAGGGCAAGCGCTTCTGCCTGCCGCACTCCAAGGTCATGATTCACCAGCCCAGCGGCGGTGCTCAGGGCCAGCAGACCGAGATCGAGATCGTGGCCGAGGAGATCAAGAAGACCCGTCGCGAGCTCAACCAGATCCTGTCCGATGCCTCGGGCCAGCCGATCGAGAAGGTCCAGGCCGATACCGAGCGCGACAACTACCTGACCGCTGCCGAGGCCCTCGACTACGGCCTGATCGACCGTATCGTCACCTCGCGCGATCTTGCCGCGAAGGACGCCTAGGATGGCAGGTAACATGCAGGACAACTTTGACGAGAACGGCAACCCGATCCGCTGCTCCTTCTGTGGAAAAGAGCAGGGACAGGTCCGTCGTCTCGTAAAGGGCCCGACCAACATCTTTATCTGTGACGAGTGCGTCGCCGCCTGTTCCGAGATTCTTGAGGAGTCGCTGGCTTCGGACTTTATGGACGCAGCCCGCAACGGTAAGCTGCCGGGCTTCCTCAACGATCACGGCCAGGCTGCGTCCCAGCCTGCCGTGGATCCCGAGGCCGAGGGCTTTGAGCTCGAGGACGACGCCCGCCAGGTCATTACGCATGTGCCGACGCCGCACGAGATCTATGACGAGCTTTCGGCCTATGTCATGGGCCAGGAGGACGCCAAGCGCGCCATGTCGGTTGCCGTGTACAACCACTATCGCCGCGTGATCGAGGGCGGCGCCGCGCTTTCGGCCTTTGACGACGGTTTGGACTCGCAGCTTGACGATGATATGGACGAGGTGGAGCTCGCCAAGTCCAACATCTTGCTGCTCGGTCCCACCGGTACCGGTAAGACCCTGCTCGCCCAGACGCTCGCGCGCATCCTCGAGGTGCCGTTTGCCATCGCCGACGCCACGGCGCTCACCGAGGCCGGTTACGTGGGCGAGGACGTGGAGAACATCCTGCTAAAGCTCATCAATGCCGCCGATGGCGACATTGAGCGCGCGCAGGTTGGCATTATCTACGTGGACGAGATCGACAAGATTGCCCGCAAGGCCGAGAACCTCTCCATTACCCGCGATGTTTCGGGCGAAGGCGTTCAGCAGGCGCTGCTTAAGATTCTTGAGGGCACGGTGGCAAGCGTTCCGCCCACCGGCGGCCGCAAGCATCCCCAGCAGGAGCTGCTGCAGATCGACACGACCAACATCCTGTTCATCTGCGGTGGTGCCTTTGTGGGTCTGGACAAGATCATCGCCGATCGCGTGGGCAACAAGGGCGTGGGCTTTAACTCCGAGATCGCCGGCCCCACCTCGGTCGACGAGAACGACCTGCTGCGTCAGGTGCTCCCGCAGGACCTCAACGCCTTTGGCATGATCCCCGAGTTTGTGGGACGTACACCCGTCGTCACTCAGACGCAGGCGCTCGACGAGGACGACCTGGTGTCGATCCTGACTGAGCCCAAAAACGCCGTGGTGCGTCAGTACCGCAAGATGTTCCAGCTCGAGGACGTTGAGCTTGAGTTTGAGGACGCCGCCCTGCACGAGATCGCCCGCATGGCGCTTGCCCGCAAGACCGGCGCCCGCGGTCTGCGCTCCATCTGCGAGGACGTGCTGCAGCAGACGATGTTCGACCTGCCCAGCGAGGAGGGCGTCACCAAGGTCATCGTGACCGAAGCCTCCGTAAAGGGCGAAGAGCAGCCCCAACGCATCTACGGGTAAACCAGCCTAAAACGTGTTTGCAAATAGCCTCCGACCATCCGCGGTCGGAGGCTATTTTATATATACGCAATAACCCCAACTACCTGTGTTATTCTGTGTGTTTGTTTAAAGTCTCAGCAAAGTCCATTCAGACTGAAGTAATCGATACCTAAGGGGAGGAATGTAGGCCCGATTTTCGTAGATTCCGCACGAGCCGAAGACCACTTAATGTGGTCTTCGTGCGAGCCAGGACTTGACCGAGCGAAAATCGGGCCTACATTCCTCCCCGATGGGCAAGGGAGAGATATATGGAAGAAATGCCCAAGAACTACGATCCGTCGACCAACGAGCCGGCGATCCTGCAGAAGTGGCTCGACGGCGGCTACTACAAGCGCCGTGAGGGCGTGGGCGACTGCACCGTCACCATTCCGCCTCCCAACGTGACCGGCAAGCTCCACATGGGTCACGCCACCGACGACTCCATCCAGGACGCCATCGTCCGTATGGCCCGCATGCGCGGCAAGTCCACGCGCTGGGTGCTCGGCACCGACCACGCCGGTATCGCCACGCAGACCAAGGTCGACAAGAAGCTCAAGAGCGAGGGCATCAGCCGCCTGGAGATCGGTCGCGATAAGTTTGTCGACGCCTGCTGGGACTGGACCCACGAGTACGGCGGCATCATCGTCGAGCAGATCAAGCGCATGGGTTGCTCCGTCGACTTCGACAACGAGCGCTTCACCATGGACGAGGATTACGCACAGGCCGTGCGTAAGGTCTTCTGCGATTGGTACCACGACGGCCTGATCTACCGTGGCAAGCGTATCGTTAACTGGTGCCCCAACTGCACCACCGCCATCTCGGACGACGAGGCCGAGTATAAGGACGAGAAGGGCCACCTGTGGCACCTGCGCTACCCGCTGACCGAGCCGGTCAACGGCCAGGATTACATCGTCGTCGCCACCACTCGCCCCGAGACCATGCTCGGCGACACGGGCGTCGCTGTCTCCCCGAAGGACCCCGAGAAGGCCGCCTTCGTGGGCAAGACCGTCAAGCTTCCCATCGTCGACCGCGAGATCCCCATCTTTGAGGATTGGCATGTCGACGCCAACTTTGGCTCTGGCTTCGTCAAGGTCACCCCGGCCCACGACCCCAACGACTACGCCATGGGTCAGGCCCACGACCTGCCGCAGATCAACATCTTCGACGAGCACGCGGTGGTCGTCGAGGGCTACGGCGAGTTCACCGGCATGAACCGCGACGAGTGCCGCGAGGCCGTCATCAAGTGGTTCGACGAGCACGGCCTGCTCGACCACGTCGAGGAGCACGACCACTCCGTCATGCACTGCTACCGTTGCGACGCCGCGCTTGAGCCGTGGCTGTCCGAGCAGTGGTTTGTGGCCGTCGATAAGCTCAAGGGGCCGGCGCTTGACGCCGTCAAATCCGGCAAGGTCACCTTCCACCCCTCGCGCTGGACGCAGACCTACACCACCTGGATGGAGAACCTCAAGGATTGGTGCATCAGCCGCCAGCTGTGGTGGGGCCACCGCATTCCCGTGTTCTACTGCGAGGACTGCGGCTGGGAGGACGCCCTTACCGAGGACACCGACGTGTGCCCCAAGTGCGGCGGCCATCACGTGCATCAGGACGAGAACGTGCTGGACACTTGGTTCAGCTCGCAGCTGTGGACCTTCGCCACGCAGGGCTGGCCGCAAAAGCCGGAGCTGCTCGAGGGGCATCACCCCACGACGGCGCTCGTCACCGCGCGCGACATCATCGCGCTGTGGGTCGCCCGCATGGTTATGAGCTCGTTGTACTTCCTGGACGAGGTGCCGTTTAAGGACGTCGTCATCTACCCGACGATTCTGGCCAAGGACGGCAGCCGTATGTCCAAGTCCAAGGGCAACGGCGTTGACCCCATGGACCTCATTGGCATGTACGGCGCCGACGCCATGCGCTTCAACCTGCTGACGCTGTGCACCAACAACCAGGACGTCAAGTTCGACGCGAACATCGACAAGAAGACCAAGAAGCTCATCGACAGCCCGCGTACCGACCAGGCCAAGTCGTTTGTGACCAAGATCTGGAATGCCAGCCGCTTCCTGCTCATGAACATGGAGGGCTACACGCCCGGCGAGCCCGTCGTGGAGACGCCGGCCGACGCCTGGATGTTCAGCCGCCTGGCCAAGGCCGTGAAGATGGTCACCGAGGGTATTGAGAACTACACTTTTGGCGATATGGCCCGCGGCGTGCAGCAGTTCTTCTGGAACGAGGTCTGCGACTGGTACGTCGAGGTCACCAAGGCCCGCCTGAAGGGCGAGGGCCGTCTGCAGGCGCAGCGCAACCTGATCTTTGTGCTCGACACCTCCATTCGCCTTATGCACCCGCTCATGCCGTTTGTTACCGAGGAGATCTGGGACAACATGCCGGCGAGTGTGCTCGATCTGGACGCCGAGGGCAACGTGAACCGCGCCGAGGCGCTCATGATCGCCAAGTGGCCCGAGCCCGCCGACTACGCCAAGTACGTTGACGAGCCCGCCGAGCGCGCGTTTGAGCTGTGCCGTACCGTTGTTTCCGCCGCCCGCGCCACGCGTTCGCGTTATCGCTTGAGCCCCAAGGCTGAGCTCGACGTGGTCGTGCGCGCCGGTGCCGAGGACATTGAGAAGCTCGAGAGCCTGCGCTCGACCATCGAGCCGCTGGCGAACACCGCCTCGCTGGTCATGGGTACCGACGTCGAGAAGCCGGCCGCGAGCATCGCCGTGGTCGATAGCGGCGTCGAGGTCTTTGTGGTGCTCGAGGGCAAGGTTGACCTTTCGGCCGAGAAGGCGCGCCTGGAGAAGGAGATTGCCGCGGCGCAGAAGGAGCTCGCCGGCTGCGAGAAGACGCTCGCCAACGAGGGCTTTGTGGCCAAGGCCGCGCCCGCGGTGGTCCAGAAGAAGAGGGACCGTGCAGCTGAGCTCAAGGAGATCCTGGCGGCGCTGACTGCTCAGGTTGCTGACTTCTCGTAGACGGTACTGGGGGACGCGGTTTGGGGCTTTGCTCGCTACTGCGGACAGTCCTGCTCGCACGAAGGCCACATTAAGTGGCCTTCGGCTCGTGCGGAACTTGTATCGAGCAAAGCCCCAAACCGCTCCCATAGCGGTTACGGGGGCGTCCGCTGCCTGGTAGGGCCACTTGGTTGCGGCCTTGAGGTCGCTGCAAAGCGGTGTTTGGCTGATATTTTGAATGGGAGGGGCTCGCTGTTGATTCGGGCCTCTTTTTATGTTGAGGGGACTTTGGGTTATGGCTAAGCGTTCTGGGTCGTATGTCGTTCCTTTCTCGTTTGAGCTGCTTTCGTTTGATGAGGCTGTGGGGCTGGCTGCTGATACGGGGCGGATTTCTGGGGATGCTGGTCCTCTGCTTGAGACGGTTGTCGATATGCTCGATGAGTTGGGGCGTCCGGACGAGTACTTTGATTGCATTCAGGTCGCCGGTACCAATGGCAAGACTTCGACTACGCGTTTTTCGGCTGCCATTCTTCGTGGTGAGGGGTTAAAAACCGCACTGTATACGTCTCCGCAGCTGGTGCGCTATCCCGAGCGCATGGAGGTTGACGGGCGCGTTGTGAGCGACGAGGCCTTTGCCCGTGGCGTTTCGGCGGCTGTCGAGGCGGGGCGTCGCGTGAATGCCCGTCGTGTGGCGGCGGGGGAGCGTGACTATACCATCACGCCGTTTGACCTGCTGACGGCTGCTGCGCTTGTGGTATTTGCCGAGGCCGCGGTAGATGTCGCCGTGCTCGAGGTTGGTATGGGCGGGCGTTGGGACGCCACGAGTGCGACCGATCCCGTCGCCGTTGCCATTACGGGCATCGGGCTCGATCACACACGTATTTTGGGAGACACGCTCGAGGCCATTGCGGGGGAGAAGGCCGCGGTTATCAAACCCGGGCGCTTGGTTGTTTTGGGCGTGGGCACACACGAGGCGAGCGTTCAGCGCGTGATGGATGCCCGTTGCCGCGAGTGCGGCATTGTGCCGCTCGTGGTGAGTCATGCCACGACTAAGGTGCCGGCGCATGTGGGCGACACGGTTGAGTTTAGCTGCACCACGCCACGTGCGATCTATACGTCGAGCATGGTTAAGCCTGCGTATCAGCCGCAGAATGCTGCGTGCGCGATTATGCTGTGCGAGAGCTATCTGGGTCACGAGCTCGATCATGACAAGCTCGATGCGTCACTTATGGGCTGTCCCACACCGGGTCGTTTTGACGTGCTGGGGACCGATCCCCTCAAGCTGATCGATGCCTGTCATAATCCCCAGAGCTGCGAGAACTTTGTGAGCGCGCTGGATGAGATCGACCCGTGCGTGGAGAATCGCCCCACGCTGCTGTGCGCTGCGCTGGCCGACAAGGACGTGGCAGGCATCGTCGACGTGTTGATCCCGGCTTTCCCGCGCGTGGTTGTGACCCAGACCGATTCCGATCGCGCCCTGCCGGCGGAGGAGCTCGCCGCCCTTGTGGACGCCGATAAACTCGCGGGCGTGTACGCGAGCGTGCCCGAGGCCCTCGCGGCCCTCGATGCCGCAGACGAGCCTTTCGTTGCCGCCGGCACCATCACCCTAGCCGGCGAAGTAGCCGGCCTGCTGCGTTAACCCATCCCCTCATCAGTTGCGGTGAAATACGGACTGTTTAACAAGCCAGAAGCCTCAAACAGTCCGTATATCACCGCAACTCAAAAGCAGTCAATTTGGGATGGGGCTTTTTGGCTGCCCTGTGCCCCGAGTTGACTCGCTTGCCACGAAATGAGCCTATCGACTACGTTTTACTGACTACCCTCGACCACACGGAACATCGCGAAATTATAACCGCAGGTACACGGCTTGCGGATTTTGCGAAAAGCCGGTTATGGTCGACCTGTACGGGTTAAACGTAGTAGATAGGCCGTTTTTGTGGCGCGGTGTTGGTGGGATGTGACAAAGGGGCTGTCCCTTTGTCACATTGGCTAGTCTAGGCGGACCGGATCGTGGGGGTAGGCGTTGAGAATCTCGACGCCGTTCTCGGTCACCAGGGCAAGGTCCTCGATGCGGACACCGGTGCGGCCGGGGAGGTAGATGCCCGGTTCGATGGAGAACGTCATGCCCGGTTCAACGACCTGCTCGTTGACGAGCGAGACGTCGCCTGGCTCGTGGTCCTGCAGGCCGATCGAGTGGCCCAGGCGATGCGTGAAGTACTTGCCGTAGCCAGCGTCCTCAATCACGTCGCGCGCGGCGCGGTCCAGGTCACACATGCGCACACCCGGTGCGATGAGCGCCTCGGCGGCCTCGTTGGCGCGGCGCACGATGTCGTAGATGTGTGCCGTCTCCTCGTCCGGCTCGCCCCAAAAGAACGTGCGCGTCATGTCCGAGCAGTAGTTGCAGCGGCGTCCGCCAATGTCGAACAGCACCACGTCGCCGCGTTTGAGCACGGTGTCGTCGGGCTCGTGATGCGGGTCGCCGGCGTTGGCGCCAAAGCTCACGATGGGCGGGAAGCTAAAGCCCTCGCAGCCGTGCTTGCGATACAGACCGAGCATCCGGTCGGCAATTTCGCGCTCCGTCACGCCCTCGTGAACGAGTTTGATGGCGTCGGCCATCACGTCGTCGTTAGCGGCCGAGGACGCGCGCATCAGCTCCTGCTCGGCTTCGTCCTTGTGGGTGCGTGCGGCGGTGACGGCAAAGTCGCCCAGGAAAAACTCGCTGGCGGCGTGGCGCTCCATGAGCGGCATCAAAAAGCCGGAGCGCATGACGGTATCGATGCCGAGCGGCTTGGTCGGATCGATCTCACTCGCGATGGCGTCGGCCACGACGTCGGTATCGGTGTGGTAGGCGACGCGGGCATTGTCGTACTCGGGCAGCTGATGCAGTGCGTTGACCAGGATCACTGGCTCGGCATTGCGCGCGAGCAGCACACCGCAAAAACGCTCGAACATATCGGCATAAAAGCCGGTCAGGTAATAGATCGACCATGGGTCGTTTACGAGCAGCTGTGCGCCGGGGTGCTGAGCCTCGAGCGCATCGAGCACGCGCGCCACACGCTGGTCATCGACATGTGCCATGAAACATCCTTTCGCTGGGCTGCCACCATGGTATCCCCAATGCCGGGGTAGTCAATTTGGGACGGGGCTATTTTAGCTACGTCCAACATGCGGAATGATTTTTCTGGGACGGGGATTAAATAATCATTGGGTGCCGAATGATTATTTAATCCCCGTCCCAGAAAAATCATTTGAGCGAACGTTCGGGCTAAAGTAGTCAAAAGAGGCCCGTCACAAATGGGCTGGGTTCAAAAGTATGGCGGATTACGGGGCTGGACCTGTATTACTTGACCATGGGAAAAATCATGAAATTAAAACCGCAGGTAGACGGCTTATAAAAAATAGATAAATGCCGGTATGGATGGGGGTCTCCGAATCAGCCCCGTAATCCGGCATAGTTTTGAAATGGCACTAAAGTAGGCACAAGCTAAATGCCGATTCCAAGGATAGTTGCGGTGGAATAGTTCCTGGATGCCGGGGTTTTGGCGGAAATCAGGAACTATTTCACCGCAATTGAGGAGGGGCGGGGTGGATGGCGGGGTAGCTAAAAGAGCCCCGTCCCAAATTAGCTAGACTAGGTCGATGTCCATGCTGGCGATAAGGTTGATGTTGGTGTCTGGGAGGTTCTCTAGCACGACGTCGCCCATGCGGATGGGGGCCTCGACGATCACGCCGCGGATGAGGTCCATGGCTTGGGCGTGGAGTTCTAGCGGGATGGCTTCGGATGTGCGCACGGGGAGCAGGGCTTCGTCGCCGCCGGAGACGGCCACGGTCGTCGTGAGCACGCGCATGGGGCAGGTGAGCTCCTGGTGTGCGAACTTATCGCCGCGCGGGCAGTTGTTACCGGTTACGGAGCGCACTTCCACCACGGCGCCATTGGCGTCGCGCTCTACCTCTATGGTCAGGAGGCACTCGGATGGGCAGGTCGTGCAGTTGAACTGCAGCGTTTCGATCACGTTATCGCTCATAGTCTATGCCTCCTCGACGGGATCGACGGAAAGGACAATCTCGCTGGCACCCAGATCGAGCGCTTGTTTGATGACCTTTGCCGGCAGTGGGAAGCTTTCCATAACGCTCGGCTTAAACGCGCGGACCTTGCCGGCGAACAGCTCCTCGCCGTTGGCCAAGATCCTCACGCAGGCGGCATCGACTGGCCGGCGCACGCGGAAGTTGAGCTTGGTGAGCGCCACAGCCGTAATGCGTCCCGGCAGCGCGTAGCCCGCGATGCCGGCAGGGGAGACGGTGAGCTCGCAGCTCGGAACGGTGCCCGCGTCGGTCCCCAGAGCGTACGCCGCTGCAGTTGCGCCAGCCCTCTCGGACTCGGTCGTTACGTTGTCGGCAAGGTCGTGTACGTGCAGCACGTTGCCGCAGGCAAAGATGCCCGGCACGCCTGTCTGCAGGCTCTGGTCCACTACGGCGCCGCGCGTGCGTGGGTCAAGCTCTACGCCCGCGACAACCGAAAGCTCATTCTCGGGAATCAGGCCCACCGAAAGCAGCAGCGTGTCGCACGGAACGATGCGCTCCGTCCCGGCAATGGGCGCCAGATGCTCGTCGACCTGACTCACCTCGACGGCCTCCACGCGGTCGTGCCCGATTACGCGTGTGACGGTGGTGGACAAGTGCAGCGGAATTCCAAAGTCGTCCAGGCAGTTCTTGACATTGCGGCGCAGGCCGTTGGCGTACGGCATGAGCTCGTACACGCCCTCGACCGAAATCCCCTCGAGCGTGCAGCGACGTGCCATGATCAGCCCGATGTCGCCCGAGCCCAAGATGACGGCGCGCGAGCCGGGCTTGAGGTTCTCGATATTGATGTATCGCTGCGCCAGGCCTGCCGTAAACACGCCGGCGGGTCGGCTGCCGGGAATCTTGATCTCGCTGCGGGTGCGTTCGCGGCAACCCATGGCAAGGACGATCGCGCGTCCGGTGAGCTGCCGCATGCCGGCGGTGCTCATGAGCGTGACGGTGTGGACCGAGGTGTCTCCCGTAGGCTCGCCTGAATCAATCCCGATCACCATGCTGTTCAGGAACAGCGCAATGTCGGTTGCGTGCACCTGGTCGATAAAGCGCTGCGCGTACTCGGGACCGGTGAGCTCCTGTTTAAAGTGCGACAGGCCAAAGCCAGGGTGGATGCACTGGCGGAGGATTCCGCCCAGGTGCTGCTCGCGCTCCACGATGGCCACGCGCGCTCCGGCCTTATGAGCGGCCAGCGCGGCCGCCATGCCGGCAGGCCCGCCGCCGATAACGACCACGTCGAAGGCTTGCGTTTGTACGGCTTCTACAACGCCGCAATCAATCGCGCTCGATTTGAATTCCGCCATCCTAGCGCACCCCCTTCAGCAGTCCCTCGACCAACCAAGATCCGGCATCCTCCAACAGCACCTCGCTGGGGTCGCAGCCCAGCTCGCGCGCCAGGATCGCAACCACGCGGCTCTGGCAAAAACCGCTCTGGCACCGACCCATGCCGGCACGGCAGCGGCGCTTGACGCCTTCGACCGAAACCGCGCCCGGGCGGCGTCGGATCGCGGCCACGATCTCTGCCTCGGGCACCGTCTCGCAGCGGCAGACAATCTGCCCCCACGCGGGGTCGGACTCAATGAGCTCCTCCTTGCGCGCGAGCGGCGCGCGGTCAAAGTCGTCCGGCGCGCGGCGAATCGGGTTCCAGTCGGTCCGTTCGTGCAAAACCACACCCGCTTCGCGCATCACGTGCTCCATGCGCTCGGCAATGGCCGGGGCGCTCGCCACGCCCGGCGACTGAATACCTGCCGCCTGGAACAGCCCCGGCACCACGGCTGACTGCCCAATAAAAAAGTCGTTCGTACCCTGAATGACCGGACGACCGCCGGCAAATGCGCGCACCATGCGGCGCGTGTCCAGGTCGGGCACCAGCTTGCGCGCGCCGGTCAGCAGCGCGTTCACATCGCTTGCATAGGTCTGCGTGTCGCCCGGCTCACGCACGGCAGCCGTGGCGGTGATCACGGTGTTGCCATGCACGGTGCCCGTCACGATAACGCCCTTCGACACCGGCGTCGGCACGGGGTAGAGCGGCATGAGCGTGCGTGGCTCCTTGTCCAGCACCACGATGTTGCCCTGACGCCAGACCATCTGGAACTCCTCGGCGCCCGCCATATGCGAGATGTCGGCGGCGCCGTTGCCTGCGGCGTTGATCAGGTAGCGGCAGCGCACATCGCCGGCAGGCGTCACCAGCGTAAAGCGCGCAGCACCGTCGGTAGCCTCGCCGCCAGCAACCTCAATCGCTTCCACCGGCGCGGACCGCATAAACGTCACCCCGTTGGCCACGGCGTTCTCCAGCGCGGCGATGGCAACCTCAAACGGGTCGACAAAGCCGGTCGAGGGGCACCACAACGCGCACGTCGCATCGGCGCTGGCGCGCGGCTCAAGTTCATGGATGCGGTCGGGTCCGACGATCGACAGCTCGGGCACGCCGTTGGCAAGGCCATTGCTACGCAGCTGCTCCAGTTGCGCACGGTCCTCGTCGTTAAAGCCCAACACCATCGACCCGGTGCGGCAGAACAGAAAGCTCAGTTCCTGTGCCCACGTACCGTACAACTCGCAGCCACGGGCATTGACCAGTGCCTTTACGGTTCCCGGTGCCGGATCGTAGCCGGCGTGCACCAGGCCGCCGTTGGCCTTCGACGCGCCCAGCGCGATATCGTTAGCCGCCTCGACCACGCAAATGGAAAGGTCAAATCGCGCGAGCTGCCGCGCGATGGCGCATCCGGTGATGCCCGCGCCGACAATTGCGATATCAAACGTTTCTGTCACAGTGCCTCCCAGACGAGTTGACAGGCCGTCAATAAGACTATCCTACGGTCCGCACACCCCCAGTGCGGCGGCAATGCGGCGAACAGCCCCGCAACACCCGCCAACGGCAGGCGAGGGGAGACCCGGCAATATCGACAACCTCGTCTGCCGACAACTACGGCAACCGTTCGTCTCGATCTGTAACAGTTAGACGAGGATTTGGGTCCCAGTTGTTACAGATTGAGACATTTGCCATGCGGGTCCTCCGTTTGTCTTGATCTGTAACATCTAGCCCCGGATTCCGCTCTCACCTGTTACAGATTGAGATGTTTGTGTCCGCGCTAGCCCCGCCCCTAGCCGTGGTCCCATATAAACAAACCCCGTGGTAAACTTGACCGGACTGTTAATAATCCGAAAGGTACCCGTAATGTCCAAGTACATCTCCGAGCTCATGTCGCCGCAGCTTATGGGCGTCGTCTATGCCTTCGTTGGCTTTATCATCGCCCTGTATGTGCTGTCGGTCGTCTATGTGTTCATCGACGCTCGCCGCCGCGGCGCCAGCGCCTACGTGGCATGGGGCATCATCGCCCTCATCCCGTTTGTCGGCCTCATTGCCTACCTGGTCCTGCGCCCGCACTCCTACGCGTCCGATCGCGAGGAGCAGGAGCTGGACATGGCCCTGCGCGAGCGCCAACTTGCCCAGTACGGCACCTGCCCGCAGTGCGGCGCGCCCATCGAGAAGGACTTCGTTGTCTGCCCGGTGTGCGATACCCAGGTTCGCAACGTATGCCCCAGCTGCCATCGCCCGCTCGATGCGCACTGGAAGGTCTGCCCCTACTGCCGAACTCGCATCCAGTAACGCATCCATCGCCGGGCCGGCTGCAAGCAACGGGCGTGCTGCAAGCCACGCGCGCCCCGCAGCCCCGACCCCCACACGATGAAGCATGCGTAGAAAATCGCCCGCCGTGCCATTAAGGTGCGGCGGGCGCTTGTATACCAAGGCAACCTGCCTATAATGATGCAAGTCAAAAACGCCGAGCGCATCGCACGCACTTGCATCAGGCATCCGAGAGGAGAAAACATACCCATGAAGGCACTCTACAATGACGGTTCGGTGGCCGAGCTCCCGCAGGACGAGGTCACGCACGTCATCCGCCACTCCGCCGCGCACATCATGGCGCAGGCCATCAAGCGCCTGTACCCCCAGGCCGACTTTGCCTACGGCCCCGCGACCGACAATGGCTTCTACTACGACGTCGACCTGCCCGAGGGCGTCAAGATCAGCGAGGACGACTTCCCCGCGATCGAGGCCGAGATGAAGAAGATCGTCAAGGAGAACCTCAAGTTCTCCGTGTACGAGAAGCCCCGCGCCGAGGCCATCGCCCTTATGGAGGAGCGCGGCGAGAAGTACAAGGTCGAGCACATCGGCGACCTTGACGACGACGCCCGCATCACCTTCTACCAGCAGGGCGACTACATCGACATGTGCGTCGGTCCCCACATCTGCTACACCAAGGCTCTGAAGGCCTTTAAGCTCACCGGCGTCTCGGGCGCCTACTGGAAGGGCGACAAGGACAACAAGATGCTCACCCGCATCAACGGCGTCGCCTTTGCCACCAAGGAAGAGCTCGACGAGCACATGCACATGCTGGAGGAGGCCAAGAAGCGCGACCACCGCAAGATCGGCCGCGAGATGGACCTCTTTATGATGCGTGACGAGGCCCCCGGCTTCCCCTTCTTCCTGCCCAACGGCGTGATCCTTAAGAACACACTGCTGGACTACTGGCGCGAGATTCACCACAAGGCCGGCTACGTGGAGATTTCCACGCCGCTCATCATGAACAAGCAGCTGTGGAAGACCTCGGGCCACTGGGACCACTACAAGGACAACATGTACTCCACCGTCATCGACGACGAAGAGTACTGCATTAAGCCCATGAACTGCCCGGGCGGCGTGCTGGTGTACGCCTCCAAGCCGCACTCCTATCGCGAGCTGCCCATTCGCGCCGGCGAGATTGGCCTGGTGCACCGCCACGAGCTGCGCGGCGCCCTGCACGGCCTGTTCCGCGTGCGCTGCTTTAGCCAGGACGACGCCCACCTGTTTGTGCGCCCCGACCAGCTGACCGACGAGATCGTGGGCGTGGTCAACCTCATCGACTCCGTGTACCAGAAGTTTGGCTTTAAGTATCACGTTGAGCTTTCCACCCGCCCCGAGGACTCCATGGGTTCGGACGAGGATTGGGCTCGCGCCGAGGAGGGCCTGCGCACCGCTCTGGAGCAGCTGGGCATGGACTACGAGGTCAACGAGGGCGACGGCGCCTTCTACGGCCCCAAGATTGACTTCCACCTGGAGGACTCGCTCGGCCGTACCTGGCAGTGCGGTACCGTCCAGCTCGACTTCCAGATGCCGCTCAACTTTGATCTGGAGTACGTGGACGCCGACGGCACCAAGAAGCGCCCCATCATGCTGCATCGCGTGTGCTTTGGCTCCATCGAACGCTTCATCGGTATTCTGATTGAGCACTTTGCGGGCAAGTTCCCCACCTGGCTGGCTCCCGTACAGGTCAAGGCGCTTCCCGTCTCTGAGAAGAGCCGCGACTACGCCCACGAGGTGTGCGCCAAGCTGGAGGAGGCCGGCATTCGCGTGGTTTGCGACGACCGCGACGAGAAGATCGGCTACAAGATCCGCGAGGCACGCAGCATCGACCGCGTGCCCTACATGCTCATCCTGGGCGAGAAGGAGGTCGAGGCCGGCAACATCTCCGTCCGCGATCGCTCCAACGAGACCGTTCAGATGAGCCTCGACGAGTTTGTTGCGAAGGTGACCGAGGAGATCAAGACTCGCGCCTAAGGCAAGCTTCACAACAATTAACAAAGGCGACCGTCCGCATAGGGCGGTCGCCTTTTTCATGCCGAAATAAGAAAAGCCGCTGGTTGAGCGGCTTTTTTTGTTGCACAAAAAGGTACAGGTTTTTATAGAGGGGTATGGAGATGTACCTACTAGCAGTACATTTTGCGTAATCTGGGCAAACGCTGATTAATTGCTCGTATAATGTCGTCTGTCGAAAGATACAAAAACCTGTACTTTTGCGACTGCGCCTAGCTGCGAGCGAGAAGCCTGTTCTAAACGCCCCTGCATTTGCGTGCATCGCAAAGCTAAAAGAGGGGGCGAGAACATGGAACAGACGGCACGGCGCCAAGAGCAGCTGCCAGGCGCATTTAACGGCGTCACCACCAACAGCCAGCATGGCCGCGTCCGCTGGTATCTGGTCCACACCCCCCAGGGAAAAGAGCGCGAGACCTGCGAAAAGGTCCGCTGCATTATCCCGCACGAGCTGATGCAGGACGCTTTTGTGATGCAAAAGGAGTTCTGGTTTAAGCGGGACGGCGCCTGGTCGCTTCAAACCAAACCCATGTACAAGGAATATTTCTTTGTCGCCACGCACGATGCTGCCGCGCTCGATAGGGCTTTGGCTCAGTTGAGCTTTGGCTGTCGAATCGCCGGCAGTAGGGAGCGGGCGTATATGCCCATGCCGGACGATGCGCAGGACTGGTACCGCAGTGTGCTGGACGACGACGGCGTGGTGCGCAACAGCGTTGCGCGCATAGAAGACGGCGTGTTGCACATAGATCAGGGTCCCTTGGTGGGGCAAGAGGCTCGCGTTAAGAAGATCGACCGTCATAAGCGCTGGTGCCTGGTAGACGTGGGCGAAGGTAACTCCGCATTTAGGGAGCTGCTACCGCTCGACGTTCCCAGCAAAACGTAAGGGAGACGTTGCACCAGCTATTCGTTCGCATTTTTGAATTTACCGATTGGGGGATCCCTGGGGAACGGGGACGTAAGTTTGACTGTGGCTGCTAAAGAAGTAACAGAGAGCAATGCGCCCGCGGGGGCGGCGCTGATTGCTCAGGCCATGGATCGACGTGAGGGCGCCGGTCGCTACAAGGCCATGCAATCCATCATGGACTGGGATCGCTCGCGCCTGGCCTACCGCGTCGTGAAACGCACCTTCGACATTGTGTTCAGCGGCTGCGTGCTGGCCGTCATCGCCGTACCCAGCCTGGTTCTGGCCGCTGCCATCCGCCTGGAGAGCGAGGGCAACCCGTTCTACAGCCAGATTCGCGTGGGCCAGACCTGCCACGACGGCACCCTGTTAACCTTCCGCATGTGGAAGTTCCGATCCATGTACAAGGACGCCGATGAGCGCCTCGCCGAGCTCAAGGAGCAAAACGAGATCGCCGGTGCCATGTTCAAGATGAGGGACGACCCGCGCGTAACGAAAATCGGCAAGTTCATCCGCAAGCACTCCATCGACGAGTTCCCGCAGTTCCTCAACGTGTTCCTGGGGCAGATGTCCGTCGTGGGCCCGCGCCCGCCGCTGCCGAATGAGGTTGCGGAGTACACCGACTACGACCTGCAGCGCCTGGCAGTGAAGCCTGGCATCACCGGCTGGTGGCAGGTGACCGACCGCAACGATACCGACTTTGACGGGATGGTCCGCCGTGATTTGGAGTACATCGCCAAGCGCGGCCTCATCACGGACTTGAAGATTGTTCTCCTCACGGTCGTTGAGGTCTTTACCGGTGGAGGTGCTTGCTAAATGACTGAACCGGTTAGGGTTGCTCAGGTTGTTGGCAAGATGGTTGGCGGCGGCGTCGAAGCTGTCGTTATGAATTACTATCGTCACATCGATCGCAGTAAAGTGCAGTTTGACTTTCTTGTTGATTCCGATTCGACGCTTGTTCCCCGTGACGAGATCGAATCGCTCGGTGGCAGGGTCTTTGAGATACCGCCCTATCAGCATATAGCTGAATACCAGCGAGAGCTTCAGCGTCTCTTTAAGCAAGAGGGCTGGAAGATTGTCCACAGTCACATCAACGCGCTTTCGGTCTTTCCTCTTCGTGCTGCGAAGAAGGCGGGTGTTTCTGTGCGGATTGCCCATAGTCACTCTACGAGCGGTAAGGGGGAGTATGCCAAGAATGCCCTGAAGGCCGTGCTGAAAACGCAATCGAATCGATATCCAACACACCGATTTGCATGTAGTCAATTTGCCGGTGAATGGCTTTTCGGTAAAGCTGCGCACTTCGAGGTCGTATACAACGCAATCGATTTGGATCGCTTTCGCTTCAATGCGGAGGCTCGTGCGCAAGCGCGAGCCGACCTGGGCCTCGTCGGCAACCAGTTTGCCATTGGACATGTGGGGCGCTTTACTGCCCAGAAGAACCATGCGTTTTTGATTGACGTTTTTGCTGAGGTCGCAAAGCGCCGCGACGATGCTGTCCTGCTGCTTGTCGGTACCGGCGAAGCCGGGGCCTCCGTAAAGGCCTTGGTGGACGAACGCGGTCTTACTGATCGCGTTAAGTTTCTGGGGCAGAGAAGCGATGTCAATCGCTTGTACCAGGCGTTTGATGCGTTCGTTCTGCCAAGCCTTTACGAAGGCCTGTGCCTCGTCGGCGTCGAGGCACAGGTGTCTGGCTTACCGTGCCTGCTGAGTGATGCGATTACGCGCGAAGTGGACGTAACGGGGGAATGCAAATTCTTGCCGATTGATAGTCCTGCCGTGTGGGCCGATGAAATCGATTCACTCTTGCCGTACTCGTATGAGGGTCGATTGTCTATCTCAAGTGGGCAATTCGCCGATTACAACATTGAGTTGCAAGGCGAGCGACTGACTTATAAATATCTAGATCTCTACTCAAGGAATTAGATGGCAAACAGTAACTTGGTATCGGTGATTGTGCCGGTATATAACGTTAAGCCTTATCTGCGGGAGTGCTTTGATAGCATTTGCCGTCAAAGCTATCGTAACATCGAGATTATTCTTGTCGATGACGGCTCGACTGATGGTTCTGGCGAGCTTTGTGATGTTCTTGCTGCAAGCGACGACCGTACCACCGTTTTGCATAAGGAAAATGGCGGTCTTTCCGACGCTCGTAATGCAGGGCTGCGTATTGCTCAGGGCGACTGGATTTCCTTCGTTGATAGCGACGACTACATTTCTCCTGTTTTTATCGAGGTTCTTTTTAACGCCTGCCGCGATACGGGATGTCAGATATCTGCTGTTCCATTTGGCAAGCCGTTCAATGATGGTGATGCTTGCCCTTTGGTGGAGTCTCTTGACCCCGTGGCGCCTGCGAAGGCACTGCCTTCGCCCGATGTCCAGCGTCTGATGTTATATCAGACGCTGGACACCGGTGCCCAGTGGCGCCTTTACGCAAAGGCGCCACTGGGCATTGACCCGTTCCCTAAGGGGCTGTATTACGAGGATCTCGCTAGCGTCTATAAGATTATTCACAAGGTTGATTCCGTTGCCGTTGTCGATTGCCGTGAGTTGTATGCATATCGCATGAGAAGTAACAGCATTATCAGGCAAGAATATCGACACATTAAAGGCGAGTCTGCATTGATAATTGCCGATCGGCTCTACCAGGATATTTGTAATTGGTATCCGGACCTAAGTAAAGCCGCCGCTTCGCGCTGCTTTTCTGTTTGTAGGATGGTTTACGCACAGATTCCGATGGCTGGGGTCTCTGAAAGCGACCTTAAAGACCGCGATGACCTTTGGAATAACTTATCTACATTTCGTTTGCCTGTTCTGAAGGATTTCGAAGCTAGAAAAAGAGAACGCTTGGCAGCATTTTTTGCCTGCTGCGGAAGAAGAATTTTTTCCGTATTTTGTTCTGCCTGTCGCTTATCTGGATTAATGCAATAACTAACTTGAAAGTAGCTTAAACAATGTTAGTTCTATCATTAATGACGTTATATTTTCTTTTGCTGCTTGCAATCTCTCAAGAGCTATCAAAAAGTGATTGGATGAATCCAGCATCAATTTGTAACGCCTCTTTCTTTATTTGCTCACTCGCTGAATTGTATAACTGCCTTGTCTTCGGTACTGAAGTCTCCCTCCATGGAGGATTACTTATTTGCTTCTTTGTTACCGTCTTTGATGTCGCATCGCTATTTTTCTTGCTTTATTTTAGACAGATGAAAGTGCAGCGAAGCAAACTTAATGCTAGTGTTGAATCGACGACTCTTGTAAGGATTCAAGTTCCGACATCTCTTGTTCTATTGGTTGTTGTCCTTGGGGTCGTTACTGCCGTTTTGTTTTTGAAAGATGTTCGATCAGCTGTTTCGGGTCCTGTTGCTGGGGACTGGAATTCTTTAATGAATTCTTACCGAACTGCATCTGCTTATAGCGGCGATGATCCTTCAGTCGGGCTTTCGTCTTTATCCAATTTATGCTTTAAATTGCTTACCATTTTTTCGTTTGTATATCTAATTATTGGTTTTAACAATATTATTTGCGATGGATTTAGCATCAAAGATGCTCTCATGCTTCTCCCCGCTGCGTTTTATGCAATTTGTCAATTATTGAATGGCGTAAGGCTAGGTGCCATTGTTTTTGTCTGTTCATGCGTTTGCTGCATATGGATTTTACTATCGATTAACAGTGGGTGGACGATAAGAATAACCCTTGGGAAGTTTATCAAAATTGTATTCGCTCTTGTTTTTGCCTGTTTCTTATTTTGGGTTGCCTCTTGGTTTGTTGGACGAGAAGTTACTCTTGGACCATTGGATTATATTTGCAGCTACATTGGCTATTCATTTGTTTTATTTGATAAATTTCTTCAAAATCCTGGTGTTGCAAGCAAGTACTTTGGCTCGGAGACTTTCGTAGCACTATATTCTTCTTTTGGACGAAATTTTGGCTTTACTAATTTAGTTTCATCCGGTAACCATGAGTTTCGTTCTTGGGGTTCAATCGATCTCGGTAATGTATACACGGTATTTCGATTGTGGTATCACGATTTCGGTTTTGGCGGTACTGCGCTATTTAGCCTCTTAACTGGTCTTTTTTATTCAAACCTCTATGAGCATGCTCGCATGCTTCATGGTGGGTCCCCGCTGTCTATTTCGATGATTTCGTATACCTATCTTTCTTCGGGCATATTCTCCATGCCGCTTGTTGGAAAGCTCACCTCATCTCTCTTTACTCCAACGACTTGGTTTTTAGCCATCTCGTCTCTGTTCCTAAGTGAGTGGATAAAAAGATATCAGAAACGACAACCCCCTATGAATTAGTCCATTATCTAGAAAAGGTATCAGAATGAAAAAAGTTTCAATTATTACTCGTCATAACGTTCTCAACTACGGGTCTGTCCTCCAGGCTTATGCTACGCAAGAAGTTGTTAAAAACTTGGGGTACGATCCTGTTGTTGTTGACTATCGGAGATGCGCTGAGACCCTTGATTCTCTTGTGAAGCGTTATTCAGAAGGTAGGTCTCTGCCTCATCGCATCTATAGGAACACGGTTTGGCGTTTGCTGTACAGTGCAGGTGAGAAGCGTTTTAAGAGCATGAGAGAGCAGTATCTGACTCTTTCTCCGCATTGTGATGAAACAAGTATCGACGCCTTGCTGCCTAACACAGATATCTATTTGACTGGCAGCGATCAGGTCTGGAACGAACTTGGCGATGGCTCTCTAGATCCGGTATTCTTTTGGGACGGGCTTTCTAAGGTCGAGGGAAAGAAGGTCGTATCCTACGCCGCTAGTTTTGGACGTGGTGGCGTTGTAAAGGGGTATGAGTCGCAAATTGGTAACTGGCTCAAGCGCTACGATGCCATTTCCGTCCGCGAGGATTCAGGTAAGGATATCGTTGAGAGCTACGGTCTCAAAGCTGAGCAGGTTTTGGATCCGACCCTGCTTCTCAATCGCTCCGAGTGGAACAAGATTGCCAGTAAAAAGGCTCCCGTTGAAAAGCCCTACGCCCTCGTCTATAACCTCCATCCTGATTCAGATATGCTGCAGTACGTTAAAGATAAGACCGCTGGCTCCAATCTTGAGATTGTAAGTGTTTGCCCTACGTTTAGGAGAAGGGTAGGAAAACAGGTCGTTCTTCCGCCCCTGGAGGATTTCCTTGCGCTGTTTAGGGATGCATCTTGCGTATACACGGATTCATTCCACGGCACTGCTTTTTGTATCAATCTCGGCACCCCATTTGTTGAGATCTTTCCAAAGGCTAATGCCGCGCGAAATAAATCTGTTCTTAGACTCTTTGGCCTAGAGAATAGGGCCTGGGACACGTTCCAAGGCAATGCTTGGGACGACGATATCGATTGGCAGCATGTTGGCGAGGTTCTTGATGGGGAGCGCAACCGCAGCCTCTCCTGGCTTGATCGCGCGTTGAAGGAATAGATGAATGCAAAGTATCTGCGAAGACAAAATGTGTGCGGGCTGCATGGCATGTGTCGATGCCTGTCCTAAAGATGCAATCGCTGTTCTTGAAAGGCTCGAGTACTATACCCCCAGTATCGATCAAAGCAAATGCATTGATTGCGGTAGGTGCACAGCTGTATGTCAACAATGCAATCCGCCTCAAGGCTCTAAACCTAGTAAATGGTTGCAAGGATGGGATTCTAACTCGGAGAGCAGGGGAACCTCCTCATCGGGCGGCTTGGCAGCCGCGATTATCCGAGGGTTTATTTCTGCCGAAGGAGTAGTTTGCTCTTGCTGTTTCCGGGACGGTCAGTTTGGGTTTGAGTTTTCTAGCTCGATTGCGGATGCCGTTAAATATAAAGGATCTAAGTACGTTAAAAGCAATCCAATTGGCTCTTACGCTCGTATAAAAAAATTGCTGGTTGAGGGTAAAGAAGTCTTATTTGTAGGATTGCCTTGCCAGGTGGCCTCTCTTAAAAACTTTGTCGGCAACAAGCTTCTTTCGAATTTATATACGGTTGATTTGATTTGCCACGGTACTCCTTCGCCTGCGATTCTCCGTCAATTCCTGAGTGAGAATGGGATTGACATGAATCAGCTTGAGTCGATTGAGTTTCGTTCTAAAGGCAGCTTTCAGCTAAGGGAGAACGAGCGAACGATTGATTTGCCCGGTGTTTTGGATGGGTATACAGTAGCTTTCTTGGCGGGGCTGGACTATACGGAAAACTGTTATCACTGCAGGTATGCAAGCATTGAAAGAGTTTCTGATGTTACATTAGGCGATTCCTGGGGGACGAATCTTACCGAAGAAATGCGTCGGGGTGTCTCCCTGGTTTTAATCCAGAATCAAAAAGGACAGCGACTGATAGACCTTGCTGGTGCTGAGTTAATGACGGTTGATATCGAGACCGCCATTAAGAATAACGGTCAGTTGAGGAGTCCCTCCGAGAAGCCATCTGCGCGAGCGCGATTCTTCGAGGACCTTTCATGCGGTAGATCAATTACCGATGCGGTAAGAAGGTCTTTGCCCAAAAGGTATTTCAAACAATCGCTTAAACGTTTGCTAATTCGCATTGGTTTGCTCAAGCGCGGGGGGGGGTACGGAATTAAGGTCTCATTAGCACCTGATTCCAACCCCTTGCATTACATTAAAGGAAGCATTCAATGAAGATTCTTCTAATTGGTGAGGTCACAGGCAATACTGGACCTTCAAATGTACACAAGTCATTAGTGGAATATTGGCCTTCTTGCGATTCGATACGGCCGCTATATTCAAAAAGTAAAATCTCCAAGTTATATGAGGCTATTTCTGAGGGTCTTAAGAGCGATGTGATTGTCTCTTGCGGCGCTGGTTGGACGGATATCATTGCGCATCGGGTGCTTTCTGCCTTTGGTAAACCTGTCATTTGCTTTAATCATGGGTACGTCCCTTTTGAGAATGAGATCAACGGTCTCGGATATAGCGATAGAACTGTCAAGGCAATCATTAAGCATTTGCGTACTGCGGATTTGATCGTTGCGAATTCTTTCCTCCAGGAGAACTTTGTTAAGAAACAGCTGCCTGAATGCTCCGATAAGGTTAAGCACGTTTGCCTTGGGGTCAAAAGGTTTAAACAATGCGGCTTCGAAGGCCAACGTGAAAATATCGTTGCTGTTAGCGGGGGCACCCGTCCAATTAAGGCCAACGAAATAGTCGCGAAGGCCGTCTCGATTCTCAGAGATCGTGGTGTCGATTGCTCTTTAAGGGTGTACGGGCGACGGTACTCCGATAACTCTTCCTTAGATAATCTCATGACCTCGGCTGACGGTGAATATAGGGGCCAAGTTGCCTCCGATCAGTTTGTGAACGAGCTTCGAGAGTGCTCGGTATTCGTTATGAATTCTAGGCATGAGCCCTTTGGTCTCTCTGCCCTTGATGCGATTGAGGCCGGATGTTCGCTCCTTCTTTCGACTAACTGCGGAATTGCCGAAGTGATGTCGATTCAGGGATCCGATGTCGTGAAAAACTGCGAGGACCCGATCGAGGTTGCCGATAAGATCGAGGGATTGCTTCGAGCTCCTAACTCCAAGCGGCTGTTTGATTCCATCGATTTTGATGAATGTAGCTGGACCAAAACGGCCGAGACGCTACGAAATTACTGTGCGGAGGTATTAGGGTAAATGGCCGAAAGCAAGAAAGTGACCGTCTCCAAAAGAGATGTGATTTGGAATTATGTCGGCACGATCGCGTCTATGGGCAGTAACTTTTTGCTCTTGCCGCTACTCCTATCTTTTTTATCGAGTGCTCAAATCGGTCTCTGGTACGTGTTCGTAGCCATTTCGGGTTTTGCGCAGCTGCTTGAATTCGGTTTTACTTCTACCTTGTCCCGCAACATTCTTTATTGCCTGAGCGGGGCAAAGAAACTGACCAAACAAGGCTGCGACTATTCTTCTGTTGATGGAGAAGTTGACTGGCACTTGATGCGCGTCGTTCTTGATACGTCTAAAACGATATACGCTGTCTTGGGTCTCATCGCGTTATTTGTTGCGGCAACGTTGGGAACTTTTTACGTTTCTTATGTCACCGATTCTTTTTTAATTGAGGGTTCGTTGCCTGCATGGATTGTGTTTGTCGTTTCCATTTTCACTAACTTGTATTTTCTTTACTGTCTCACGTTTCTCCGTGGGCTTGGAGACGTTGCCGGTGAGAACAGGGCTAAAACGCTTGCCAGGATTGGGCAGCTTGCTATTACGGCGGTCCTTCTGTTTTGTGGCTTGAGCCTTCTCGCTGCCGCACTCGGCTTCTTGGCCTACAGCACTTTGCTGAGGTTATTTGCGATTAGGACATTTCGGAGCCATCATGACGTCGAAGAGGGGATTAAATCCGATGCCGCAGCTGTTGCTAAGGACGAAATGCTTGACGTTCTAAAGACGGTTTCGTTTGTGGCGTGGCGTGATGGTGTCGTATCTCTAGCCTGGTATGGCGCCACGCAGGCAACATCGCTGCTTTGCTCGGCTTTCCTAGGGCTTGAACAAACTGGTACGTATTCCGTCATGTTGCAGTTCGCGACGGCGATCCACCAGATTTCAAGCGCCTATTTACGTTCATGCTTTCCCACCTTCCAGTCTGCCTATGTCAGGGATGACAAGCAGACTCAGAAGGCGGTGGTCGAACGCGGAATTTCCTGCTATGTATGCATGTATATTGTCGCTACAGTTCTTGTAACGGCATGCCTGCCGATACTCACGCTTTTCAAGCATGATTTCATTTGCGATCCAGTTTTGTTCCTGGGTATTGCCCTCTATTACTTCCTGCTTAATCAGCACTCTCTGTTTTGCAACATTATTGTTAGCATGAACGAGATTCCGTACTTCAAAGCGTATTTGGTATCAACTGCTGCTGGAATCTGCGTAAGTTGCGTTTTATGTGGCGCCTTTAGCTGGGGAGCTTGGGGTCTTGTAGTTGGCCAGGCAATTCCACAGCTCTGCTACAACAATTGGCATTGGCCACAATATGTTTTAAAACGTACCGGGCTTGGATATGTGCAGGCTATACACAGCGGTCTTGATTGGTGGAAAAATAGAATGGTTGGGCAAAGAGCCTAATTGAAGCATGTGCCTTTGCATGGTGACACGTAATTTCTTTCGCAAACTGACATCCGCATGGCGAACACGGCCCGCGCCCCGTCATATGATTTCTAGCGGCTAAACAACAAATCATTGACGAAGGGATACGGGTCGTGTCTGCGAACATCGTATAAGTCGACGAGGAGTCGCTGCGCAAGGACATATAGAATCTGGTGAGAAAGACCGTCGAGGAGACGCCCAGCGCGCTGGTAGACGAAAATGTGTCTGATTTTGTCGGGGCCGGCCGGTTAGGTGCTGGGGCTTTGAAAGCCCCAGCACCTTTTGCTTTATGGAACGGCCATGACTATGTGACGTTGCCGCTTGTACTCTTTGCCGTGGGCAAACAAAGGTTATCGACAATATGATTTAGACATGCTGCTAAAGTTTTGTAACGCCACCTGAAGACCACCGTTGCGCTGGCATCCAATCAAGTGATTCTGATGTAAGAAATGCCCTGTCAAAACCAGCATCTGAATTGGAAACTGGCATAAAAGCGAGTGATTTTCTTCTTGCATGTATCTTTACTGTCACATGGCTCCAGAAGATTCGAGTAGGGGTGGTCCTATGTCATGTTTCTTGGGGCGTTGCGGAAGCACCTTGCGATAAGCTGTTTCGCCATGGGGCCGTCGGAGCGCTTCGACTATTTCGTTAGCGTCTTTTCCGAGGGCTCCCTGCGGCTTTTCTCCGATTTTCTTGATTCGGATATCTCGATGATGGCCATTCACTCCGCTAAAGGGCTCGAGTGGGATATTGTTTTCATTCCGGGCGATACGCGTTCCGATTGGCCTGGAGCGATTTGCTCTCGGTGCGAAAGTGCTGGTATGTGCTCGCGTTCTCCGCGTGGATGCCGGATTGTGGATGTGAAGAAAAAGCCAGACGGGCTTATTGAGGAAATGGACCTGCTGTACGTCGGTGTCACTCGCGCCCGCAAAGCGGTATATGTCTCTGCTTCGATGCAGCGCAGGACAAATTACGGGAACTATCAGGTTGCCTGCCCCTCTTGTTTTCGTCTCTTCCGGGCATTGAACCCGTAAGCTGGACGGCCATGGACGGGGAGGGGTGATTTGTGGCGGTATGGAGCGTGTTCGCTATTGGAGCGAGGTCTGGCCCCGGCTCTCGCTGTGGTTTCATGGAGTGTGCCCAAGCTGTTCTTTGACTAGAACGGGTTGGGCACTGGCGTCTTGGTGGGATGCGGTGTTTGTTAAATTGGGCACTGTTGAATATTGCGAAACGGTTGCGCGGCATTGCCGATCATTTGGCACCGTGGGTTTAGTAAACTGCTATAAAAGCAGTTTGAAGTGGGGTTCTCATGATCCGAGTTCGAAAGTTGAAGTTATCGAATCATCCGGTATTAGGTAATCTGGAGTTGGACTTTACCGACTCCTCAAATAAAGCCGTTGATACTGTCATCATCGCTGGAAATAACGGCATTGGTAAAAGCAGCTTAGTCGAGCTGCTCTATCAAATCATGGCACATAAGTATCACGATATGCCATGTTATGTTGATTCGATCGAAGTAGACTTTGACTCCAAAATACGAACATACGAGTTTTATGCCAAGGATATTAAGGGGCACGACTATCTCTATGTCAAAGATGGCTTAGGCCTCGATAATTGGGTGGGTTCGGATGAATTTGCCGAGATTTTTCCCACTTCCGCTATCTTTTCTGATGTCGATATTAATTTTAAGTCTGATCAAATAACTAGTGTAACAAGTCGTAATATTGATGAATCTGTTGAGAGTATTCGCTCGTCAAGTGATCTGCCCACTGAAATTAATCAACTTATTATTGATATTCAGGCTCTTGATGATGCTGATGTCGCTAGGGTTGCTAGGAACAATATGGAAACTGGGCTCTCGCGACTTCAAGTCCCTCAAAGGATGCCTAGGTTCACCAAAGCTTTTGATCTGATGTTTGACGACTTGAATTACGACCGTGTTGATAATCGCAACGGCCATAAAGAAATTCTCTTTAAAAAGAATGGCCATGACGTCCGTGTTGATCAACTGAGTTCTGGTGAAAAGCAGATTGTCTATCGTGGGTGCTTTATGCTGAAGGACTCGCATGCGCTCAGAGGTTCGTTTGTATTTATTGACGAGCCTGAAATTAGCCTTCATCCTTCATGGCAGGAGAAGATTCTTCACTTTTATAAATCGTTGTTTCAGGACGAAGACGGGAACCAAACTTCTCAAATCTTTTGCGTAACCCACTCGCCCTTTATTATTCATGATGAAAAAAGATACAACGACAAAGTAATTGTATTGGCCAGGAATGGATCTGGCGATGTGGTCGCACAGGCTAATCCAGAGTTTTACGGTCCTGGTACGGTTCAAGCGGTGAAGGATGCTTTTTCGGTTTCTTGGTTTGCGAACGAAGCCCCCACTGTTTATCTAGAGGGGCCTACCGATGAGCAGTATTTCAATAAAGCACTTTCTTTTGCCCATATTAATAACCACTTGCGATTTAAATGGATAGGAAAGAAGAGCTCTGATGGATCATGTGAATTCACGGGCGCACCATCGCTTAATAAAGCAGCCGCTTATTTGGATGCAAATCCTCCTTCGGTCTTCACTGCTTTCCTGTTCGATTGCGATCAAAAGATTAATGAGTGTTTAAGCAACAATGTGTTGCGAACGAAAATGAAAACTTACGACTCCAGAAAGCATTTTAAGAAGGGAATCGAAAATGCCCTAGTGCTGGATGACGATTTCGATACGTCGGTTTTTTATCAGGAAAAGCAAACCTTTGGAGATTATGGCGATAAAAAGGTGATCTCCGAATTTCAAAAGCAAGCTTTTTGTGACCATATTTGCTCTCTGCCAGAAGGGGAGCTCAAACCTATTTTGACGCATCTAATTGATGCCATTGAGCGTATTGATAAGCAAATCACGATTGCTAAAGAGCAGAAATAACTACAGACATTACATCGCGCACCGAACGCTTAATGTAATTCCCGTATGCACTGCATTAGCGATGAATTTAGGGTACTATACCGACAGTGATACAGTCGTCGTGGACTCTAAGTGAGGCGATGACAAAGAAGGGTCGTTGTTCGGAGGCTTCCGGCAACGGCCCTTTGATTTTAGGAGCTTGCTTTGGCAAAAGAACTTTAGACTTTTGCTCAACTAATTGAACTCCTAGAGGGCCGTGGGGTGGCGACTGATGCTTCTACGACAGATTGCCTGAGGCGTGAGAGTTATTATGCGGTCGTAAACGGCTACAAAGCTCCGTGAAAAACAGCAGCCTGCTTGTTAAGGCCAAAGTTTTGTAAGGGGGTTCCTTCCCAAGGGGGGGCATCCCCTATGTTTATGGCATCTCGACTTGGGGGTCTCCGCTGAAAGACGCGCCCGTAGACAAGCTAAGGATATCAACTAGAATAAAGTCAATTGCGGTGGAAGCCTTCGGGCGACACCTTAAGAGGGTTGATGCGTCGGCCCTCTTTTTTGTTTGCATGTAAGATTCGGCCTGTCAAAACTTACATCCCAGCTGGAAAAAGGCGAAATTGCGGGTGTTTTTCTGCCGGCATGTAACTTTACTGATGCGTTGTTGCTCAGCCTTAATTCGCTACGGTTTGTCGGTAAAGGATTGACTGGGACTGGGCTTTTCCTTACAGTTCCAACCGTGATGAGGCCTTGCGACGGTACGTCCGGCTTGGTCCGTGGAAACCGCCTAAAGGCGGTTTTTGCGTTTAAGGGTTGTTTTCCAGCGGCTTTCGTAGCGGGTATTCATGGTTCGCATGGACTCTGCTCACATGACTTTTCCCGTAGTGGCGTAATTGATGCAGGTCTCCTATCTCTTGCCGTAATATAATTACGGCAAGAGATAGGAGACTCTCATGCTTAAGCGTTTTACTGTTGATGGCTATAGGAATTTTTCGGCTCCGGTTTCATTTAATTTTGCAGCTTCTCGTGATTACCAGTTTGCAGAAAATAACGTTAAAAACGGAACCGTGAAAACCGCACTTTTGATCGGCAGAAATGCGTCTGGTAAATCAAATTTCGGTTCAGCTTTATTTGACATTACGTTCGGCTTTCCAGAGGCATTCGATTATTCTGACCAGGATGATCGTCTGTTTTTGAATGCTGATTGCGGGCGAGGTACGGCACAGTTCACCTATGTCTTTGAATTTGACGGTCGCGAAATCAATTACTGCTATGAGAAGACTTCTCCGACTACCTGGCTTCACGAGACCCTATCGATTGATGGGGAACGAATTTTCGATTTCAATAACGCACGCGGCGTTTTCGAAGAGAACCACCTTGAACGAATCGGTGCTGCTGACATTAATTTTGAATTCTTCGACGCTTCGTTGAGCCTTCTTTCTTATATAACGAGCAGTCTTCCAACTAATGTTTTAGGTGTCTTGGCTGAATTACGCCGATTTGTCTCGCACATGAGGCTGATTCGCATGGACAGCTTTCGATTAAAAGGGGTTGAAACAAAAAAGGTAATCGACAAAATCATACGCGAGAACAAAGTTGCGGAATTTGAATCATTTATTCGCAATTTTGGAGTCGATGAGTCCCTGATCGTTATTAAAGAGTCCGACGGCTCGCCTGTTCTATATTTCAATCATCCCATGCGATGCGTCCCGTTTGTCGAGGCATGTTCTAGCGGTACAAGAACCCTGGTTATGTTGTTCTCTGAGCTTGAGCTAAACGACTCGGCCAGTTTTTTGTTCATAGATGAGTTTGACGCTTTTTGCCACTTTGAGATGGCTGAGAGCCTTTTGAAGTTCTTTGGTTCCAAGGCCTCTTGTCAGATTTTGTGCTCCACCCACAACACTTCGCTTGTTAAGAATGGCGTAATGAGGCCCGACTGCGTTTATCAAATTTCTGCAAAAGAGGGTATTCGAACCTTGGCCGATTCCACCGATCGTGAGTTGAGGCTCGGCAACAATATCGAGAAGCTCCTCCGAGCCGGAGAGTTTGAGTAGCCATGAACGGTGCGTCTGAAAAGAACGTCCTGCTCATTGTTGAAGGCGCTAAACGCGAGCCTCAGCTGATGGGGCGTTTATTTGAATCTTTTAGCCTCGCGGATGATCATCAAATTGTTCCCGTCGAGATCAATGTTCATGACTTTCTTGATAAGCTCTTTCAAGAATACGGTTGCGATTTCGAGTCCATTGATCTTAAGCCCTTTGTCGCTGAGCTTCTTTCGGATAAAGATGATGCGGCTCAGCTTCTCGAATCCAGTTTTACAGACACCTTGCTCATATTTGACTTAGATCCTCAGGACAATCGGCTCGATTTTAAACGGCTTGAGCTAATGCAAGACTATTACTGCGATAGCACTGATATGGGTCAGCTATATCTGAGCTATCCATCGGTTGAAGCATATCGTGATTTTGATCCCTTGAAGTGTCTCTCTCTGGATGACGCCCTTGTTCCTTCAGATGTGATTTTTGGCAAGCGATCTTACAAGGACTGGGTTGCCAGGAGGGGAGATTCGCTTGCGGATATTGGGCGTATTGATGGTTTTACATTTGCCTGCATTATTGCCGTCCATGCCCTGAGGTCGCTTTGGTTAACTAATGAGCAGATGATGCCAATTGCAAACGAGTCTCTGGCTGACTTAGCTGCGACCGTGGCGGGCATCAATCATTCTGAACTTCTGCTCAATGAGATCGAACGTCTGAACAATGATTCATTTTGCGCATGCTGCACCTGCCTTTTCTTTATTGCGAATTGGCCTAAGCGACTTAACGACGTTATGAACAAGGCGATTAAGAGGGGTTTGGGTATTCGTTTGTTCTAAAGAGTCCCCTTCGCCACTTATCTCCGGAAGTGCGGGGAAAAATCGAAACTTGCCGAGCACACACCGATTTTTGCCAACAAAACCGCAGGTCGCGGATGCCCAAAACTGGGGTCTGGTCGACAGGTCTCGGTTTTTCACCGCACTTCCGGATTGGGCGCTCATTTAGCACTCTCGATGTCCCCACATCCTCTAAAAAAGTTCTTAAAACAGCCTTAAAGGCGTTCTAGCTCGCGTTGACAGCGTAAAATACGCATGTTTGACTAGGACAAAAGTGTATTTTAGGGGAGGAATGCGCCATGGAAGTGCTAGTTGTTGGCAACACCGCATATGTTGACGATGACTTTTGCGCCAAGGCGTTCCCCGGGGACCACGTTAAGGTCGTCGCTGCCGCGGAAGCGCGCCACGATGAGTCGTCGCCTCATGCTTCGTGGAAAGACCTCCTCCAGCACTTGGAGCAGGCCTACGAGTTCGACCGCGTAGTCTACCTGTCTAATTTCCTTACCCCGCATACCGATACCGTGGGCGATATCGAGCTGCTGCGCTCGGTCTTTCGTTCGTGCATGAGTCGCCGGGTCCAGCTGCTGTTTGTAGCGGGGCCCGCGAGTGCCGAGGGTGCCTCCGGCGCCGTGGGGCGAACGGGCAAGGGAATTATCGCCCGCGCGGCCAACGACCTCTGCCGCTACTACGCTGTGCGCGAAGGCGTTCAGGCAAAGATTCTGCGCGCGCCCTTCCTGTACACTGCCTCCGCCGCGCTGGATGATCCGTTTTTTGTGCCGCTGTTCGATTCTTGCTTAACCGGATCGGTCGCTTTGCAGGGCGCGCAGGATGCGTCGTTTCCCCTGCTGTGTGCCGAGGAGCTTGCGGTGCTGGTACGCCGTATCTTCGATAGCTGGGATGGTAACTTTGAGACGCTCGACGTAGCCGATACCTTCCATCACACGGCGGGTGAAGTGGGCGAGGCCCTTAAGGCGCTGTTCCCAGGGCTCTCAGTTGCCTATGGCGATTCCGCCGGCTACACCCTGCCCGCCAGCGACGTCGCTCGCGTACGCTATGGCTGGTTTCAGCGCTACGACTTGCTGCGTGATCTTTCGACCATTCAAGCGCGTTGGGATGCTGGCCGCGCAAAGAAGGTCAACCCCTTGCGCGCCGCCATCGGCCGCATCTTAATGCGCACGCTGCCTATTAAATGCCTAGAGACGGCAGCCGCCTGGGTCCTGTTCGAGGTGCTGGAGCATCTTTTCTCCCAATCGGCCCAGCTCAACGTGCTCGATTATCGCCTGCTCTATGTGGTGCTGATTGGCACGCTGTATGGCTTGGACTTTGGCCTGGTTGCGGCGCTGCTGGCGTCGGTGGGTTTGGCAGCCAGCTACTTTACTCAGTACGGCTATACCTTCCAGGGTCTGTTCTACGAGCCGTCCAACTGGCTGCCGTTTATTGCGTACTTTGTGGTGGGTGCCGTGTGCGGCTATGTGCAGCTGCGCAACAGCGAAGCCATTAGGGCGGAGCGCGATCAAAACGAGCTCGTGCGCAACCGCAATACGTTCCTTACGCAGCTCTACCACGACGCGATCGAGGACAAGCGCGCGTACAGGCGCCAGATCGTGGGTCGCCACGACAGCTTTGGCAAGATCTTTGCCGTGACGCAGGAGCTCGATGTGCTCAACCCTCGCGACATCTATCGCAAGTGCTGCGAGCTTCTGGGTGAGATCCTCGAGAACGATTCGGTGGCGATCTACCATGTTTCGGGCGGGGCATTTGCACGCCTGGTGGCAGCAAGTCCCGCGATTGCCGAAGATGCCGCACGCTCGCTCACGCTTGAGCAGCTTGCACCTCTTTTGGGCGACGGGGGCCGTTCGAACCTGTGGGTGAACCGCGAGCTGACGCCGGGGCTTCCCATGTTTGGATACACGATCGAGCGCGACGGGGAACCCGCCGTGCTGATCTTTGTGCGTCGTGCGGCCGAAAACCAAATGACCCTCTATTATCAAAACCTGTTCCGCATCTTGTGCGGGCTGGTTGAAAGCGCGCTGGGCCGTGCCTTTGACTACGAGGCGGTGGCGCAGGATAAACGCTGCGTTGACGGCACTTGCGTGCTCAAGCAGGCTGCCTTTGGCCAAGAGCTCGCGGCGGAGCAGGCGCTGGCAGATAGCAAGATGGGGAGTTTTTTGCTCCTGCGCGTGGTACCGGGCATGGAGCCTGTCGGCGAGCTGGTGGCCGCAATTGGGTCGGCAATCCGCGAGAGCGACGCGGCGGGCTTGGTCGACGGCAACGTGCTCTACCTGCTTATGCGCCAGGCAAAGGCGTGCGATCTGCCCATTATCCGCGAGCGTCTGAGCGCAAAGCAGATTGCGGTGGAGCCCGTCGACGGCGAGGACATCGTGGAGCTGCTGCAGCACATCTCTTACATCGGTGACGGTGAGGGGGGTGCCGCTTGATCTCGCTTGTCGTTGCTGCCGTCTTGCTGCTGATTCATGCGCTGGTTTGCCTGATGCTGTGGACGCTCATGAAGCTGGGCCTGCTGCCGGTGCGCGGGCACATGCTGGCTGTGATAGTGCTGGTGCCGCTGTGGGGCCCGTTGCTGGTGGTTCTGCTATCGGTCCGCGGCGCGATGTTTGGCGAGGGGCTGAAAGAGTCTGCGCTGGAGTCGCTGCGCTTCAACGACGACCTGTATCGTAGTATGCCGGTACCGAGTGGTGAGGACGATGCAGGCGTAGTGCCGCTCGAGGAGGCGCTCATCGTCAATGACCCGGCATATCGGCGCCGCCTAATGCTCTCCATGCTCACCGAGGAGCCCGACGCGTACCTGGCGCAGCTGCAGGCGGCTAAGCTTAACGACGACGTTGAGGTGGCGCACTATGCCGCGACAGCGGTGGCGCAGATCTCCAAGGAGTCCGACCTTAAACTGCAGCAGCTGGAGCGCGCCTTTAAGACGGACCCGAGCGCGCAAAACCTCATCGAATACTGTGATTTTCTTGGTGAATACTTGGGCTCGGGCTTGGCCGAGGGGCGCGTGGCTCAGATTCAGCGCCAACAGTACGCGCGCTTGCTTGCGCGTCGCTGCGAGCGCGAGGACGCCCTTGAGCTGCGCATTCGATACGCGACGGCGCTGGCCGATGTCGGACAGATCGACGAGGCGCAGGCCGTGACCGACCAGCTGGTGCTCGACGTGCCCGACGAGCAGGAGGTTTGGATGCTTTGCCTGCGCCTGGCCGTGATGCGCCGCGACGGTGACGAAGTCCACCGTGTGATCGATGCGATTGACAAGCAACATGTGTATTTAAGCGCCGACAACCGCGAACAGTTGGCGTTTTGGCGCGACGGGGAGGAGGCCAGATGAGCGTGGTGCAACATATCCGCGACCGTGCAGGCCGCTTTCGTTGGATGGGGCTGCTCGTAGTGTGGGCTGTTTTTATCGTCATGGCCGCCGTGCTGCTGGTGGAGCGTGCCGGCGTGCAGTACAGTGCGGGCCAGCATAAGCTGGGGATGCTTGCCGCCAACGATGCGGTGCCGGCCTCCTCGGCAATCTTTGGCCAAAAGCCCACGTGCCTGGTCATTACCGATTCCGATCAAGCTGGCGTCGAGGACGTAAAGGAGCAGTTCGACCAGATCCTGCTCGACATGAAGATCGCGCACCGCGACGTTGACCTTGCCCTGGATGGCGCGGATGCCATTCCCTCGCTGACCTCCTTCGATCGCGTGATTTTGCTCATGCCGTCGCTCGATGGGCTCGGTACGCACCTGAGCGACATTATGAGTTGGGTGAGTGCCGGCGGTTCGCTTATGCTCGCCATGCCGCCGGATAACTCGAGCTATCTGCAAGTGATTGCCTCCAAGCTTGGCATTGAATCGGCCGGATATGACTATGTAAAAGCCGAAAGCATTGTGCCGAGCGAGGACTTTATGCTGGGCGGGGGAGAGCGCTACGAGCTCTCGGACCCCTTTGATTCGTCGCTTTCGGTATCGCTGCGCGAGACGGCTCGTGTGTGGGCTATGACCGGCGATGCGGGCGCCCCGCTCATTTGGTCGAATGACTGCGGTAGCGGGCGCACCGTGGTATGCAATATCGGTATCTATGACAAGGTCATGCGTGGCTTTTACGCCGCGGCGATCAGTCTGCTGGGTGATACCACGGCCTATCCGGTCATCAACAGCGCCGTGTTCTATTTGGACGACTTTCCTAGCCCCGTGCCCTCGGGCGATGGTACTTATATCAAGCGTGACTACGGCCTTTCCATTGCGGATTTTTACACCAAGGTCTGGTGGCCCGATCTGCAAAAGCTCGCGCAAAAATATGGCATTCGCTATACCGGCGTGATGATCGAAAACTACGAGGACGCGGTCAACCAGACCGAGCCCGCGCGTCAGGCCGATACCACGCAGTTTCGATATTTTGGCGGCATGCTGCTGCAGATGGGCGGCGAGCTGGGCTTTCACGGCTACAACCATCAGCCGCTTGCGCTCTGGGACACCGACTATGGTACGTTGTACGTCTACAAGACCTGGAAGAACAAAGAGACGCTCGTCGCTTCGCTCAACGAACTTATCGCGTTTCAGGACGAGGTCCTGCCCAATGCTCATGGCTCGGTTTACGTGCCGCCGTCGAATATCCTTTCGGCCCGCGCGCGCAAGCTTATCGGTACCGATGTTCCGCGCATTAAGACCATTGCCAGTACGTATTTTGAGGATGGCACCGACCTGCCGTACGTGCAGGAGTTTGGCGTGGCGAGCGATGGCATTGTGGAGCAGCCACGTATTGTTTCGGGCGGCATGGTCGACGATTCCTATATGCGCCTGGCCGCCGTGTCCGAGCTCAACATGCACTACGTGAGCACGCACTTTATGCACCCGGACGACCTTTTGGACCCCGATCGCGGAGCCAAGGAGGGCTGGGAGGTCTACAAGGGCGGCCTGACCGACTACCTGGACTGGCTTACCAAATCCGCGCCCGACCTGCGGCACCAGACGGCGTCGGAGTGCTCCGGTGCCATCCAGCGTTTTTCGTCCGTGACGGTGAGTGTGGATGCCAGCGCGGATGCCTGGACGCTCAGCCTGGGCAATTTCCACGACGAGGCGTGGCTCATGTTCCGCGCCAATAATGGCGAGCCGGGTGCGGTGACGGGTGGCGAACTGACGCACCTTACGGGCAATCTGTATCTGCTCAAGGCAAATGATAAGACCGTGACGATCGAGCGCAAGGAGGGTGACGATAAATGAGAATCTGCTTGGTACTCGAGGGTTGCTACCCCTATGTGCACGGCGGCGTATCTACCTGGATGCATGGCTACATTACGGCCATGCCCGAGCACGAGTTTGTGCTGTGGGTGATCGGCGCGCATGCTGCCGACCGTGGCAAGTTTGTCTACGAGCTGCCCGGCAACGTGGTCGAGGTGCACGAGTTGTTCTTGGACGATGCCCTGCGGCTTTCGGGCGAGCAACATGAAGCCAGTTTTAACGACCGTGAGCGCGAGGCGCTACGCCGTCTGGTGTCGCTCTCCAATCCGGACTGGGACGTGTTATTCGATATCTTCCACCGCCGTCGCGTGCATCCGCTCTCGTTTTTGCAGAGCCGAACGTTTATGGATATCTTTCGCGACGTGTGCCTGGCCGAGTACCCTTACACGCCCTTTGCCGATGCATTCCACACCATGCGCTCCATGTTGCTGCCCGTGCTCTACCTGTTGGGCAGCGAGGTGCCGGTGGCCGATGTGTACCATGCCATCTCGACCGGCTACGGTGGCCTGCTCGCCTGCTTGGGCTCAAGCGTTCACCATGCGCCGGTGCTGCTGACCGAGCATGGCATCTATACCCGCGAGCGCGAGGAAGAGATCATTCGCGCCGATTGGGTGGTGCCGTCGTTTAAGGACCGCTGGATTCGCTTTTTCTACCTGCTTTCGGAGGAGATCTACCGCCGCGCCTTCCGCGTGACGAGTTTGTTCCATAACGCCCGCAAGACGCAGATTGATATGGGCTGCGATGCGGACAAATGCCTGGTCATCCCCAACGGCATCCAGTTCGATCGCTTTAAGGATATTCCCTTAAAGCCAGATGACGGCTGGGTGGACATTGGCGCGGTGGTGCGCCTGGCGCCCATCAAGGACGTCAAGACTATGATTTATGCCTTCTTTGAGCCGCACGAGCGCCTGCCCAAGGTGCGCCTGCACATCATGGGCGGCGTGGACGACGAGGAGTACGGCGCCGAGTGCCATGCGCTCGTCGACACCCTGGGCGTGCGCGACCTGATCTTTACCGGCCGCGTCAACGTGGTCGAGTACATGGAAAAGCTCGACTTTACCATTTTAACGAGCATCTCCGAAGGTCAGCCGCTCAGCGTGCTGGAGTCGCTTGCAGCGCGCCGTCCCTGCGTGACGACCGAGGTGGGCTGCTGTCGCGAGCTTCTCGAAGGCGCCCCGGGCGACGACTTTGGCGTGGCGGGTTTTGTGACGCCGCCTATGTATCGCAAGGGCTTGGCCGATGCCATGGAACGCATGTGCACAAGCCGCGCTCGTCGCATTGAGATGGGGGAACGCGGCCAGCGTCGCGTTGCCACGTACTTTTTGCACGAGCAGATGCTCGCCAACTATCGCACGCTGTATGACGAGACGGCGCGTGCGTTTAACCTGCCCAGAGAGGGGGAGTAGCCGGTGGCCGGAATCGGTTTTGAGCTTAAGCGCCTGTTTAGGCGCAAGGGTCTGTTTGCCACGATGCGCGCCTATGGCTACGCCGGCATTGTGTGTACGGGCCCCATGCTGCTGGGCGTGCTACTCCAGGTGGGCATCTTGGTGCTGTGCGGTCTGTGGGGCGTGGGCCGAGCCAACCAGGACCTGCTGGTGTGCATGGTGACCTATACGCTGCTGGCGTCGCTTACACTCACGAGCTTTTTCTCCATGCCGGTCACGCGCTTTTTGGCGGACATGCTTTTTGCCGAGCGCGAGGATGAGATCCTGCCTTCGTTTTGGGGGTCTAATGCCATCATGCTCGTTGCGGGCACCGTGCTCTACGGCGTCTTTTTGCTGTTCTCGGGCGCCACGCTGCTGCAGGGGCTGCTGTGCCTGTGGCTGTTCAACATTATGATCGTCAACTGGAACGGCATGAGTTACCTCACGGCCATCAAGGATTACCGCGGTATCCTATGCAGCTTTGCGGCTGCCATTGGCGTGGCGTGCCTGTGCGCCCTGGCCGCGCTGGCGCTGGGGCTGCCGCCGGTCGAGGGCCTGTTGGCGTCAATTGCTCTGGGCTACGGCGTCATGCTCGCCTGGGACGTGGTGCTGCTGTACCGGTATTTTCCGCAGAGCGACCGCAGCCCCTGGCTCTATTTACGGTGGCTTGATCAGTTTATGCCGTTGGCGCTCACGGGCTTGTTTACCAACCTAGGCCTCTTTGCGCACTTGGTGATAATTTGGGCCGGTCCCATTGGCGTGCAGGTCAAGGGCTTGTTTTATGGTGCGCCCTACCACGATGTGCCGGCGCTCATCGCGTTTTTGACGATCCTGGTCACGTCCGTCAACTTTGTGGTCTCGGTCGAGGTCAACTTTTATCCGCGCTACCGCGACTACTACAGCCTGTTCAACGACGGTGGCGTGGTGGGTGACATTGTGGTTGCCGAGGAGGAAATGCTTGCCACGCTCAACCGAGAACTGCGCTTTTGTGCGCTCAAGCAACTGTTTGTGACGGCGGCGGTCATTTCGCTCGAGACCACGGTGCTCTCGGCCCTGCCACTGGGCTTCAACAACCTGATGCACGGGTATTTCCGCACGCTGTGCGTGGGCTATGGCCTGTATGCCGTGGGCAACACGATTCTGCTGATCTTGCTGTACTTTACCGACTACAAGGGCGCCGTGCTTGCTTCTGGGCTGTTCGCGGGCGTGGCGGGGCTGGCGACCATCGTCTCGCTGTTCTTTCCGCAGCAGTTTTATGGCTTTGGCTTTTTGCTCGGCGCGGCGGTGTTTTTTGTTGTGGCGCTCATGCGGCTCGATACTTATACCGCCAACTTGCCGTATCGTATCCTGAGTCAGCAGCCCATTGTGGCGACCGACAAGACGGGTCGCTTTACGGAGCTGGGCTGCTTGCTCGACCGTGCCGAACAGCGTTACGAGGAACTGCGTCTAGAGGGCGAGCCGCATGGCGTGTTTGAGCGCACGGTGGCCCGTGTGTATCGCAACCATTGGGGAGGTTCTGATGACCGATAGAATGATGTCCCGCCGTCGCCTGTTTGAGGCGGCTGCCGGTGCGCTGTTGCTTTCGGGCTGCTCGGTGCAGGAAGACTCCTCGACCAAAAAGGTCAAAAAGCAGGACAAGATTAAAAAGGCCGAGTCCTCGGACGGTACCAAGCACCTGCGCGATAAGGACGAGCTGTACGAGGTCTACGACGACTCGGGCATTGTAACCATGTACCTGACGGTCTCGCGCGGCAACAGCTCCGAGAACACCGACCACAGCTGGGCCGAGATCAATACGTACTCGGTGTATGACTACGCCGACATGGGCGTGACGCGCTATCAGGTAATGGGGCTTTTGCAGGCGGGCGACGAAGACGGCCCGGTGGCCGGCGAGGTTGGCTATGGCGAGGAAGCGCCCAATGCTACCGTGCAGGTGCGCGGTCAGACATCGAGCATGAACTCGCAAAAGAATTACAAGGTGGAGCTCAAAAAGGGCAAGGGTACCTGGCGCCAACAGCGCGCGATTGCGCTCAACAAGCACATGGGCGAGGGTATGCGTTTTCGCAACAAGATGGCTTACGACCTTATCCGCGGGATTCCCCAGATGATGGGCCTTCGCACGCAGTTTGTGCATCTGTGGGTGTGCGACCAGACCGAAAAGTCCAACGATACCTTTGAGGACTACGGCCTGTTTACGCAGGTGGAGCAGCTCAACAAGACGGCGCTTAAGGCACATGGCCTGGATAAGAGCGGGCACCTGTACAAGGTGAACAGCTTTGATTTCCATCGCTACGAGGACACCATTAAGCTTGCCGACGATCCCGACTACAACCAGGCAAACTTTGAGGGCATGCTCGAGATTAAGGGCGATTCGGACCACACCAAGCTCATCGAGATGCTCGATGCGCTCAATGATGAATAGCAAAAGATCGATGATGTGCTCGATACCTACTTTGATACCGAGAATCTGGTCTATTGGCTGGCGTTTCAGATCCTGACGGGCAACTGCGATACGCAGAACCGTAACTGCTATCTGTACAGCCCTCTCAACTCAAATACCTGGTACTTTTTGGATTGGGATAACGACGGCATGCTGCGTAAGCTTGAGCTTTCTCTTACCGGGTTTTCGGACTACGCGAGCTGGGAGCGCGGCGCAAGCAACTACTGGGGCAACGTGCTGTTTAACCGCGCATTGCGCAGCAAGTTGTTCCGCAGCGAACTCGACCGTGCCGTCAAGGACTTGCGTTCGTATTTGACCGAGACTCGTCTGACCAAGATGATCAAGCACTACCGCGAGGTGACTGAATCCCTGGTCTTTGCTTCGCCCGATATCGACAATCTGCCTGTCACCAAGGACCAATACGAGCAGATCGCCGCGGCGATTCCCTCCGAGATCGAGGAGAACTACAAGAGCTTTCGCGAGAGTTTTAAAAAGCCCATGCCGTTCTACATCGGCGTGCCGCAGATCGATAACGGTAAGCTGCGTATTAATTGGGATGCGTCCTACGACTTTGAGGCGCGCGACATTCGCTACACCGTAGAGCTTGCGCGCGACTATGCCATAAGCGACGTGGTCTTTAAGGCCGAGGACGTGCTGCTTCCCGAGGTGACCTGCGATGCGCCCGATACCGGCCAGTATTTTGTTCGCGTGCGTGCCGCCAACTCCGACGGCCATACGCAAGATGCGTTTGACTACTATGTGACCGACGACGGCAAGCACTACGGCATGAAGTGTTTTTACGTGCAAGACGGCGGTAAGGTCGTGGAGGACACGTATGAGGAGGGCTAGCGCGCTGCTTGAGCGCTGGGCGGCCCCGCCTGTGCGTGCCACGCAGGAGCGTTGCCGCCACGAGCTCAAATATCTCATTAACGAGGGCGAGCACGCTGCGCTTGCCTGTCGCATGGCGTCGGTGTTTAAGCTGGACAAGCATGCACGGGCGGGTGGTTACACCATTCGCAGCCTGTATTTTGACGACTACTGCAACTCGGCCTACGAGGAAAAAGACGCCGGTATTCTCATGCGCAAAAAGTATCGCGTGCGCATCTATAACGGCAGCGACAAGGTGATTAAGCTCGAGCGCAAAAAGAAGTACGGTAGCTGGATTTACAAGGAGGACGCGCCGCTCACACGTGGCGAGTTTGAGCAGATTCTGGCCGGAGACTACGACTTTTTGCTGAGGAGCCCCTATCCGCTCTGTCGCGAGTTCTACATTGAGTGCATCTGCAACGTGATGCGCCCGAGGACCATCGTGGACTACGAGCGCGAGCCGTGGGTGATGGATGAGGGCACTGTGCGCATTACGTTTGACATGAACGTGCGTGCCGCGGTGGGAAGCTTCGATATCTTTGACGCGACGCTGCCCGCGCTGCCGGTCCTGGAGCCCGGCAAGCTAGTGATGGAGGTCAAGTTTACGGAGTTTTGCCCGCAGCTGGTGCGCGATATGGTGCCGCCGGGCGCAGCCGAGCTTACGGCGGTCTCCAAGTACTGCCTGTGCTACGACAAGACCGCCTACCTTCGCGGATTTAACTACTGGGAATCGGATTTTGGGAACCGAGGGGATATTTAGACCATGAGCACCAGGGACTTTTTTAAGAACTCCGTTTTGGAGGCGTTTGGCCAGGTCGACCCTGCCAAGATTGGCCTTTCGCTGCTCGTGGCGCTCGCCATGGGCATCCTGATCTATTACGTGTACAAGCGCTTTTTTACCGGCGTGGTGTATTCGCGCAGCTTTGCCGTGACGCTTGTGGGCATGTGCGTGCTCACCTGCATGGTCACGCTCGCGATCTCGACCAACGTGGTCATCTCGCTCGGTATGGTCGGTGCTCTGTCAATCGTCCGCTATCGTACGGCGGTTAAGGACCCGCTCGACCTGCTGTATCTTTTTTGGGCCATTACCACAGGCATTACGGCAGGCGCCGGCATGTACGCGCTCGTGGGGCTTACGGCAGTGGTGATTGTGGTGATGATTGCCGGCTTTGCGAGCCACCAGGACAAGGCACGCGTGTACATGATGGTCATCCACTACACGGGCCAGACCACCGGCGACGATATAGTGCGTGCATTTGGCCGCACCAAGTTCACCGTCAAGTCCAAGACCATGCGCGGCGACAAGGTCGAAATGGCCGCCGAGGTCTTCTCGGACGGTGTAGATATGCCCTATGCCGACGCCATCCGCGCGCTCGACGGCGTGGAGGACCTGACGCTCATCCAGTACAACGGCGAATACCACGGCTAGAACCCTAGCGAGCAAATTGCACAAAGAGGGGCGCTCCTGGTCGAGCATACGTCAGCGAGCGGGCATCTGCCGTGGCGAGGTGCCGCGAAAGAGGAGCGACGCGTACTTCATGTACGCGAGCGACGGTTTGAGCGGCAGATCGCCCGGCAGATGCCCGCGTAGCGTCGAGTAGTCCGGCGTTCGTCAGAACGCCGGAACGAACAGGTATCATTGTGTAAGCGATTTCAATGACAGGGGTGCTCGTGGTAAAGATGAAAGATGTGGCCGAGCTGGCCGGCGTTTCGAGCGCCGCCGTCTCGCGCTATCTCAACGGTGGATATATCTCGGCAGACAAGGCCGAGCGCATTAAGCAGGCGATTGAGCTGACCGGATACGTGCGGTCCAGCCAGGCTCGCGCGCTGCGCACCGGCTCCACAAAGCTCATCGGCGTCATCGTGCCTAAGATTAACTCGGAATCCGTGAGCCGCATTACCGCCGGCATTGGCCAGGTGCTCGGTCGCCGTGGCTACCAGATGCTGCTTGCCAATACCGACAACGCGGCCGATCGCGAGCTCGAATACCTTGATCTATTCCAAAATCATCCGGTTGATGGCATTGTGCTGGTGGCAACCATGGTCACCGACGAACACCGTGCGGCCATTGCGTCTTGCCGCGTGCCCATTGTGCTGATCGGCCAACATGTCGAGGGCGCGGCGTGTGTCTATCACGACGATTACGAGGCCGCCTTTGAGCTGGGCCATGCGCTTGCGGGTCGCGTGGACGGCAAGATTGCCTATATTGGAGTTACCGAAGAGGACCGCGCTGCTGGTTATGACCGCCGTCGCGGTTTTGAGGCCGGCCTGCGCGCCGCGGGTAACCCGCTCGATGCCGCCTTGATTCGCCGCGGGTCCTTTACCCTCGATTCCGGCTATAGCGCTGCGCGTGAACTGCTCTCTGTCGCTCCCGATGTTTCGTTTATCGCCTGCGCGACCGACACCATGGCGGCGGGCGCGCTGCGTGCCATCGATGAGGTTCGCGGCATGGGCGAGGGCATACACCGCGTGAGCGGTTTTGGCGACAACGCGTTTTTGCGCGCGCTGACGGGCGGCATTCCCACCGTGCATTATGGGTATCTGACCAGTGGCGTCGAGGCCACCAGCATGCTGCTCGACACGCTCGATGGCGTGGAGGGGGAGCGCGGTCTCAAGACGCTCAAGCTCGGCCATCAGCTTATGAATGTCTAGGCTCTGGGCACGTCTGCTTGTCTCTGAGGCCCCTGTATTTGCCGTAAAACTACCATTCGCCGGCTTTTTCCTACCGTTCACCCTACTATGAAAACGATTACAGTTATATGAAACTGAAAACGATTACAGTGTAAGTGTCAAAGATGGCCGGGTGCACCTGCGCCCGCTGGAGGAAAGGGAAGTCATGGACTACCGCAAATCAGCCCAAGAGGTGCTCGACAACATCGGTGGCGCCGGCAACGTTGTTTCGGCCGCACACTGCGCCACGCGTCTGCGCCTGGTGATTGCCGATAACGCCAAGGTTGACAAGGAGGCCCTCGAGAATATCGACGGCGCCAAGGGCGTCTTTGAGGCCCAGGGCCAGCTCCAGATTATTTTTGGCACTGGCACCGTCAATAAGGTCTACGACGAGTTCATTGCGCTCAGCGGCGTCGAGGCTGCCACCAAGGCCGAGGTCAAGGAGGCCGCGGCGCAGCAGCAGAACATCTTTATGCGCGCCATTAAGGTGCTCGGCGATGTCTTTGTCCCCATCATCCCCGCCATCGTGGCTTCGGGCCTGCTGCTGGGCATTATGAGCGCCCTCAACTTTATGGCCTCCAACGGCTTTATCGCGCTCGACACCAATAACTTTATTTATAAGATTGCCGACCTGGTCTCGGGAACGTCCTTTGGCATCCTGCAGATCCTGATTGGCTACTCCGCCGCTAAGGCCTTTGGCGCCAACCCGTATCTGGGCGCCGTTGTCGGTGGTGCGTTCATCAACTCTTCGCTGCAGAGCGCCTACACGGTTGCCTCCGAGGGCGTGCAGACCATGGTCACCGTCATTCCCGGTGTGTACAGCTTTGAGTGGGTCGGCTATCAGGGCCACGTTATCCCCATCGTCATCGCCTGCGCCATCCTCGCCTTCTTGGAGAAGCGCCTCCACAAGATCGTTCCCGAGATGTTCGACCTCTTTGTGACCCCGCTCGTCTCGGTGTTCGTGACCGTGCTCGTGACCCTCGTTGCCGTCGGCCCCATCTTTGTCTGGGCTGAGAATGCCATCCTCGGCCTGATCCAGGCCCTGCTGGCCCTGCCCTTCGGCATCGGTTCCTTTATCGTCGGCCTGTTCTATGCCCCCACGGTCGTTACCGGTATCCACCAGATGTACACCGCCATCGACCTGGGCCAGCTCGCCCAGTACGGCGTGACCTACTGGCTGCCCATCGCTAGCGCTGCCAATATCGCCCAGGGTGGTGCCGCGCTCGCCGTTGCCTTTAAGACCCGCGATGCCAAGATCAAGGGCCTGGCGCTTCCTTCGGCCCTGTCCGCCTTCATGGGTATTACCGAGCCTGCCATCTTCGGTGTGAACCTGCGCTTCTTTAAGCCCTTCATCGCCGGCTGCATCGGCGGCGGTTGCGGTGCCCTGGTCTGCGCGCTCACTTCGCTGGCTGCCTCCGGCACGGGCGTTACCGGTATCTTCGGTATCCTGCTGTGCCTGGCCCAGCCCGTGCAGTACGCGATCATGTTTGCGGTCGCCGCGTTGGTTTCCTTTGCCGTCTCGTTTGTCCTGTACAAGGACGAGCCCAAGGCTTCCGAGCAGGCGTAGGATTTGCGTAAACAAAAAGCCCGCAGGCTCCATCCTGTGGGCGTTTTGTTTATCTGGAACCCTTGATTTGAGCGTTCGTAGATTTAATTCGATTGGATACCGACATGTCTAACGCACTTCAGCGCGATCTTGCCAAGCTCGTTGCCAATATGGATGCAGCGGCCGCCGAGCGTGGCCACGGGCCCTATGCTCAGCATTTTCATATTATGCCGCCCACGGGCTGGCTCAACGACCCCAACGGGCTTTGCCAGGCCGATTGCGTGTTTCACGCATACTTCCAGTATGCTCCGTTTGACGTGAACGGCGGCGTCAAGATGTGGGGACATGCCACGAGCCGCGACCTTATGAACTGGGAGTATGTTGGCGCGCCGCTGCTTCCCGATGAGCCGTTCGACTGCCATGGTGTGTACTCGGGCTCGGCATTGGTCGAGGACGGTCGCATTCGCGTGCTCTATACCGGTAACGTTAAGCTCCCCGATGCGGACGGCGTTTATGACTATGTCAACACCGGCCGTCGCGCCGATACCGTGTATGTCGAGAGCGCCGATGGACAGACGTTTAGCCAAAAGTGCGTGGTGCTGGCGTCGGAGGAGTATCCCGAGGATCTGACGTGCCATGTGCGCGATCCCAAAGTGTGGCGCGATGAGGCCGGTCGCTATCACATGGTGCTGGGCGCGCGTCGTCGCGTTGACGGGCCGCACGTCGAGAGCCGTTTTTGTGCGATGCATGGCGAGGGTGCCGGTCGCGATGCGGGCGAGATTCTAGTGTATGGTTCGGTGGACATGCTGAACTGGGAGCTCGAGAGCCGTGTGTCTACGCCCGAGCGCTTTGGCTTTATGTGGGAGTGCCCGGGGTATCTGGAGCTTGAGACGGATGGCGGTGTACCGGCGAAGTGGCTGTCCTTCTCTCCCCAGGGGCTCGAGGGCGGTCGTTGGGACCGCGGCAACGTATACGCTGCTGGCTACATGCCCGTTACGGGTGACATTACGGGTGGCAAGGACGCTTATGATCTGGGCGAGTTCCGCCTGTGGGACGCCGGTTTTGACTTCTATGCGCCGCAGGAGTTTACGTCCGGAGATGGTCGCCACATTCTGATCGGCTGGATGGGCATGCCCGATGAGCCGACCTATGGCAACGCACCCACCGTGGCGTGCGGCTGGCAGCACTGCATGACGGTGCCGCGTGAGCTTACAGCCGGTGCTGGCGGCGTGGTGCTGCAGCAGCCGGCGCGCGAGATCGAGCGCCATTATGCCTCGGTGCGTGTGGGGGCGGGCTCGTTTGAGGTTGCCGACGATACCTGCTTTGACGTTGTTGTTGACGGTGTCGACGGCGCGTTTGCCGCGACCGTTGATGGCGAGCTGAAGCTTGCGTTTGTGCCCGCCGAGGGCGAGCTGCCCGCGCGCTTTGAGATGCGATTTGCCGATGAGGGTCGCGCTTCCGCCGGTTGCGGTCGTACCGTGCGCTGGGAGCCCGTCGACGAGGTTCGTAACGTGCGCATTGTCGGTGATGCTTCTTCGGTCGAGGTGTTTGTGAATGATGGCGCGCTCGTGTTTTCGACACGCATCTATCCCAAGGCCTATGGCGTGACCGTTGACGCTCCGGGTGCGAACGTGGCCTACCACGCGCTCAACATCTAGGCGATTCGTCGCATATCGGCGCTATACTTCAGCCGTTGCCCACGATGCGGGAAACATCCGCATCGTGGGCTTTTGTTTTGAAGGGACGGTGCCACGTGGACGTGCAACAGCTAGAAGAGGCCTGGGCTTTGAGGGCCGGCGCGCGTGAGGCGCGTCTTGTCGCTGCCCGGCATGTGCCGGCAGCGCTGTCGCTGCTGGGAATCGTGCGTCCCGGTGACCGCCTGGTGGCCTTTGCGGATGACTTTACCGAAGCGTTTGCGAGCGGCTTTGATGCCTGCGATGTGGCTATGGTGGATGAGCCGTCGGCCGCAGCGTTTGCCGCCGCGTCCGAGGGCTTTGCCGGCTCGTTTGATGCCGAGGGGCCGCACCTGTGGTGGTTTGTCAACTCCATCGGCGGGTTTGGTCTGCGTGTGCCCGGTCTTCGTGCTCTGGGACGCGCGGCTCGCGAGGCACGTGCGCTGCTCGTCGTTGACAACACGGTGGCTTCCATCTTTGGCTGCGATCCTTTGCGCTTGGGTGCCGTACTGTCTCTCGAGGCGCTCGACCGTGTGTGCGCCGGTGAGGCTCCACGCAAGCTCGTAGCCGCCTCCGTGGCGCGCTCGCAGCTCAAGCGCCATCGTGTGGATGCCGCTGCCGAGTGCGCGCATGCGCTGCTCGAGGGGTGCGGATTGGCCGAGCTTGACTTGTCCTCCGATGAGGCCGAGGTTCTAGAGCGCGGGCTCGACACGCTCGACACCCGCATGCAGGCACACTTCGATCGCGCCCGTGCGCTGGCTGAATATTTGGCCGCGAACGAGATGGTGAGCAACGTGCGCTATCCTGGGCTGACTTCGCATCCTGACCACGCGGTTGCAACGGGAATCCTCGAGCACGGTTTTGGCCCGGCAGTTGAGTTTGATCTTATCGAACGTAGTGCGGATGATCTGTTCGTTACTTTGCCGGGGGAGTTTCGCACATCGCCCGCCGGCGGCGCAACGACGCGCCTTTCGGCCCCACGTGGCAAGCAGGGGAGTACCATCCGCCTCTTCGCTGGTACCGACGACCCCCTGACAGTAGCCGCAACCCTAGATGCCGCCCTCCGCAAGTAGCTAATTTGGGACGGGGCTTTTTTAGCTACCCAATGTCAATTTTTGGCTATGAGTCATGAATGCTCTGGATGGGTAGCTAAAAAAGCCCCGTCCCAAATTAGCTACTCTGGTTGATGGTGGCTATGAGGGCGTCGGCTTTGGAGGCGATGACGTCGTTGATCTCGCCCTGCAACGTCTCGTAGACTTCGATGGCTCGCTCGCCGGCGGGGGTGAGCGTGGATCCGCGGGCTCCGTCGCGCTCGATGAGCTTGCAGCCCAGCTGTCCTTCAGCCTCATTCACGATGCGCCAGGCCTTGGAATACGCCATGCCCATGCTCTTGGCGGCGCGGTTGAGCGAGTGCTCGCGGGCAATACCCTGCAGCAGCAAGACGCAGCCGTGACCAAACACGCCCGGCAGATCCTTGTCGCACGCTTGAATGACCAGCTTTGCCGTCGTCTTGTACTTCATACGCTCTACGTCTCCCCGCTAAAGTGTTTGCTGGGCAAACGCAAAGCCTGCGTCAAGCCCTCGTGTGCTCTTCTTAAATCATGCATTGTAGCAGCCAAAGTGCGTTAAGATACTTCCCCAGTATTGGGCGCCCAAGGTTGGGCTGGGTCCTACGAGGCCTGCAGCCGACCGGTCGCATGGAAAAAGGAGAAACATGGCTACGTTCTTTCCCGGTGAGTCCCACACGTTTTCGGAGTATCTGCTGGTCCCTGGCTACTCGTCCTCGCAGTGCATCCCCAACAACGTCTCTCTTAAGACGCCGCTGACCCGCTTCAAGCGCGGTGAGAAGCCGGCAATCACCCTGAACATCCCCATGGTTTCCGCCATCATGCAGTCCGTCTCGGGCGTCGACATGGGTGTCGCGCTCGCTACCGAGGGTGGCCTGTCCTTCATCTACGGTTCCCAGAGCGCCGAGTCCGAGGCCGCTATGGTCAAGGCCGTCAAGGATCACAAGGCCGGCTTCGTTCAGTCCGATTCCACGCTGACCCCCGACATGACCATGGAGCAGGTCATCGAGCTCAAGGAGAAGACCGGTCACTCCACCATGCCGGTCACCGACGACGGCACTCCCAAGGGTAAGCTCCTGGGTATCGTCACCAGCCGTGACTATCGCCCCAGCCGCGATGACCACCAGACGAAGGTCTCCGAGTTCATGACCCCGCGTGAGCAGCTCATCGTGGGCGACAAGAACATCAGCCTCAAGGTTGCCAACGACGTCATCTGGGACAACAAGCTCAACGCCCTGCCCATCGTCGACGACAACGATCACCTCATGGGCATCGTTTTCCGTAAGGACTACGACAGCCACAAGACCAACCCCAACGAGCTGCTCGACGGCGACAAGCGCTACATGGTCGGCGCTGGTATCAACACCCGCGACTATGCCGAGCGCGTGCCGCTGCTCATCGAGGCCGGCGCCGATGTCCTGTGCATCGACTCTTCCGAGGGCTTCAGCGAGTGGCAGAAGCGCACCATCGAGTGGATCCGCGCCAACTACGGCGAGGACGTCAAGGTCGGTGCCGGTAACGTCGTCGACGCCGAGGGCTTCCGCTTTTTGGCCGACTGCGGTGCCGACTTCATCAAGGTCGGTATCGGCGGCGGCTCCATCTGCATCACCCGCGAGACCAAGGGCATCGGCCGTGGCCAGGCTACTGCGCTGATCGACGTCTGCCGTGCTCGCGACGAGTACTACGAGGAGACCGGCGTCTACGTGCCCGTGTGCTCCGACGGCGGCATCGTCTACGATTACCACATGACGCTCGCCCTTGCCATGGGCGCCGACTTTATGATGCTGGGCCGCTACTTCGCCCGCTTCGATGAGAGCCCGACCGAGCGCGTCAACGTCAACGGTCAGTACATGAAGGAGTACTGGGGCGAGGGTTCTGCGCGTGCCCGCAACTGGCAGCGCTACGACCTGGGCGGCGCCGCGAAGCTCAGCTTCGTCGAGGGCGTCGACTCCTACGTCCCGTACGCCGGTTCCCTCAAGGACGGCGTGGGCGGCACGCTTTACAAGGTCAAGTCCACGATGTGCAACTGCGGTGCCCTCTCGATTCCCGAGCTCCAGGAAAAGGCACGCCTGACCCTGGTCAGCTCCACCTCCATCGTCGAAGGCGGCGCCCACGATGTTGTGGTCAAGGATTCGCAGCAGAGCGTCAGCTACCGCTAAGCGGCTTTCCCAAGCACCACACCTTGCCGTTCAAACCGTCGCTCGCGTACCTAAGTACGCGACGCTCCTCTTTCACGGCAATCTGCGGCACTTGGAAAACCCGACCATGCTTGGGCGGATAACAAATAGCGGTTGATTCACAACCACGTTATTTAGATAAAGCGAGATGCCTGCAAGTCGCAGGCATCTCGCTTGTCGTATTTGCTATTATCAGTCAAGTTAACCTTAGGGTCGGTCGGCTTGGCTTTGTTCGCTACAAGTTCCGCACGCAAAGAAGAGCACTTAATGTGCTCTTCGTCTTGCGCAGGACTGTCCGCAGTAGCGAATAAAGCCAAGCCGACCGACCCCAGCTAAGATTAAAGGAGCTGATATGTGCGATTGCACAGATCATAAGGACGAGATCCCTGCTTACGACGCGCAGGCCATTGAGTCCAAGTGGATGAAGGCCTGGGAGGACTCTAACCTCTTTGCCGTCGACACCGACGACAGTAAGCCCAAGAAGTACGTGCTCGAGATGTTCCCGTATCCGTCGGGCGACCTGCACATGGGCCACGCGCGCAACTACACCATCGGCGATGCCATGGCCCGTCAGGCCCGCATGCGCGGCTTTGACGTGCTGCACCCCATCGGCTTCGATGCCTTTGGCCTGCCCGCCGAGAACGCCGCCATCAAGCACAACACGCAGGCTGCCGCCTGGACGTATAAGAACATGGACCAGGCGCTTTCCACGATGAAGCGCATGGGCTTCTCCTACGATCTGGATCGCATGGTCAAGACCTGCAGCCCCGATTATTACCGCTGGGGCCAGTGGATCTTTGAGAAGATGTGGGAAAAGGGCCTGGTCTACCGCAAGAAGAACCCGGTCAACTGGTGCCCCACCTGCAAGACCGTTCTGGCCAACGAACAGGTCACCGAGGGTAAGTGCTGGCGCTGCGGCACCGAGCCCGAGAAGCGCGACCTGGAGCAGTGGTACTTCAAGATTACCGAGTACTCCCAGGAGCTGCTCGACGACCTGGAGAAGCTCCCCGGCTGGCCCGAGCGCGTCAAGCAGATGCAGGCCAACTGGATCGGCCGCTCCGAGGGCGCCGAGGTCGACTTTACCCTGTGCGACCAGGATGGCGAGCCCATCGAGGGCGACGAGGGTAAGATCACTGTTTTCACCACGCGAGCCGACACGCTCTTCGGTGTCTCCTTCTTTGTCCTGGCTCCCGAGTACGCCCGTCTGCACGAGCTCGTCGAGGGCACGGAGTACGAGGAGGCCGTGACCAAGATCGTCGAGGACTCCAAGCATATCTCTGCCGTCGAGCGTGCCCAGGGCACCCTCGAGAAGCACGGTGCCTTTACCGGCCGCTACGTGGTAAACCCCGTCAACGGCGAGAAGGTCCCCGTGTGGGTTGCCGATTATGTCGTTGCCGACTACGGCACCGGCGCCGTCATGGCTGTTCCCTGCGGTGACCAGCGCGACTTTGAGTTTGCCCGCAAGTACGACCTGCCGATCGTGCCGATCATCCTGGACGATGACGACCGCGCTGCCGTCGAGGCCAGCGGTGAGACCATCGATACCTTCCATGCCGAGACCGTCGACTGGGATTGCGCCCACGCTGCCGAGGGCACGCTTGTCCAGTCCGGCAAATACACCGGCATGCGCGGCGGCAAGCACTCCGAGGGCGAGGCTGCCATCGTGGCCGACCTCGAGGCCATGGGCTGCGGTCGTCGCAAGGTCGAGTTCCGTCTGCGCGACTGGCTCATCAGCCGTCAGCGCTACTGGGGCAACCCCATCCCGGCCATCCACTGCGAGCACTGCGGCATCGTGCCCGTGCCCGAGGACCAGCTGCCGGTGACGCTGCCCGAGAATCTGGACCTGGGCGCCGGCGAGACCCTCGCCGAGTGCAAGGAGTTCTACGAGACCACCTGCCCGGTCTGCGGTCGCCCGGCCAAGCGTGAGACCGATACCATGGACACCTTTACCTGCTCCAGCTGGTATTACCTGCGCTATACCGATCCGCACAACACCGAGCTGCCCTTCTCCCGCGAGGCGGCCGACCGTTGGATGCCCGTCGATAACTACATCGGCGGCATCGAGCACGCCATTTTGCACCTGCTCTACAGTCGCTTCTTTACCAAGGCACTGCGCGACCTGGGCCTGCTGAGCGTTGACGAGCCCTTCACCAACCTGCTGTGCCAGGGTATGGTCAAGGACGAGAACGGCGACACCATGTCCAAGTCCAAGGGCAACGTCGTGCCCCCGAGCTCGGTCATCGAGCCCTACGGCGCCGACACCATGCGTCTGGCGATCCTGTTTATCGCCCCGCCCGAGAAGGACTTCGACTGGGATCCCAAGGCCGTCGAGGGCGCCAACCGCTTCATTAAGCGCGCCTGGCGTATCGTGTGGCAGCTCGTCCAGTCTGGCGACGTCAACGTTGCCTTTGACAAGTCCGCGCTCGATGAGACCGCGATGAAGCTCTATCGCGAGCGTCACCGCACCATCGCCAAGTGCACCGAGGACTTCGACCGCGGCCAGTTCAACACCGCGATCTCGGCCGTCATGGAGCTCGTCAACGCGGCGAGCGCCTACCTCAACGCTACCGAGGGTACCGCCCGCGACAAGGCGCTGTGCTACGGCGTGGCTAAGGATATCGTGAGCGTCCTTGCCCCCATCTGCCCGTTCTGGGCCGACGAGCTGTGGCACGAGGCACTCGGCTGCGAGGGCAATGCCTACACTGCTGCCTGGCCCGAGTTTGACCTGGCCGAGTCCATCGAGGACACGGTGCAGATCGTCGTACAGGTGCTCGGCAAGGTCCGTGGCCGCATCGACGTCGCCCGCGATGCCTCCAACGAGGAGATGCAGGCTGCCGCCGAGGAGGCCGTTGCCAAGTGGCTCGAGGGCAAGACGGTCGTCAAGGCCATCTGCGTGCCTGGCAAGCTGGTTAACCTGGTGGTCAAGTAAGCGCTGCGCGCATAGCTGACATGAAAAGGCGAGGGACGATTCCGCAGGAGTCGCCCCTCTTTTTGGTTATGGATACTTGCGACACACCCAATTATCCATTTCTTGTGGAGAACCTGTGCTCACGCTGACCTGCGGGTTTGTGTTGTGGTTGCACGTTTGTGCAGGTATTGGTATAGTTTGCTTGCAAATGAAGTTGTAATTGAAAGAAGTGGGGTTTCGGCCCCGCTTCTTTTTTGTATGGATGGAGGTGCCGCAATGGTCAAGACCAAGACCGAGCAGGCGATCATCGACGCGCTCGAGGCCGTTGCTCCCCAGCACGATGTCGACATCGTCGACGTTGAGCTCGTGGGTGCCACCAAGGCCCCCTGTGTGCGTGTGCGTATCGAGGGTGCCGAGGGTCAGAGCCTGTCGCTCAATGACGTCACGGCCAACACCAAATGGGTCGGCGATGTGATTGAGGAGCTCGACCCCATCTCTTCGAGCTATACGCTCGAGGTTTCGAGCCCGGGTATGGCGCGCCCGCTGCGCCGCCCGCGTGACTTTGCCCGCTTTGTGGGCGAGAACTGCGAGCTCACCTCCACCGCCACCGAGGGCCGTCGCAAGTACGCCGGCAAGATTGCCGCCGCCACCGAGACGAACGTGACCCTCGAGCTCGAGGACGGCGAGTCCGTTACCCTCGATTTCTCTGATGTTAAAAAGTGCAAGTTGAAGCCCACCTATGACTTCAAGCCCGCGAAGGAAGGAAAGTAAGATGGCAGCATCCGACATGATGTCCGCCCTGATGGAGCTTTGCCAGGAGAAGCACATCGACCAGCTCTACCTGATCGACCGCCTGGAGCAGTCGCTCGCCAAGAGCTATGCCGAGATCCTGCATCTTGAGTGGGGCGCCAAGGTGACCATCGACCGCACCACCGGCAAGATCTACGTCTACCGTCTGGAGCCGATCGACGATTCCATGGACGAGGAGGGCAACTTCACCGAGTTCGAGGAGATCGACGTCACTCCCAAGAACACGAGCCGCATCGCCGCCCAGCACGCCAAGGCCGAGATCAACGCCATCGTGCGCAACTCCGCCCGCGAGCAGATCTACGAGGAGTTCTCCGGCCGCATCGGTGACCTCATCAGCGGTACCGTACTGCAGTCCACACCCGACTTCACGATCGTCAAGATTCGCGAGGGTGTCGAGGCCGAGCTGCCGCACTTCGACCAGCGCCGTTACGAGAACGAGCGCAACGAGCGTCCGATGGGCGAGCGCTACCTGCACAACCAGCACATCAAGGCCGTGATCATCGACGTTCGCGACCCCAACTCCAACCTGCAGCCGGTTCGTGGCGAGCACAGCCGTCCGCCGATTGTCATCTCCCGTACCCACCCCGAGCTCATGCGTCGTCTGTTTGAGCAGGAGGTGCCCGAGATCTATGAGGGCACCGTCCAGATCAAGTCGATCGCCCGCGAGCCCGGCCAGCGCTCCAAGGTCGCCGTTCACTCGCTCGACGATCGCCTGGATCCGGTTGGCGCCTGCGTCGGTCCCAAGGGCAGCCGTGTTCGCGCCGTCGTGGGCGAGCTCCGTGGCGAGCGCGTCGACGTCATCCTGTGGGATGCCGATCCGGCCGTCTACGTCGCAAACGCCCTGTCGCCCGCCAAGGTCACCCGCGTCCTCATCGACGAGGAGAAGGCCTACGCCGGCGTCATCGTGCCCGACGACCAGCTGTCCCTCGCCATCGGCAAGGAGGGCCAGAATGCCCGCCTCGCCGCGCGCCTGACCGGCTGGCACATCGACATTAAGTCCGAGACCCTTGCCGCCGACATCCTCAAGAACGTTCCCGTTCACGAGGAGCCTGCCGCCGACCTGATCGGTGACGAGGAGGACGAGGACGTCCGTCGCTGCGAGTTCGTGTCCGAGGACGGCATCCAGTGCCGCAACCAGGCCCGTCCTGGCTCCCGTTTCTGCGGTGTCCACGACACCGACGCCTTCGATGATGCGGAGGACCTGATCTAGCGCGCGGTCGCGCCGGGCAGGTCCCGGCGCATACCCCACGCTCGTTCAGTCTCTAGGCACCCAAGGTGCCAGAAAGGGTAGGTGAAGTCATATGGCAAAAGTCCGTGTGTCCACCCTGGCCAAAGAGTTCGGCATGACCTCCAAGGAACTGATGGGTCATCTCGCCGAAATGAAGATTCCCGCTAAGTCTGCTTCCTCCGCTTTGGAGGACGCTTACGTCGCCATGGTCCGCAAGCAGCTCGCCTCGGTGATCGAGGCCCGCGCCCAGGAAGTCGAAGCCGCCAAGCAGGCCGAGGAGCAGGCCGCTGCCGCCGAGGAGGCAGCACGCGCTGCCGAGGCCGAACGCGAGCGCATCGCCGCCGAGAAGGCACGCGAGGAGGAGCGCCGCCAGTTCGCCGCCGCCCAGGCTGCCGAGGAGGCCGCCCGCGCCGAGGCCGAGGCCAAGAAGAAGGCCGAGCAGGAGCGCCTTGCCCGCGAGAAGGAGGAGGCTGCCCGCGAGGCCCAGCGCCGCGCCGTTCCCGCATCCGACTCCGGTTCGCGCTTCCGTTCGCTGCTCGACCAGATCGCCGCACAGGAGACCGTGCTCAAGGAGAAGAAGGACGCCGAGGAGAAGGCCAAGGCCGAGCGCGCTGCCGAGCGCGGCAACCGTCGTGGCGGTAACAACGACCGTCGCGGTGGCCGTCGAGGCGACCGCAACGCCTCCGACAACAACTCCGAGCGCAACGCCTCCGAAAGCCGTCCTCACAGCCATCGCACCAATGCCAGCAACAACGTCGCTGCCGGCATGGACTTCCCCAACCCCGACAAGCAGGGCAAGGGCAAGAAGCGCAAGGGCGGTCACAACAACGAAGAGGACCACTACAGCCGCATGGCTCGCGAGGCCGAGGAGTACAGCCGCGAGAAGGTGCTCGAGGAGGCTCGAGCCGCCGTCGAGGAGGCCTCTCGCGAGTCCACTGGTCGCCGCAAAAAGCGCAAGGAGAAGCGCGAGCGCGAGGCCGCAAAGGCTCAGGAAGAGCGCAAGATTGAGGAGGCGCTGGCCCAGGGCGTGAACCCCGAGGAGCTCGACGCCATCAAGGTTTCCCAGGGCGTTACCGTCCAGGAGCTCGCCGAGGCGCTCGACGTTCCGGCCAACGACATCATCAAGCGCCTGTTCCTGCTGGGCACGCCGCTTACCATGACGCAGTCCATGTCCGACGACCTCGTCGAGCTCGTTGCCGACGACCTGGGTCGCCAGATCAAGATCATCACCCCCGAGGAGGAGAACACCTTCTCGTTCTATGACGATCCCGCCGACCTTAAGCCGCGCGCCCCGGTCGTCACCGTCATGGGCCACGTCGACCACGGCAAGACGAGCCTCCTCGACGCCATCCGTCACACCGGCGTCGCTGCCGGCGAGGCGGGCGGCATTACCCAGGCCATCGGCGCTTCGCAGGTCATGATCAACGACCGCAAGATCACCTTCATCGATACCCCCGGTCACGCGACCTTTACGGCCATGCGTGCCCGCGGCGCCAAGGTGACCGATATCGTCATCCTGATCGTGGCTGCCGACGACGGCGTCATGCCGCAGACCATCGAGTCGATCAACCACGCCAAGGCCGCCGGCGTTCCCATCGTCGTCGCCGTCAACAAGATCGATAAGCCGGGCGCCAACCCCGACCGCGTGCGTCAGGAGCTCACCGAGTACGGCATCATCCCCGAGGAGTGGGGCGGACAGAACATGTTCGTCAACATCTCGGCCAAGCAGAAGATCGGTATCGACGACCTGCTCGAGACCGTGCTGCTCCAGGCCGACGTGCTCGAGCTCAAGGCCAACCCCGATACCTTCGCTTCGGGCAACGTCCTCGAGGCTAAGCTCGACAAGGGCCGCGGCTCGGTCGCTACCGTGCTCGTGACTCGCGGTACCCTGCACGTGGGCGACACGCTGGTCGCCGGCCTCACCTATGGCCGCGTCCGCGCCATGCTCGACCCCAAGGGCAACGCCGTCACCGAGGCCGGTCCCTCCGACGCCGTCGAGATTCTGGGCCTGCAGTCCGTCCCCAACGCCGGCGATGAGTTCCGTGTGTTCGAGGACGAGCGCGAGGCTCGCGCCCTTGCCGACGAGCGTTCGCTCAAGGCCCGTATCGAGGAGCAGAGCCGCGTGAAGCACGTGACGCTCGAGAACCTCTTCGAGACCATCGCCGACGCCGAGGTCAAGGAGCTCAACCTGATCATCAAGGCCGACGTCCAGGGCTCCATCGAGGCTCTTCAGGATTCGCTCGACAAGATGGACCAGTCCGAGGTGCGCATCAACACGATTCACTCCGCGGTCGGCGCCATCAACGAGACCGACGTGGTCCTGGCCGACGCCTCCAACGCCATCATCATCGGCTTTGGCGTTCGTCCCGACGGCAAGGCCCGTTCCGCCGCCGAGCGCGAGGGCGTCGAGATCCGTTGCTACGACGTCATCTACAAGTGCCTCGAGGACCTCGACGCTGCCCGTATCGGCATGCTCAAGCCCACCGAGGTCGAGGTCTCCACGGGTTCCGCGACGGTCCTGGACACCTTCAAGGTGCCCAAAGTCGGCATCGCCGCCGGTGTCCGCGTCGAAGAGGGCGAGATCGCCGCGACCGATTCCGTACGCCTGGTGCGCGACGGCATCGTGGTCTTCAACGGTAAAATCGCCTCGATGCGTCACTACAAGGACGAGGCCAAGAGCCTCAAGAGCGGCTCCGAGGGCGGTATTGGCCTGGAGAACTTCCAGGACATCAAGCCTGGCGACACCATTGAGGGCTACCGCATCGACCAGGTTGCCCGTACCGAGTAGGGGGTAGCGCTATGAAGCAAACGCAGGCAACCCGCCGTCTGGGCGAGCAGCTTCGCGAGAAGCTCGGTTATATCCTGCTCTTTGAGGTTTCCGATCCGCGTCTCGACCTGGTCACCTTGACCGCGGTCGAGGTCGCGGTGGACCGTTCGTTCGCGCGCGTGTACGTGTCATGCGACGCGAGCCGCTACGACGAGGTCATGGAGGCGCTCGCCAGCGCCAAGGGCCGCATCCGTAGCCTGTTGGCCCGCTCGCTCGATTGGCGCGTCACGCCCGAGCTCGATTTTCGCATCGATCGCTCAACCGATGAGGCCGAGCGCATCACGCGTGCGCTGGAAAACGTTCCCGCCACGCTTGCGATCGAAAAGGACGAGGACGGCTATCCAATAGCGGATGCCGCCCAGGAGGCAGCTTTAGATGAGTAATTCCGCCGACCTCGCATCGTGCGAGTCTGCAGATATCCAGCGACGCATCCTCGAGCTCATCGAGGGTGCGTCCTCCATTGCGATTTCGGGACATACGTCTCCCGATGGTGACGCCCTGGGCTCCGTGCTGGGTCTGGGCTTATCGCTTATGAAGTTTTTCCCCAACAAGGACATTGCCCTGCTGCTGGCAGACGATGACCCGGTTCCGCGCATCTACCGCTTTATGGAGGGCGCCGACCGTTTGGTGCCGGCATCTGCGTATACCGGCAATCCGGATCTGTTCATCTCGGTGGACGTGCCGGTCGTCGAGCGTCTGAACAACTCCGCCGAGGTGCTCCGCCGCTCGTCGCATGTGGTGTGCTTCGATCACCATCCGGCGCGCGAGGAATTTGCCGAGCTGAGCCTGAGGTGCGTCGGCGCCGCGGCCTGCGCCATGATCATCGACCGCTTTTTGGACAATTGCGGCATTGTAGCTCGCAACGGTGTCGCGACCTGCCTGCTGTGCGGCCTGGTGACCGATACCGGTCGTTTTCAGTATCAAAACGCCGATGCTGCTGCGTTCCATGCCGCCTCGCGCCTGGTCGCGCACGGTGCCGATCCGGCGCGCGTCGCGCTCGAGGTCTACCAGAGCATGCGCGTAGAGTTCTTGCATCTTAAATCCATCGTTATGGGTCGTATCAAGACCGTGGCGCACGGTCGCGTGGCATATAGTTATGCGTACCAGAGCGACCTCGAGGCCTGCGGCGTCACTTCGGATGAGTGCGACGGTCTGGTCGATGTGGTGCGTTCGGTGATGGGCGTTGAGGTCTGCCTGTTCCTGAAGGGCATCGAGGGCGATACCAAGGTGCGCGGTAACCTGCGCTCCAAGGGCGACCTCGATGTGTCCGAGATCGCTGCCAACTTTGGCGGTGGCGGGCATCATGCCGCCGCCGGCTTTTCCAACAACGGAACGATTCGCGAGACGCTCGCCGTGGCACTTCCCATGCTGGCCGAGCTGGTGGGGGAGGATCCCGCTTCGGTGACCGTCGAGCTCTAACTTTTTGGATGGTACATGGCTCGTCGTACGCCTTCTCAATTGAATATGCTGCTCGCCGTCGATAAGCCGGTGGGCTGTACGTCCCACGACGTGGTATCGCAGTGCCGACGCGCCCTCCATGAGCGACGCGTCGGCCATGCCGGTACGCTCGACCCCATGGCCTCGGGTGTCATGGTGGTGGGCGTGGGCCAGGCGACCCGTCTGCTGGGCATGCTGACCCTCGATACCAAAAGTTATGTTGCCGACATTTCGTTTGGTGTCGAGACCAATACCGATGACGCGGAGGGCGAGGCCGTCCGCACGGTGCCCGTTGCCCCCGAGCTGCGCGATCTCGCTTACGCCCGTGAGCAGCTGGCCGCTATGCTTGGCCCGCAGATGCAGGTGCCGCCATCGTTTTCGGCCATCTCGGTCAATGGCGTTCGCGCCTATAAGAGTGCTCGCGAGGGCAATGCGGTAAACTTGCCTCCGCGCCCCATCGAGGTCTATGCCGCCGACCTGATCGCCGTGAGCGGCGAGGGCGATACGTGCGTCTGGACCGTGGCGTTTTCGGTAAGCAAGGGCACCTACATTCGCGCGCTCGCTCGCGATCTGGGTCGCGCCTGCGATAGTGCTGCGCATATTTCCGCGCTGCGTCGTACGGCATCCGGCGTGGTTTCCATTGGCGCCTGCCACGCGGTAGAGGAGCTCTCTGCCGAGTCCGGTGCTGGCTTCGCTCTGGATCCTATCGCCGCCCTTGGTGCCACGCGTGTCGATTTGCCGGGTAATCTTGCAGACGATCTGCTTTGTGGTCGCCGCATTCCCGTTGAACGCGCGCTTGCGGACTTCGATACGGCGAAGGCGCCGTTCGCGCTCGTGCTCGATGGGGGATTGAAGGCGCTTGCTCGTATCGAGGGCGGCCGCTTTGTGATGGAGCACGTCTTTCCGCAGGCGATCGGCGGTGTTCGATGATGCTGACGCCCCACGAGCTCGCGCGTATCTTTTTCGCGGGTGAGTTGGATGAGGCCCGTATCGTTTCTGCCGATGCTTTTGATGGGTGCGAGTTCTTGGGTGCCGCGTCGATCGCTATTGGCGTGTTTGATGGTGTGCATCGTGGGCACCAAGAGCTGATTGAAGCGGTTATTCGCGATGCACATGATCACGGCAGCAAAGCGGTCGTGGTCACCTTCGATCCTGATCCGGACGTCGTGGTGAGTCCGTCGCCCGCCCAAAAATTGATGACGACGGCCGACCGCCTGCACGCCCTGGCTCAAACCGGGGTCGATGCGGTGGTGGCCGTTCCCTTTACGCCCGCCGTGGCGGCACTCGACCATGTCGGGTTTCTGGCGCTGTTGTCGCGCGTTGTCGATATTCGCTCCATTCGTGTAGGCAGCGACTTTAGGCTCGGCCGCGGCGGCGCTTCGGGCGTTGCCGAGATGCGCGCCTGGGGCACTGAGCGTGGGGTTGACGTTTACGGTCACGACTTGCTCTGCGTTAACGGGCAGACCATCTGCGCCACGCGCATCCGCCATGAGCTGGGTCAGGGTCATGTGGAGTTGGCTGCCGAGCTTCTCGGCCGTCCCTATATGCTGCGCGGCGTTGTGGCGGCTGGCCGTCACGAGGGCTCCGATATGGGCTTTCCCACTGCAAACATCCAGGTGCCCGACGGCATCCAAGTGCCTGCCGATGGCGTCTATGAGGGTCTGGTGTTGGTCGACGATACCGTATGGCCTGCTGCCGTCAACGTGGGGCTGCCGCCGACGTATGCCGACGATGCCGCCTCGGCGCATCTCGAGGCCAACTTGATCGGCTATGCGGGCGACCTGTATGGAGCCTCCGTGTCGCTGGCGTTTACGCGCTGGCTGCGTCCGTCTCGCGTGTTCGATTCCCTAGACGAGTTGATCGAGACTGTCGAGGGTAATATCGACGATATCCGTCATAACTTGGGTGAGCAGGGGGTGAGCATCCGTGATTAGCGATGAAGAAAAAGATCAGGTACGCGCGGCGTCGGACCTGGTTGCCATCGTGCAGGAAACGGTTGAGCTCAATCCTCGCGGCCATGAGTTTTGGGGCTGCTGCCCGTTTCATGGCGAAAAGACCCCCTCGTTTCACATTATCCCTGCTACGCAGGTGTGGCACTGCTTTGGTTGCGGCGAGGGCGGCGACGTCTTTACCTATATCATGAAGCGCGAGAACCTGAGTTTTCCCGAGTCGATCCGCTATTTGGCTGATCGTGCGGGCATTGAACTGCACGATACCGGTGCGCAACGCGATCGCGGCACCAAGCGTGCTCGCATCTATGACCTGTGCGCCGAGACGGCTCAGTTCTACCACACCATGCTTATGCGCGGTAAGGACAGCCGTCCGCGCGAGTACTTTGCCAGTCGTGGCATGGGCGGAGATGTCTGTCGCCGCTACTGCCTGGGCTTTGCGCCGGGTCGCAATGCGCTGGTGTCGCATCTGTCGCAGGCGGGCTTTACCCCGCAGGAGATGATCGATGCCAACGTGGCCGTGAGCCGTGGGCGCGGGCAGCTCGCGGACCGTTTTTACGACCGCGTGATGTTTCCCATCTTTGATGAGCAGGGTCACAATATTGCCTTTGGCGGGCGCATCATGGGCGATGGTCAGCCCAAGTACCTCAACACGGCCGAGACGAGTGTGTTTCATAAAAAGCGAAACCTCTATGGCTTTAACTGGGCCAAGGAGTTTATCGTCGCGCAGGATACCGCCATCGTGGTGGAGGGCTATACCGACTGCATCGCCTGCTGGGAGGCAGGGATCAAAAACGTCGTCGCCACGCTGGGCACAGCACTCACGGAGCATCATGTAAAGACGCTTACCCGTTTTGCCAAGCGCATTGTATATATGTTCGATGGCGACGCCGCCGGTCAAAAGGCTGCCCGACGCGCGATTCAGTTTATCGAGCAGGATTCGATGGACCTGCGCTGCGTGGTGCTTCCCGACGGCAACGACCCCATGGAGTTCATTACCGCGCATGGTGGCGAGGCACTGCAGGCGCGCATCGATGCCGCCGAGCCCCTCATGGACTTTGTGTACCGCTCGCTACAGGAGTCGAGCGACATAACCACGCCGGGCGGTCGTGCCAAAGCGCTCGAGGACGCGCTGACGCTCATCTACCCGCTGCGTGACAGTTATATGATCGACACGTACTTTATCCAGATTGCCGATCTGCTGGGTTTGGACTTGGAGACGGTGCGCGCGAGTTCGGGCCGTGTGTTTCGCGATGTCGCCAAGCGAGAGGATGCCGAGCGCCGGCGTGAGCAGAGCTACGAGCGTCAACGCGCGCAAGCTGAGCGTTCGGGCGGTTCGCAGGGACGAAGCTCGGACGGCGGTGCGGCTGGTGCGCGCAGTGCCGGTCGCGGTGCCTGGGCCGCGGGCGCGACGCCACCGGTGTCCGCACCGGTCGAGGAGGACCCGTACGACTACGTTCCGCTTGATGCCTATGGGGCGACACCGGTGGAGGCCGACGAGGATCTGCCGCCAATCGATGTGCCGGCGGGGATGGAAAGCGCTGCGCCCGTTGCCGATAGCTCAAGCGCGGCGGCAGCTCCGTCGATGCCGATTGTTTTGACCGATCTGGAGCGGAAATCCCTGGCGGGGGAGCGCGAGCTGCTGACGATGCTCACGAGCTACCCCGATCTGTTCCGCACGTATGCCGATCGCATTTGTTCTATCGAGTGGGTCGATCCGCGTCACGAGTCTATTGCGTGGGCCGTGCTGGCAACGCCGCAGGGAACCGATCCTGCGGCATGCATGGATGCGGCGCGCGCGGTGTGTCCCGAGGCGGCTTCGCTTGTCAGCGCTGGGCGCATCTCGGCGACGAGTAAGCACCCGACCGAGACGAACATCGTCTTTATGCTCGATACGCTCGAGCTCTACACCATCAAGCGTCGCATGCGAGCCGCGCAGGCTAAGTTGCGTCAGGACCGTTCTCTCGACGATGAGGCCCGTCGCGTGCTGACGATGCAGGCGGTGCAAGATTCACAGCGCCAGCGCGAGCTTCAAAAGTCGATCGGTGGCGTGGCCGACCCGTTCCGTTTGATCGGTTTGGAGACCTCAGGCGCCGATCAGGCCTAGATGTTGTGGTCAACCAGCGTATTCTCGCCTATATCCTGTCTTTATTTTGGGTATAGACGTCAATGTGTGTGCTAAAGTATTGAGTCCTGTGGACTACGAAGGGAGAATCTGTGCCAAAAAAGACTGAGAGCACGGGTACTGGGCTGGAATCCTACGTTGCAAAGCTCATGGGCAACGGCTCAAACAGGACTTCGGTAACCGAGGACGAGATTCAGGTCGCCCTGAAGGATATCGATGTTTCTGATGAGCAGCTCAACGCGGTGTATTCCGCGCTGCGCAACAGCGGCATCCAGATTATCTCCGCGAGCGGAAACGACGACGCCCCGATGGGCGTCGACGATGACGATAACGATACCGACGATTTCGACGATGACGAGCACGATTCCGGCTCGCTTGACGATCACGAACTTAAGATGGCCCGCCAGGCCGATGCCGAGATGGGCTCTTCCAAGAGCAAGAAGAAGCGTACCGTGCGCACGTCTCGTTCGCGTTCGCGCGTGCGCGGCATCGATGCCTCCACGGTGATGCTGACCGGCGACCCGGTTCGTATGTACCTCAAGGAGATCGGTAAGGTCGACCTGCTGACCGCATCTGAAGAGGTCGATCTGGCCATGAAGATCGAGGCCGGCCTCGAGGCTACCGAGAAGCTCGAGGCTGCCGATGCGGGCGAGATTGAACTCACGCGCGCCGAGATGCGTCGTCTTACGCGTATTGAGAACGTTGGTCTTGAGGCCAAGCAGGCGCTCATCAGCGCCAACCTGCGTCTGGTCGTCTCCATCGCCAAGCGCTATGTCGGCCGTGGCATGCTGTTCCTGGATCTGATCCAGGAGGGCAACCTCGGTCTGATCCGCGCCGTCGAGAAGTTCGACTACCAGAAGGGCTTTAAGTTCTCCACGTACGCCACGTGGTGGATCCGTCAGGCCATTACGCGCGCTATTGCCGACCAGGCCCGTACTATCCGTATTCCCGTGCACATGGTCGAGACCATCAACAAGCTCGTCCGTGTGCAGCGCCAGCTCCTCCAGGATCTGGGTCGCGACCCGACCCCCGAGGAGATCGGTGCCGAGATGGACATGAGCGCCGACCGTGTCCGCGAGATCCAGAAGATTTCGCAGGAGCCCGTGTCGCTCGAGACCCCCATCGGCGAGGAAGAGGATTCCCAGCTGGGCGACTTCATCGAGGACTCCCAGGCTATCGTCCCGCCCGATGCCGCCAGCTTCTCCATGTTGCAGGAGCAGCTCACCCAGGTGCTCGATTCGCTTGCCGATCGCGAGCGCAAGGTTATCGAGCTGCGCTTTGGCCTTGTCGACGGACATCCCCGCACGCTCGAGGAAGTCGGTCGCGAGTTTGGCGTCACGCGCGAGCGTATCCGCCAGATCGAGTCCAAGACCCTGGCCAAGCTCCGCCACCCGAGCCGCAGCAGCAAGCTCAAGGACTACATCGAAAGCTAGTCAAGCAAGAAGCGCCCTCAAGCACATCCGCTTGAGGGCGCTTTTATGTAGTCATTGGGGACGTTCTTAAACGACTAGTCGTTGGGGACGTTCTTGAATGACTAGTCGTTTAAGAACGTCCCCAATGACTAGGTCGGAAAATTTCTTAAAAAAGTTCTTGCCCTTCGTCCAATCGTCCGTATAATAAACTTCGTTGCTTGAGAGCACGCACCTATTCCTCGGTAGCTCAATGGTAGAGCACGCGGCTGTTAACCGCGCTGTTGTAGGTTCGAGTCCTACCCGGGGAGCCAGAATTTCTCAGCCCATTTCGCTGGGCTTTTAAATTCCTCGGTAGCTCAATGGTAGAGCACGCGGCTGTTAACCGCGCTGTTGTAGGTTCGAGTCCTACCCGGGGAGCCAGGTTTTAAGACCCGTCGCTTATGCGGCGGGTTTTTTCATGCCGCGGTCGCATGTGGCGAACGTTGCCGTATCAACATTTCGTGTCGAGGATGTAATCCCGAGGCCCGCCACCTCAACATGCCGCGGTCGTTGTAGAATATTGCAATGATTGCTCCCACGACATGGTGCCGCGAGCACCAAGAAAAGGAGATTCTTGTGTCTGAGACCATTAACGGCAGCCTGAGCGTCTCGAACGACGTTATTGCCGATATTGCCGGTTATGCCGCGATGACGTGCTATGGCGTTGTCGGTATGGCTGAGCAGCTCCAGGGCGCCGAGAGCGTGCGCCTGCTTGCCGGTCAGCGCCTCCGCAAGGGCGTGCTTGTCTCCGCCGACGAGAACGGCCTTACGGTCGATCTTCACGTCGTGCTCGAGAACGGCGTCAACATGAAGTCCGTCTGCCACAATCTTTCGAGCTCCGTTGCCTTCACTCTGCAGGAGATCGCCCAGATCGATCCCGCCAGCCTTAAGATCGGCATTCACATCGACGCGCTCAAGAGCCGTCTGAACTAGCATCCGAAAACGGAGATTCTAACACCCATGATTGCAAAGACCATTCGCACCTGTTTTCCGATCGCTGCGGCTGCCGTTTCCGACAAGGCCGAGGAGATCAACAAGCTCAACGTCTTCCCCGTACCCGATGGCGATACCGGCACCAACATGTCGCTCACGCTCGCCTCGGTGACCAAGGAGCTTTCCGCTCTTCCTGCCGACGCCGACATGGAAGCCATCGCCGGCGCCATCACCCACGGCTCCCTCATGGGCGCCCGCGGTAACTCCGGCGTCATCACATCGCAGATTCTGCGTGGCGTGGCCGAGGGCCTTGTCTCTGCCGACGAGCCCATTACGTCCGCCGACATTGCCTTCGCCTTCCGTCGCGCCGTCAAGGTCGCCTTCCAGGCTGTCCGTAAGCCCATCGAGGGCACAATCCTCACGGTCCTGCGCGATGTCTCGACCAAGGCCGATGAGTGCGAGAAGAAGAAGTTCTCGGCTGAGGATGCGCTCGATGCCATCGTCGTTGAGGCGTACCAGTCCGTCGCCCGCACACCCGACCTGTTGCCCGTTCTGAAGGAGAACGGCGTGGTCGACTCCGGCGCCTTTGGCTTTGCCATCTTCCTGGAGAACTTTGTTGCCGCTGCGCTCGGCCGCAGCACCGTTGTCGAGGATTTCTCCGCCACGTTTGACTCCGCCGGCTCTGCCCGCGATGCGGCCCTCGGTCGCGTTGAGATCGAGGCCAACGATGACTGGGAGGGCTCGGAGTTCCGCTACTGCAACGAGTTCCTCTTTAAGGCCGATGCCCCGTTTGACGAGGACGAGTGCCTTAAGTTCCTAGGCTCCATGGGCGACTGTGAGCTGCTCGTGGGCGCCTATCCCGACTACAAGATCCATGTGCACTCCAACACCCCCAACCTGGTGCTCGAGCACATGCTGCAGCTCGGTCAGATCTATGAGGTCTTTATCCACAACATGGAGATGGAGGCCCACGACCGTACCGCTAAGATCCACGAGGATCAGGAAAAGGCCGCCGAGCCCGCCAAGGCGCTGGGCTTTGTCGCCGTTGCCGCCGGTTCCGGCGAGGCCGACATCCTCAAGTCCCTTGGCGTCGACGTGGTCGTCTCCGGTGGCCAGACTATGAATCCCTCGACCGCCGACCTGCTGGGCGCGGTGGACCAGGTCAACGCGACCTCGGTCATCATCTTGCCCAACAACGGCAACATCCGCATGGCCGCTGAGGCTGCTGCCTCAGCCTGCACCGACAAGAAGGTCGCCGTCGTTCCCACTAAGACCGTCCCGCAGGCCTTCTCCGCGCTGTTCGCAGTCCTGCCCGATTCCGAGCTCGAGGACGCCGTTGCCGCCATGGTCGACGCCATCAGCGAGGTCCGCGATGGCGAGGTCACCCGCGCCGTGCGCGACTCCAGTGCCTCTGACGGTTCCCCGATTCACTCCGGTGACGTCATGGGTATCATCGCCGGCTCCATCGACGTGGTCGGCTCCGACGTGAAGCAGGTCACGCTCGACTGCATCAACCGCATGCAGGAGGAAGAGGAGGGCGACGCGCTGACGATTCTGGCCGGCGAGGAGCTGTCCGATGAGGCCTTCCAGGAGATCGTCGACGCCATCGAGGAAGCTCAGCCCGACTTGGAGATTGACGCCCATCGTGGCGAGCAGCCGCTCTATCCCGTGATCTTCTCGATCGAGTAGGCATCTGCCCATGTCCGAGCTCTGCTCCGTGCCGCGCGTCTCGGAGCGCTTTGCCCAGAGCAATGCGCTCGACGAGGATATCGCGCGACTCAAATATGTTTCGGGTAAACGTGAGGAGGCCCTTCGCCGTCTGGGAATTAGGACGGTGGGGGACCTCCTTCTCCATATTCCTCATCGATACCTCGACTTTACCCGTTCGTGGTCCATCGAGATGGCGCCCATCGGTACCGTGTGCACCATCATCGCCACGGTCGACCGCATCGTCCAAAAGCAGCCGCGTCCGCGCATGCAGGTGACCGAGGTATCGCTGGTGGACGAGACGGGCGTGTTGCAGGTCGCCTTTTTCCGCCAGCCCTGGATTGCCCAGCAGCTTAAACAGGGCGACCGCCTGGCCGTGATGGGCAAGGTCGAGTTTGCCTACGGTTTTAAGCAGATGGCCTCGCCGCACTTTGAAAAGCTCGATGACGGGCGTGCTGCGGGCACCATCCTGCCGGTCCATTACGTGAGCGATGGCGTGAGCCAGGCGTGGATGCGCCGCATCGTAAGCGGCGCGCTCGAGGTCGTCGGCAATCCGTTCGATCCGATTCCCGCGCCGCTGCGCGCAAAGCGGAAGCTCATGAGCAATGCCCGCGCGTTGCGTTCGATCCACTTTCCATCGAGTATGGCAGAGCGCGATATCGCGCGCGCACGGCTTGCCTACGAGGAGTGCCTCTACCTGCAGCTGGCGCTGCGCCTGCGCAACGTCGGCGGCCTGGTCGATGTGGTTCCCTATGCCCACACCGCGGGCGAGCACCTGGCCGCGCTTAAGCAAGCCCTGCCGTTTTCGCTGAGCGACGAGCAGGAGACCGCGTTCCAAGATATCCTGCGCGATATGTGCGATGGTGGGCGCGTGATGAACCGCCTGCTGCTGGGCGATGTCGGTACCGGTAAGACCGCCGTTGCCGCCTGCGCTCTGGCTGTGGCTGCCGATAGCGGTACGCAGGCCTGCGTTATGGCGCCCACGGGCGTGTTGGCGCGCCAATATGCCGATAAGACCGGCCCTCTGCTCTCGCAGGCGGGCATGTCCTGGGCGCTTCTGACGGGTGCCACGCCGGCCTCAGAGCGCGAGCAGATCCATGCCCAGCTTGAATCGGGCGAGCTCGACGTCCTCTTTGGAACCCACGCGGTGCTTTCGGATAACGTTGCGTTCAATCATCTGTCGCTTGTCGTCATCGACGAGCAGCACCGGTTTGGCGTTGGCCAACGCAACGCCCTACGCGCGAAGGGCCCCGGTGCGGACCTGCTCGTTATGACGGCGACACCGATCCCGCGTACGCTGGCGCTTTCGGTCTACGGCGATCTGGACACGAGTATCATCCGCCATCGGCCCGTCCCTGGCGCTGGCGTGACGACACGCGTGCTCACCGAGTCGAGCCGCGACCTCGCCTATGGCGCCATCCGCGAGGCGCATGAAAAGGGTCAGCAGGCCTACGTGATTTGCCCGCTCGTGGAGCCGAGTGACTCGGCCGATGAGCTTGAAGACGTGCCCGGTATCGCCCGCGACGACGAGGGCCGCGTGACCGTGCCTGTGCCGCTGCACGATACGGCGACCGAGCTCGATCGCCTGCGTCTGGCGTTGCCGGGTCTTGCCATCGAGCGCCTTCACGGCCGTATGCCAGCGGGGGAGAAGGATCGCGTGATCGACGCCTTCAAGCGTGGCGAGATTGACGTGCTCGTCTCGACTACGGTGGTCGAGGTGGGCGTCGACGTGCCCAACGCCACCGTCATGGTCATCGAGAACGGTGAGCGGTTTGGCTTGGCGGCGCTGCATCAGCTACGCGGTCGCGTGGGCCGCGGCAGCGTGTCGGGCACGTGCCTGGTCATGACGCACTCCAAGGGCAACGGCGGCGCCTCGGCGGCGCAAGACCGTCTCCAGTCGCTCGAAAAGACTTCGGACGGCTTTACGCTCGCCCAGATGGACCTGCGTCTGCGCCACGAGGGCGAAATCCTGGGGTACCGTCAGCACGGTGGCGTGACCTTGCGCTTTGTGGACCTGGATGCCGATGAGGACCTTATCGAATGGGCCCATTTGGACGCGGTCGAGCTCTTGCGGTATGCTTGCAACCTTGACTCTGTGGCGACGCGTCCCTTGCGCGAGGCGGTCGCCATGCGTTATCGACATATCTTTAAGGAGGTCAGCGGAGGATGAGAATCATCGGCGGCGAATGGCGCGGTCGTAAGATCGAGGAGCCCCGTGGTCGCGATGTCACCCGCCCCACGACTGATCGCGTGCGCGAGTCGTGCGCATCTATGGTCATGTCGGCATTCGATTTCGATTTGGACGAGGTTCGTGTGCTGGACGCCTTTGGCGGCTCCGGTGCCTTAGGGTTAGAGATGCTCTCTCGTGGGGCCCGCTCGCTCACGACGTTTGAGATCGATCGCAACGCCGCGCGGCTCATTACCAAGAATATCGAGTCGCTCTGCCGTGACCGTGCGCGTTGGCGTGTGGTCACGGGCGACATGCTGGCAAGTGCCTCGCGCGGTCGTGTACCGGGCGGCCCCTTTGATTTGGTCCTGCTCGACCCGCCCTATGCTTTTGGTGCCGAGCCGGTCGAGGAAATGCTGCAGAACCTGGCTCAGCAGGGTCTGCTTGCGCCTGGCGCTTATGCCCTGTTTGAGCATGCCTCCGCCGATGCGGGCGCGCATCCGGCAGGCTTTGAGACTGTACGTGAGAAGCGCTACGGCATTACCTCGGTCGACCTGCTTCGTTGGGTCGGCGATGACGACGGTGAGGACGATAGTGCCGTCACCGATGCCGATAACAACGATGCCACGACGTTTCAGGAGGACGCCCATGAATGACACCATCAACCGCGTGATCGTCCCGGGCACCTTCGATCCCATCACGTTTGGCCATATCGATGTGATCCGCCGCGCCCGCCGCATCTTTCCCAGTGTGATCGTCGCTGTTGCAGAGTCGCAGGGTAAAAACGGTGTGGGCACCACGTTTATGCTCGATGAGCGCGTGGCGCTGGTCCGCGAGGCGCTCGGTAATATCGACGGCGTCGAAGTCCTGCCCTTTACCGGCCTCTTGGTCGACTTCGCTCGTGAGCAGGGGGCGGGGGCCGTGGTCAAGGGCCTGCGCGCCATGACCGACTTTGAGTATGAGCTGCAGCAGGCCGACCTCAATTATCGCTTGGATAGCGAGCTGGAGTCCATCTTTGTCATGAGTGCTCCGCAGTACGGTTACATCTCGAGCTCGGTCGTTCGCCAGATCGCCTCGCTCGGCAGCGATGTATCGACGTTTGTGCCGCCCAACGTGGTCGAAGCGCTCAGACATCGCTTTTCGTGACGTTTTTTATTGCCTGGTGGCATGTGGTAAACTAGCACGATGATATGTTACCTATGAAAGGAGACCGGATGCCGGGCGAGAATTTTCCTGGCGATAGGATCGTCAGCTTGGTCGATGAGCTCGAAGGGCTGATCGAGGAAGCCAAGCCGCCTTTCGGCAAGAACGCTCAGTTCAAGGTCATCGACGCCGACGTGTTCTTTAATATCCTCGACGAGATCCGCATGAGCTATCCCGAGGAGTGGCAGAAGTCCCGCCGTATCCTTAAGGAGCGCGAGGAGCTTATGGCTTCCGCCGCCGCTCAGGCTGATTCCATCATCGCCGACGCTCAGCAGCAGGCCCTCACCATTGCCGGTGAGCAGGAGATCGTCCGCCTTGCGCAGCAGCAGGCCGACGACATCCGCGATCGTGCCCAGCAGTACGAGCGCGAGACGCGTTATGCTGCCGAGGACTACGCGGAGCAGGTCTTTACGCACCTGGAGGAGAACCTCAAGAGCCTGACTGGCACCGTTACCCGTTGCCGTCAGCAGCTCAACGAGGGTGCCGCCCAACAGAATGGTCAGTGGTAATGGCTGAGTTTCCGAGCGTTACCGTCGATCTTTCCGAGCAGCTCGAGTTTCCTGGAGATTCGTATCCGCTGACCGGTAAGGTCGATGTCGCCACCTACACGGTGGGCGAGAAGGATTACCAGCTTCAGGACGGCATCGACTACGACGTTGTCTTTACCAATGCCGGTACCGGTGTCTTGCTCACGGGCATGGTCCGCGCGCGCGCCACCGGCGAGTGCGACCGTTGCCTGGAGCCCGCTTCGTTTGATATTGCCGGTGAGATCGAGGAGTTCTACCTCTTTGATGAGCCCGAGGATCCCGAGGCCTACGAGGACGGCTATGAGCTCCTGGGTGAGGACCGCATCGTCGATCTGGGCGAGCCCATCAATGACGCGGTCGTTATGGACACGCCGTTTGTGGTGCTTTGCAAGCCCGATTGTCGCGGTCTGTGCCCCACTTGCGGTTGCAATCTTAACGTCGAGCAATGCGATTGCGCCGCCCAGGCAGAGGCAGAATGGGCCGCTGCCACGGAAAATCCATTTGCAGCATTGAAGAATCTCAAGCTTGATGAGTAAAACTGTGGTAGTATCGCTACTTGCGCGTAATCGCCACACTGGATAGTTCATAAGGAAGGTCACTATGCCCGTACCTAAACAAAAGCAGGGTCGTATCCGCACTCACACCCGTCGTTCCGCCAACATGAAGATCTCGGCTGCGGCTCAGTCCACGTGCCCCCGTTGCGGCGCTGTCAAGCTTCCGCACCACGTGTGCCCCAGCTGCGGTTTCTACAAGGACCGCGAGGTTATCGTTACCGAGTAACGGTATACTCTGGATGCGATGCCGTTCCAAATGGAACCACAATGGCCGGCTCAATGAGTCGGCCATTTTTGTATAAGGAGCATGTATATGAGTAACGTTCGCGTTTGTGTAGACGTTGTGGGCGGAGACGAGAAACCTCAGGTTGTTCTCGATGGTATCGAGGCTGCGCTTGCTGCCGATCCCGATATCGAGGTCTTGGCAGCTGGCCCCGCCGAAATCGTCAATCCCTTTGCAGCTTCCCATGCACGTGTTGAGGCCCTTGAGGCACCTGACGTTATCGCCATGGATGACGATCCCATTCGCGCCGTGATGACCAAGCGTAAGTCGTCGATCGTGCTTTCTTGCCGCGCCATTAAGAAGGGTAACGCGGATGCGTTCTTCTCCGCCGGCTCGACCGGTGCCATGACCGCCGCTGCCACCGCCTACGTGACGCCGTTTAGGTATCAGCCCGAAGGCAAGAAGCAGCCGGTGCGCCCCTGTCTGACCAATGCGCTGCCCAATCGCGCCGGCGGTCTGACGGTGCTGTGCGACATGGGTGCCAACCCCGATGTCGAGGTTGACGATATGGTGCGCTTTGCGCAGATGGGCAGCGCCTATGCCCGCGTCGTCCTGGGCATCGAGCATCCCCGCGTGGGCCTGCTTGCCAACGGCACCGAGGACGAGAAGGGTTCCAACTTTACCAAGGCCTGTTTCCCTGCTATGAAGGCCGCCGTTCCCGGGTTTGTTGGTAACTGCGAGGGCACCGATCTTACGTCGGGCAATTTTGACGTCGTGGTTGCCGACGGCATGTCGGGCAACATCGCGCTCAAGGCCACTGAGGGCGCTGCCAAGTTTTTGCTGCAGGAACTCAAGGGTGTCTTTATGTCTTCGCTTGGCACCAAGATCGCCGCGCTGCTCATTAAAAAGCAGATGCGCGAGATTAAGGCCAAGCTCTCTGGCGACGCCAAGGGCGGCGCGATTCTTTTGGGCCTGCGCGGCGTGGTCCTGATCGGCCATGGCGCCACCTCGGTCGAGGCTGTCAAAAACGGTACGCTCGCGGCGGCCGAAGCCGTGCGCGCCGGGCTGGTCGAGAATGTCGCCAACTCTATGGACGGTATCGTTTTATAAGAGCGAGTTAGAGCGCTGTTATGTGCTTCGCGGCGCACGTCGTGGGGTAGAATCAGAACCGTGTCTTGGTACCGCCCGGGCGGTACCATTCTTTTGGTATTCATGCACTATGAGAGGAAGCGCTATGGACCGCTCCGAAATCTTCGACAAGATCGCCGAGGTCGCTGCTGACGTTCTGGGCGTCGATGTTGCCGAAATTAGCGAGGAGACCACCTTTGACGACCTCGATGCCAACTCGCTCGAGCGCCTGCAGCTGGTTACGGCTATCGAGGACGAGTTCAACCTCGAGATCGATGACGAGACCCTGCTCTCGCTCAACTCTGTCGCCGACGCCGTCGACGCTATCGAAGCTGCCAAGGAGGCCTAAGTCTTGGCTTTATCCGAACGACTTACGCGCGCCCAGGAAATCCTGGGCCACGAGTTCAACAATAAGGTGCTGCTGCGCGTGGCGCTTACGCATCCCTCGGCAGTCGAGGGCCAGCCGGTTTCTGCCAGCTATGAGCGCCTTGAGTTCTTGGGCGATTCCATTTTGGGCGCTGTGGTCGCACGCTCCCTGTTTGAGTCCTATCCGGAGTTTGACGAGGGCAAGCTCACGCGCTTGAAGGTGTCGCTTGTCTCGGGCGCTACGCTGTCCGAAGTTTCTCACGAGCTGGGCATCGACGACATCATCATCTTTGGTGCCTCCGAGACCGGTACCGGTGCGCGCGGCCTGCATTCGGCCCTCGAGAACGTCTATGAGTCGCTCGTGGGCGCGTTGTACCTGGATGCCGGCTGGGATGCGGCGGCGGAGTTCATTCACCGTACGCTTAAGCCGCATTTGGCTTCCGAGCGTGCCGAGCATCCTGCGAATCCCAAGTCGTTTTTGCAGGAGTGCGTGCAAGCCGACGGTCACGAGCCCCCGGCGTATAAGCTCGTTGGCTCCGAGGGCCCGGCGCATGCGCCCACCTTTACCGCCGTGGTGTTGATCGATGGTATTCGTCAGGGTCGCGGCTCCGGCTCCTCAAAGAAAGAAGCCGAGGGAGCCGCTGCTCTCGAGGCGCTTGACCGCATGGGCTACACCACCAACGGCGTGATTCTCAACAAGAAGCCTGTTTAAGCGAGGAACCGTGTATCTCAAGTCCCTCACGCTCAAAGGGTTCAAGTCGTTTGCCGACCGCGCCCATATGACGTTTGAGCCGGGCCTGACCGTCATCGTCGGTCCCAACGGCTCGGGAAAATCGAACATCTCTGACTCGATTCTGTGGGTCCTGGGCGAGCAGAGCGCCAAGCAGCTGCGCGGCCAGGCCATGGAGGATGTCATCTTCTCGGGCTCGTCAGCGCGCAAGCCGGTGGGTGTCGCCGAGGTCACGCTGGTGCTCGATAACTCGGACCATATGCTGCCCGTCGACTTTGACGAGGTCGCCATCACCCGTCGCATGTATCGCTCGGGCGAAAGCGAGTACCTCATCAACTCGAGTCCGTGCCGCCTGATGGACATTCAGGACATCCTGCACGATTCGGGCCTGGGCAAGGATACGCATTCCATCATCAGCCAGGGCAAGCTCGACGCCATTTTGCAGAGCCGCCCCGAGGAGCGCCGCGCCCTCATCGAGGAGGCCGCCGGCATCTCCAAGCACAAGCGCCGCAAGGAGCGTGCGCTCAAAAAGATTAAGTCAATGGACGAGCACCTGACGCGTGCCCGCGACATCAATAAGGAAATCGCCCGCCAGCTGCGACCGCTGGAGCGTCAGGTCGATCGCGCGCGCAAGTACAAAGAGCTGTCCTCGCGCGCGAACGAGCTTACGCAGATGCTGGCCGTTGACGAGCTGCGTTCGCTGCAGTCGCAGTGGAACGACCTGGAGAGCCGCTCCAAGGAAGGTGCCGCCGAGCTTGAGCTTGCGCAGTACCGCTTGGGCGAAAAGGAGCGCGAGCTCGAGAAGCTTCAGGTCATGCTCGAGGAAAAGGGCCTGTTTGTGGGCGACCTAGGCGAGCAGCGCCGTCATATGCAAGATGTGGTCGGCCGCATTAACTCCGACATGCGCCTGCTCGAGGAAAAGGGCCACAACATGGTGTCGCGCCTGTCTGACATGCGCGGGCAGATTTCGAGCTCCGAGCATCAGCGTCGTCGCGTGGTCGAGGAGCTCGAGGACGCGCGTGCGCAGCTTGAGGAAGTGACCGGTGCGCACATGCAGGCCCAGGAGGACGTTGACGCCGCTGGTCCTGCTGCCGCTGAGCTCCACGAGCGGCGCGTGGCGCTCGACAATCAGATTTTGCAGCTTACGCGTGAGCAACGCGATGTGCAGCGCGTGGCCGACAACGCCGCGCTCGAGCTCGCCAAGGTGAAGGACTCGCTGAGCAACGCTGAGGTCGAGGACAACATGTATGTCTCGCGCCTGGAGCAGATTGACGAGCAGCTCGAGGAGGTCACGGCCTCGCTCGAGAGCCGTCGCAACCGCGCAGAGGAGCTTGAGGGTGCTCTTGAGGAAGCGCGCCAGGCCCAGGTCGATGCGCGTGAGGCCACCGAGGTCGCCCGTGCGGCGCTGAAGGACTTGCGTGCCCGCGAGAGCGAGGCGCGTAACAAGTTATCCGAGGTGCGCTCGGAGCTTGCCAGCCAAAAGAAGCTTGATGCCCGCATGGCCGACAGCTCGCCGCTCGTGAGCCGTCTGGTGGGTGCGTTGGGCGATGATGTCTCGGGTCGTCTGGGCGACGTGTTCGAGGCCCCGCGCGAGCTTGAGGGCCTGGTGGAGCAGCTACTTGCCGGCGATATCGATGCCCTGTTGTTTGATGACGCCGCCGCGCTTGAGCGTGCCGGTCGTGCGGCTCTGGACCAAAAGAAGGCCTCGGGTGAGGCGCTGCTGGTGGCGTGCGGCGTGAGCGGCTCTGTTGCCTCCGAGGGCGCTGCCGGTTCGCGTCTGGTCGATCGCCTTTCCGTGCGTGCCGGTTATGGCCCGATTGTCGAGGCGCTGCTCGGTGGCTATTACGTGGTCGATGACTTGGCTGCCGCGCTGGCTGCGCCTGTCGTTGACGGTGTGACCTATGTGACCCCCGATGGCGCCCGCGTAAGCTGTGGCGGCCTTGTGCGCGTGGGCCTCGATGCCGGCGAGGCGTCGGGTGCCCTGGAGCGCAAGCGTCGCATTCGCGAGCTGGAGGGCCTGGAGCCCGATTTGGCTGCCGTGTTTGAGCATGTGTCGGATCAGGTCGTCGAGGCCAATGCGGCCGTTGAGGAAGCGCGTGCCGCTGAGGGCGATGCCGCCGGCGAGATCGCCCGTCTTGAGGGCGAGCGCCGCTCGTTGCTCTCCGAGATCGGCCGCTTGGAGCAAAGCGCCAACAATGCCGAGGTCGAGCGCGTGCGCATCTCCAAGCGCCGCGAGCAGGCCTCCGAAGCCGTTCGTGCTGCGCGCCCGCGCGTTGACGAGCTCACCCGTTCGCGCGACGAGGCCCGTGCGCAGGCAAGCGACCTGGGTCTCCAGATTGCCGAGGCCAACGACGAACTCGACCGCGTTCGCCGTGACGACTCCGAGGCCGCCGGAAAGCTCGCCGACGCCAAGGTGCGCCTGGCCCAGACGAGCGAGCGCCTGCGTTCGCTGAAGGGCCGCGTGCCCGACCTTGAGCATCGCCTGGAGGGCATCGACCGCCGTATCCGCGGAACACGCCAGGCCTCGCGCTCACTCGAGCTGCTGCGCCTGCGCGTCGATCCCATGCACGAGCGATATTCGGCCCTGTTGGAACGCGCGTCGGATTGGGCAGCTCGCCTGCGTGACCAGGCCTCTCTGGAGGAGGCGGACTCCGCTTCGCTCAAGAAGACCATCGAGGACGCCAAGGCAGAGGTTGCTCGCGCTAAGGAGCGGGTCGATACCGCCTCCGCCACGCAAAACGAGTTTAAGGTCGCACGCGGCAAGCTCGAGGTGCAGGTAGAGGCCGCCATTAAGGCCATTACCGCCGATGGCACCACGGTACTCGAGGAAGCGCTCATGCTTCCTGCTCCTACCGACCGCGATGCCGCCGAACGTGAGCTCAACCAGCTTGTGCGCCAGATCAACAACCTGGGTCCTGTGAACCAGGTTGCTATGGAGGAGTACGAGCAGCTCAAGCGCCGCGCCGATTACATCGAGGAGCAGCTGGCCGATCTGGAGAGCGCGCGCAAGGCGCTCACCAAGATCACGGTGGCCATTGATCGCAAGATGCGCAAGGCGTTCCTGGTGACGTTTGAGAAGGTCGATGCGAACTTCCGCGAGATCTTCGCCATGCTGTTCCCGGGCGGCCTGGCACATCTGGAGATGACCGACCCCGAGCATCCGGCCGAGACGGGCATCGAGGTCGTGGCGCAGCCGCGCGGCAAGCGCATCACCAAGATGATGCTCATGTCGGGCGGCGAGAAGAGCCTGACGGCGCTCGCTCTGCTCTTTGCCGTTTACCGCACGCGCACGGTGCCGTTCTATGTGCTGGACGAGGTCGAGGCGGCGCTCGACGACGCCAACTTGTCCAAGCTTATCGGTGCCCTTGATGTGCTACGTTCCGATACGCAGCTCTTGGTCATTTCGCATCAGCGCCGTACTATGGAGGACGCTGACGTTCTCTACGGCGTCTCGATGCAAGCTGACGGCGTCAGTCGCGTCGTCTCGCAAAAACTCGATCGCGAAACCGGAAAGGTCGTGAATGCATAATGGGATTCTTTGACGCTCTCTCGCGCGGACTTGAGCGCAGTCGTGAGGCCCTCAACGAGGTCTTTTACTTTGGCGGCGAGGTCGACGAGGATTTTTGGGAGGACCTTGAGGACACCCTCGTTATGGGTGACATGGGTGCCGAGGTCGCCATTCAGGTCTCCGATGACCTGCGCGATGCCGCGGCTAAGAAGAACCTCAAGACCGCCCCGCAACTCCGTCGCGCCCTGGCCGAGCAGCTCGAGCAGCACTTTGTGCCCATCGAGCGCGATCCGTTCTCCGATACGCCGAGCTGCGTGCTGTTTGTGGGCATTAACGGTGCCGGCAAGACCACGACGGTCGGTAAGATCGCGAGCGCCATGGCCTCCCGCGGCAAGAACGTCGTGATCGGTTCGGCCGATACCTTCCGCGCTGCCGCTATCGAGCAGCTCGATGTGTGGGGCCAGCGCGCTGGCGTCCCCGTCATCAAGCGCGACCGCGGCTCCGATCCGGCAAGCGTGTGCTATGACGTGCTCAACGAGGCCGACAAGCGCGGCAGCGACCTGGTGCTTATCGATACCGCCGGCCGTCTGCACACGAGTCCCGAGCTTATGCGCGAGCTTGCTAAGGTGGTCAACGTGACCCGTAAGCGCGCCGCCAATATGGCCGCCGGCCCCATGCCCGTCTATGTCGTGCTCGTGATTGATGCCGCCACCGGCCAAAATGGCCTCAACCAAGCGCTCGAGTTTAACGAGGCTCTGGGCCTGGACGGTATTATCATGACAAAGCTCGACGGCACGGCAAAAGGCGGTATCGCCATGGCCGTGGCCGAGAAGCTCAAGCTCCCGATCCTGCGCATCGGCGTGGGCGAGCAGGTCGATGACCTGCAGGAGTTTAATGCCAAAGATTTCTGCCGCGCCCTGGTGGGCGAGTCCAACTAAGGAGTGACTAGTGTTTGATTCTCTGAGCGATCGCCTCAACGACACATTTGACCGCCTGCGCGGCAAGGGCAAGCTGACCGAGGCCGATATCACCTCGGCCATGCGCGACATCCGCATGGCGCTGCTCGAGGCCGACGTCAACTTCAAGGTCGTTAAGGAGTTCGTTGCCAAGACCAAGGAGCGCTGCATGACCGCCGAGGTCATGGAGTCGCTGTCGCCGGCGCAAAACGTCGTCAAGATCGTGCTCGACGAGCTCACCGAGATGCTCGGTTCCACCGAGAGCAAGCTCGTCTTTAGCAACCGCATTCCCAACGTCATTATGCTCGTGGGCCTGCAGGGCTCCGGTAAGACCACGGCAGCCGTAAAGCTGGCCTACCTGCTCAAGAAGCAGGGCCGCTCGCCGCTGCTCGCCGCGTGCGACGTCTACCGTCCCGCCGCTGCCGACCAGCTTGCCACGCTCGGTGGCGAGATCGGCGTTCCGGTCTTCCGCGGTGACGGCGAGCACCCGGTCGATATCGCCAAGGGCGCCATCCAGGAGGCTGTCGACCACCTGCGCGACGTGGTCATCGTCGATACCGCCGGTCGTCTGCAGATCGACGAGCAGATGATGCAGGAGGCCGTGGACATCAAGAAGGCCGTCAAGCCCGATCAGGTGCTGATGGTCGTCGATGCCATGACCGGCCAGGATATCGTCAACGTCGTCTCGACGTTTGCCGAGCGCACCGACTTTGACGGCGTGATCATCTCCAAGCTCGACGGCGACGCCCGTGGCGGCGGCGCGCTTTCCGTGCGTCAGGTGACCGGCAAGCCCATCAAGTTCGTGAGCATGGGCGAGAAGCCCGATTCGCTGGAGCCGTTCTACCCCGACCGCATGGCCAAGCGCATCTTGGGCATGGGCGATGTTGTCGGCATCATCGAGAAGGCCCAGGAGGCGGCTGACGCCGAGCAGCTCGAGGCTGCCGAGCGCATGCTGCGCGAGGGCTTTACCATGAACGACATGCTCGACCAGATGAAGGCCGTCAAGAAGATGGGCGGCATGAAGGGCATTCTGGGTATGCTTCCCGGCGGCCAGCGCGCACTCAACCAGATGGGTGGCAACCTGGACGAGGGCATCTTCGATAAGAACGAGGCCATCATCATGTCGATGACTAAGGAGGAGCGCCTGCGTCCCTCCATCATCAACGGCCAGCGCCGCGCGCGTATCGCCAAGGGAGCCGGCGTGACGCCCACCGAGGTTAACAGCCTTATGAAGCAGTGGGGCGAGATGAATAAGATGATGGGCCGCATGCGCACGATGGCCAATCAGGCACAGGCCGGCGGCAAAAAGGGCAAAAAGGGAAAGAAGGGCAAGAGGATGCGCATGCCCAATATCCCTGGCCTGGACGCTATGGGTCTGGGCGGCATGGGCGACCTGGGTACGGGCGGTCCCAAGTCCGATATGGAGCTGCTGCGCCAGATGGAAGCGCAGATGCGTAATAAGAAATAGAGCTGTAATTCCAACTTGATATGGCAAAGGCCACTCGGAAGCTACCGGGTGGCCTTTGTTGTTGGCTTTGATTGTGGGGTTGCGTTTAGCGTCGCGCCCCGAGCTCGCGGTGCCGTGCCGTTAGCGGCAGCCGCAGCCCTCGTGGCCCTCGTGCTCGTGATGGCCGTGGCAGCCGCAGGACTCGCCATGCTCGTGGGTGTGCTCGTGGTCGTGGCCATGGCAGTCGCAGGTGGCCTCGCCGGTCTGAGCGAGCGTGCCGGCAATGAGGGCCTCGACGCAAGCGTCGCAGCTGCCCTGGGCGCCTGCGTATACCGTGATGCCGGCTTGGGCAAGCGCGTTGATAGCGCCACCGCCGATGCCGCCGCAGATGAGCGTGTCCACGCCGCCGTTGGCGAGCAGGCCCGCCAGGGCGCCGTGACCGGTGCCGCCGGTGCCCACGACCTGCTCGTTGAGCACCCTGCCGTCCTGAATGTCGTAGATCTTGAACTGCTCGCTGCGGCCAAAGTGCATAAAGATGTTGCCGTTGTCGTACGTGGTTGCCACCCTCATGGTGTCGACCTCCTTTGCTGGCCATGCGGCCGTCGTCGTGGCGATGGGGGAGTACGCGATATTGCCACCTTCGATACACAGTGCGCGCCCGTTGACCAGCGCGTTTGCCACCTTGCGATGCGCGCGACTGCTAATGGCCGCCACCGTGGCTCGTGCGACGCCCATGTGCAGGGCGACGGCCTCCTGATTGAGGCCTTCCAGGTCGCACAGGCGCAGGACCTCGAGTTCGTCGACCGTCATGTCGATGGCATCGCCGCTCGCCAGGCCATCGGGGGTAAATCTGCGATATTCGGGGATGATCCCGACGCGGCGCAATTTTTCGCGTCTTCCTGCCATGCACACTCCTTATCAGACATATGTCAACAATAGAATAGCGAACGTGCGGATTTGCGCAAGGAATTTCTGTCATATGTCAGAAAATGAGTGCTTATGTTTGGGCTGTGGGGCCGCGTGCGCCTGGGCTACAATGAATCTCGCTTGTAGGGACTGATAGGAGGGTCAATGAGCAAGGCTGATCAACAGTTTGTAACCATGTGCCGAGATATCTTGGACCATGGCACCACCACCGAGGGCCAAAAGGTCCGCCCGGTGTGGGAGGACGGCACCCCTGCCTATACTATTAAAAACTTTGGCGTTACGGCACGCTACGACCTGCGCGAGGAGTTTCCGGCGCTTACCCTGCGTCGTACGGCCCTCAAATCTGCCATGGATGAGATCCTGTGGATCTATCAGAAGAAGTCCAATAACGTGCATGACCTCAACAGCCATATTTGGGATGAGTGGGCCGACGAGACCGGTTCCATCGGCAAAGCCTACGGGTATCAGATTGGGCAGAAGAGCCATTATGCCGAGGGTGACTTCGATCAGATGGACCGTGTACTGTACGACCTCAAGCATACGCCGTACAGCCGCCGCATCATGACCAACACGTACGTGTTCAGCGATCTGTCCGAGATGCATCTGTATCCGTGCGCCTACAGCGTGACCTATAACGTCACGCAGCGTCCGCAGGACGACAAGCCAACACTCAATATGATTCTCAACCAGCGCAGTCAGGACATTTTGGCCGCGAACAATTGGAATGTGTGCCAGTACGCCATTTTGCTGATGATGGTCGCGCAGTCGGTCGATATGTTCGCTGGCGAGCTGCTGCACGTGATCGCCGATGCTCATATTTACGACCGTCATGTCGATATCGTCCGCGAGCTTATCGAGCGTCCGCAGTTTGCGGCCCCCAAGGTAACGCTCAACCCCGATGTGCATGACTTCTATTCGTTTACGACCGATGACCTGATCGTCGAGGGCTATGAGCACGGCCCGCAGGTCAAGAACATCCCCATTGCGGTGTAGGTGACGCTCATGACTTGTAAGCTATCTGCCATCGTCGCCGTGTGTGACGACTGGGGCATTGGGTGCGAGGGCGACATGGTGGTGTCCAATCGCGCCGATATGCGCCATTTTGTGGCGTGCACCAAGTGTTGCCCGGTTATTATGGGGCGCAAGACGCTGCTGAGTTTTCCTGGCGGGCGTCCGCTTAAGAACCGCCGCAACATTGTGCTCACGCGCGATGAGGATTTTGCGCCCGAGGGTGTCGACGTGGTGCATAGCATTGACGAGGCCCTGGCCGCCGTGGCTGATGAACCCGTTGCGTGGGTGATTGGCGGCGGCGAGGTGTATCGCCAGTTTTTGCCGTATTGCGTCGAGGCCGAGGTTACGCATGACCATTGCGTGCATGACGTGGATACGTACTTTCCCGATTTGGATGCCGATCCCGCGTGGGAGATTGCGCAGCGCAGCGGGGTCGCGACGATTGCCGCCGGCGAGGGTGATGAGGGTGTCGATTATGAGTTCGTGACGTATCGTCGCGTTGAGGCGTAAAACGCCTGGCGTGAACGGTATCATCGGGTTGATTGAATGCATGGGGCGGCGCATAGCGTCGCCTCGTTTGGTATAGATGTGCTGTAAAGAAGGGTGCGGGCAGGCTGCTATGACTGATGCCGTTGAGGTGCTGCGAATTGATTCGCTCGAGGATGAGCGGCTCGACGCCTACGTGCGACTGACCGAGCGCGAGCTGCGCTGCGTGCTGGAGCCGCAAAAGGGTATCTTTATCGCCGAGAGTGCCAAGGTTATCGAGCGCGCGGTGCGTGCCGGATACGAGCCGGTGAGCTTTCTTTTGGGTGAACGCTGGCTCGACCAGATGATGCCGCTGTTTGAGCGCCTGGTTGTGCGCGAGGGCGCAGGTCCGGTTCCTGTGTTCGTGGCCTCTATGGAGCTCATGGAGCAGCTGACGGGCTTTAACGTGACGCGCGGTGCGCTCGCGGCGTTCCGTCGCCCGCGGCAGATTCCGGTAGCCGAGTTCTTGGGTGGCGTCGTCGAGGCGGCGGGGGAGCGCCCGGTGCGCGTATGCGTGCTCGAGGGTATTGTCGACCATACTAATGTGGGTGCGATTTTCCGCTCGGCGGCAGCGTTGAATGTTGACGGTATTTTGGTCAGTCCTACGTGCTGCGATCCGCTGTATCGTCGCTCGGCTCGTGTGAGCATGGGCACGGTGTTTCAGGTGACGTGGACTCGTATTGGCAGCGAGGCGCGCGTATGGCCGCACGACGGCCTGGCGGCGCTGCACAATGCCGGGTTCTCCTGTGCCGCCATGGCACTGACGGACAACTCCGTTTCGCTGGACGATCCTGCGCTGCAGGAGATCGACCGACTGGCGATTTTTATGGGTACCGAGGGTGCCGGCTTGGGTGCCAAGACCATTGCGGGCTGCGACCGGGCCGTGCGCATTCCGATGGCGCATGGGGTCGATTCGCTCAACGTGGCCGCGGCGAGTGCCGTCGCCTTTTGGCAGCTGTGCCCGCATGTGAGCAATGAGTATCACTACCAGCCGGGGCTGTATCACTAGGCAGATAGTTCGCACCGGGCTCTGATTCGGGGTGTTTCGGTCGACGCCGGTCGGTGCTAAGCTGGTATTGGCTTTGGTTTTAATTTGCTGTTTTGTCGGTTGACGTGCGCTTTTGGGGAGGGCGTGTGGCTAAGAAATCTACGGCTATCGATGTAACGCAGGGTGTCATTTGGCAGCAGCTGCTTTCGCTGTGCGTTCCCATCTTCTTTAGCTCGTTTTTTCAGCAGGCCTACACGCTTATCGGTACCTATATCGTCGGCCAGTTTGGCGGCAAGCTCGCATTGGGCGGCATCCAGGCCACGATGGTGCTCACCGAGCTCTGCATTGGCTTTTGCGTTGGCGTCGGCGCCGGCTGCGCGGTCATTACCGGTCAGTATTTTGGCCAGCACGATGATGAGCGACTGAGTCGTTCGGTCCATACGGCCATGACGCTCGCGCTGGTGGGCGGTATCGTTTTCTCGATTCTTGGCATAGTGTTCGTTGAACCCATGCTGGTGCTTATGAACACACCGCATGAATTATTGGCCGAGGGCGTGGCCTATGCTCGTTGCTATTTTGCCGCTATGGTTGCGGCGCTGCTGCTCAATATGGGAACAGCACTGCTGCGCGCCGTGGGCGACACGCGCGGACCTGCTGTGATCATCGCTTCCGGCTGCCTTGTTAATGCGGTGCTGGATGTCATCTTCGTTGCCGTGCTTCATATGGAGGCTCTGGGCTGCGGCATCGCGGTGGCGCTGACCATTTGCTCCAACGCCACGATGATCGTGATTCGCATGATGCACGCACCGGGTGCGTGGCGGCTTTCGCTGTCCAAACTCGGCATTGATCCTGGCATTTGTAAGAGCATGATCTCGTGTGGTCTGCCGCTTGGCTTTCAGTCTGCTGCGTATTCGATTTCCAACGTTTTGATTCAGGTGTCGGTCAACTCGTTTGGCGCCGATGTCACCACGGCGTGGGGTCTTTCGGGCCGTTTGGATGGCATTGTCTGGATGGTTACCGAGGCGCTTGGCGTGTCGATCACCACGTTCTCGGCACAGAACTTTGGCGCGCGCAACTACGAGCGCATGCGCAAGGGCTACCATACGTCGCTCGTGCTGTCGTTTATGCTCATTGGTGGCCTGTCTGCCGTGCTGCTGGTGTTCTCGGGTCCGTTGTCGCGTCTGTTTGTCGACGATGCTTCGATTTCGGCGTACACCACGACGATTCTTCATTTCATCGCGCCGTTCTACGCGATCTTCTCGATTATCGAAAACGCGTCGGGCTCTATCCGCGGCGCCGGCGTGAGCTTGCAGCCCATGCTGCTCACGATTTTTGGCACCGTCGTGCTCAGGGTGATCTGGGTGTTTGCGATTATGCCGTTTGATCCGTCCCTTGAGCACCTGCTGCTGGTTTACCCCGTAACCTGGCTTATCACGGCTACGATGTTCACCATCTACCACCACAGCGGCAACTGGCTCGGCCGCGCCACCGCCTAATGATCCCTTGGGGACGGAGGATAACGGATCATTGCTTTCCTCCGTGATGTCGATGATCCGTTTTCCTCCGTCCCCTTCGGATCAATTAGTATTCGATGCCTTGGCGGGCTAGGAGGCCTTCGTCGAAGTAATGTTTGATGGGGCGCATTTCTGTGACCAGGTCGGCGAGGTCGGCCAGCGGCAGCAGCCCGCGGCCGGTTAGCACGAGCTCCGTGGTGGCGGGCTTTATCGCGATCAACGCTTCGACATCCCCGCGCGTCACGAAGCCGCGGCGCATGGCCTCGCCGAGTTCGTCCAGAATGAGCACGTCGACCTGCGAGATCTGTTCGCGTGCAAGTTCCATGATCTGTGCGGCGCAAGCCTCGGGCGTGTCACGGTCGGCCTGTACAATGCGCAGTCCCAGGCGCGGTGCGGCATCGTGTTCGGCGCAGTGTAGCTTCTTGGCAAACTGCAGCATGAGCACGTTAAGTCCATAGCCCGTGGCGCGCAGCGCGAGCCCCAGCGCGGCCGTCGTCTTGCCCTTGCCGTCGCCCGTATAGATTTGAACCTTGCCGACTTCCAGTGATGCCATCTCTGTCCTTTCGTGCCCGGCGTAGGTTTATCGCCGTCTGGGTTGGGTATTCTAGATAGCATTATCAACCCCAGTAGATGGAGTTCAAGCAGATGGAGATGAATGACAACAAACGTAGACGGAATATGATCCTCTACGTGCTCATCGCCTTCGTCGTCTACCTCGTGCTCTCGACCGTTCTGTTCCCCAACATCGGTCACACGCAGCAGATTACGAAGACCGATTACTCGACGTTTGTCAAAGCGCTCGATAAGAAGAGTGTCGACAAGGTCGAGTACAACACGGACGATTACACCATTTATTACACCAAGAAGGGCGAGGACGAGAACGTCGCCTACAAGACGACCGGTGTGCCGAATGACGCGGGCTTTACCGATCGCGTGCTTGAGTCCGGTGCTTCGCTGGAGTCGGTCGTTCCCGATAAAAACTCGGGTCTGATGACCTACTACCTGCTCACACTCATCCTTCCCATGGCGATTTTCTTCCTCATCGGTTGGTGGCTCAATCGTCGCATGAAGAAGGCCATGGGCGATGACGGTCCGTCGATGAACTTTGGCGGCGGTTTTGGCGGCGGCGGATTGGGCAAGTCCGGTGCTCGCGTTATCGCCTCCAAGGATGTGGGCGTGACCTTTAAGGACGTCGCTGGCCAGGAAGAGGCCAAGGAGTCCCTCAAGGAGGTTGTCGACTTTCTGGAGAAGCCGCAGCGCTACGAGGAGATCGGCGCCAAGCTGCCGCGCGGTGCTCTTCTTGTGGGCCCTCCGGGTACCGGTAAAACCCTGCTCGCCAAGGCTGTCGCCGGCGAGGCGGGCGTTCCGTTCTTTAGCATTTCGGGCTCTGAGTTCGTTGAGATGTTTGTCGGTCGCGGCGCCGCCAAGGTACGCGACCTGTTTAAGCAGGCCAAGGAAAAGGCCCCGTGCATCGTGTTTATCGACGAGATCGATACGATCGGCAAAAAGCGTGACGGCGGCGGCTTTAGCGGCAACGACGAGCGCGAGCAGACGCTCAACCAGTTGCTGACCGAGATGGACGGCTTCGACAACCACAAGGGTATCGTCGTGCTCGCTGCCACCAACCGCCCCGACAGCCTTGATCCTGCCCTGCTGCGCCCCGGTCGTTTTGATCGCCGCATCCCCGTTGAGCTCCCCGACCTGACCGGCCGCAAGAACATCCTCGAGCTGCACGCCAAGAGCGTGAAGACGCAGCCGCCGATCGACCTGACCGCGATTGCCCGCGCCACGCCCGGCGCCTCGGGCGCCGACCTGGCCAACATCATCAACGAGGGTGCCCTGCGTGCCGTCCGCGAGGGCCGCAAGCGCGCGACCCAGGATGATTTTGAGGAGTCGGTAGAGGTCGTCATCGCCGGTCAGCAGCGTAAGTCCACGGTGCTGTCCGACCACGAGAAGCAGGTCGTTTCTTACCATGAGATTGGCCATGCCATTGTTGCCGCCCGCCAGAAGGGCTCCGCGCCGGTCACCAAGATCACCATCGTGCCGCGCACGAGCGGTGCTCTGGGCTACACCATGCAGGTCGAGGAGGACGAGCGCTTCCTGACGACGCGCCAGGAGGTTCTGGACAAGCTCGCCGTCTACTGCGGTGGTCGCGCGGCCGAGGAACTCATCTTTGGCGAGATGACGACCGGCGCCGCCAACGATATCGAGCAGGCTACCAAACTCGCCCGCAACATGGTGACGCGCTTTGGTATGTCCGATGAGTTTGGCATGATGGCGCTCGGTACCGTGCAGAACGCGTACCTCAACCAGGATACGTCGCTCACCTGCGCCCCCGGTACGGCCGAGCGCGTGGACGCGATTGTCGCCAAGCTGATCGAGGATGCGCACGACCGCGCTCTGCAGATCCTGAAGGAGAACAAGTTCAAGCTCCACGAGCTGGCTCGTTATCTGTACAAGAAGGAGACGATCACGGGCGAGGAGTTCATGAATCTCCTCACGCGCGAAAATCCGCTGATGCCTAAGCAACAGTAGCGTTGCGTTCGGGACAGTAAATATCGACGCCCCATTTGAGTGCCTTGAACTGCCTCCCATTTCTTGGACACGAGAAATGGGAGGCTTTTTATGCGTGTCGACTTGAGGGTGAAGCACGACATCGAGGCCAGGAAGGCGGCGATCGGGCTCTTCGAGCGAGGCCACGGCTACAAGTCTGCGGCGAAGGCGCTGTCGGTCCCGCGCGGAACCGTGAGACAATGGCTCTGCGTATACCGGTCGTTCGGAAGCGAGGTGCTGCTATCCATGGACGGCAAGCAGGCCAGGTACACATACGAGCAGAGGGTCGCCGCAGCCTCCGCCGTGGTCGACGGCGGCATGACGAAGGCCGAGGCGATGGCGGCGTTCGGCATAATGTCGATGTCGCCGCTCAAGAGATGGTGCGCGCTCTACCGCCGGGGCGGCGCGGAGGCCCTGCGCCCGAGGCCCAAGGGCCGGCCGAGCGGTTCCAAGGCGAGGCCGCGGACCCGCGAGGAGGAGCTCGAGGAGCGCTGCCGAAGGCTCGAGACCGAGGTGGCCTACCTAAAAAAATTGCGTGCCCTGGTCGAGAGGGACGGGCTCTGACCAGGGCGAAGGTCGAGGCCGTGAGGGTCCTGCGCGAAGAGGGGCACGGGCTGGGGCGCCTGCTGGAGTGCGCCGGCATGGCCCGGTCCAGCTACTACTACGCGCTGTCGCACCCGAAGGCTCCCACCAGGCCCGAGCTCTGGGAGGCCGCCGCCGAGATATTCTCGCGCGCCGCCAACGGGTGCGGCCACAGGCAGATCGCCATGTGCCTGCGCGCCGAGCGGGGCGTGCGCATAGCCGACAAGACGGCGCTGAAGATGATGCGCGAGATGGGCATCAGCTGCGGGATCCGCCGCGAGACCGACTACCACAGGTACAACTCGTACAGGGGCAAGGTCGGAAAGACCTTCGAGAACGTCATCGGGCGCGACTTCGCCGCCGACGGGCCGTGGGAGAAGATGGGCACCGACGTCACCGAGTTCAAGCAGCCCTGGGGCAAGGCCTACTTCGCGCCGGTCTACGACTTCGGCAGCAAGGAGATCGTCGCCTGGTCGACGTCGCTGCACCCCAACATGGCTCAGCAGCACGAGCTGCTCGACCAGCTCGTGTCCAGGAAGCCCAAGGGCTCCAGGCCGGTCCTGCACTCGGACATGGGCTGGCAGTACCAGCAGGCCGGTTGGTGCAGGCGGCTGGAGGAGGCCGGCGTGGTGCAGAGCATGTCCCGGAAGGGCAACTGCATCGACAACGGCGCGACGGAGCAGGTGTTCGGCCACATCAAGGACGAGTTCTTCCGCGGAAGGACGTGGCCGGACTTCGAGTCCTTCAAGGCGGACCTCGACGACTTCGTGGTCCATTGGAACACGAGGAGGCGCCAGGTTAAACTGAAGGGACTGACCCCGGAGGAGTTCCGGAGACAGTCCCTTGCGGCGTAGTTCTTATTTAAGCCGTCCAGGTTTTGGGGTGCAGTTCACCTATCTCAAATGGGGCGTTTTGCTTGAGAGGGATGCATTTGAAGATCGTGGTGAGTGCCTGTTTGATGGGCGAGAGCTGCAAGTATAACGGGTTCGACAACTACCACCGCGCGTTGGTCGAGGCCTGCGAACGTACGGGGACCGAGGTCCTCTTGGTGTGCCCTGAGGTCTTTGGCGGCCTGCCCACACCGCGCGATCCCTCCGAGATCGTGGACGGCGAGGTCCGTACCTGCGAGGGCATCTCGGTCGATCGCGAGTTTCGCCTGGGTGCCCAACGGGCGCTCGACATGTGCGAGCAGGCGGGCGGGCCGTCCGAGATTGCTGCGTGCGTCTTGCAGGACCGCAGTCCCTCTTGCGGCGCGGGCCGCATCTACGACGGCACCTTTAGCGGTACGCTCACCGCGGGCAACGGTGTTTTTGTCGACCTGCTCCTGCGCAATGGGTACCGTGTGATCCAAGCGAGTGAATTCGATCCCAGCATGCTGGAGCAATAAAAAACCACCACAAAGGTGCCTGTCCCCTTTGTGGTGGTTTTGGGTTAGAGCTAGAGCGTGTGGCCGTAGGCGTTGGCGGCCTTGATGGCGGCGGCGAACTTTTCGTCGGTGAAAGGCTCGGGGTTTCCCTGCTTCCATTCGTTGGTGGCATGCGCGTGCTCGCATAGGGCAGGGATGTCGGCCTCGGAAAGCCCGACCTGCTCAAGCGTCACGGGCAGGCCCATCTGCTTGTTAAAGGCGGCATAGCGCTCAAGGTTCTCGGTATCGTCCGTATAGGCAAACAGCACGAGCACGCCCAGGCTCACGACCTCGCCGTGCAGATAGGTTCCCTCGCGCGGAATGCTGCACGTCGCATTGTAGAACGCGTGCGCCACGCTCGAGTTGTAGTAGTAATCGTTTTGGTTGGTCAGGTTCGAGACATAGCCCGTGTTGACCACGATGTCGAGTGCGATCTGCTTAACGGCTTCGCTCGACAGGTTCTTGCGTACGTCCTCAAGACCCTGGACGCCATAGGTAAACAGCGGCTCGGAGCAGGTGTGGGCAAGTGCCAGGCCAAGTCCGGCGGTGTGCTCCAGGTTGCCGGCGCTCGTAGCGTATTCGACCTCGGGCTGCTTGGACAGGGCATCGCCCACGCCGGCCCAGAAGTATTCTGCCGGTGCCTCGGCGATGATCTTGGGGTTGATGAAGATATGCGCCGGTCGGTTGGGGTACGAATAGCCCTCGAGCGAGCCGTCGTCGTTGTACACGACGGCAATGGCGGTTGCGGCGGAGCAGTTAGAACAGATCGTCGGGACCGTGAAGACGATCTTCTTGAGCTCGATGGCCGCCGTCTTGACCGTGTCGAGTGCTTTGCCGCCGCCGCAGGCAATGAGCACGTCGGCTTTCTGGCAGGCGGGGGAGTTTATGACCTTGGCGATATTGGCGCGTGTGCTGTTGGTACCGTAGACGCGCGTTTCCAGAATCTCGACGTCGGTATCTGCCAGCGCAGCTTCGATACCGGGAAGTGCTGCGGCCAGTGCCCGCTTGCCTCCGATGATCGCGACCTTTGTTGCTCCGTACTCGGCCAGCGCGCCGGGCAGCTCGTCAAAGCAGTCCTCGCCGACGGTGTAGTCGCTCATTCCAATCGTGCGCATAGCAACCTTCTTTCGTTCGATAGAGTGCTTTCAGGTATTTTGCTCCTAGAGAAGGGCTGTAATAGCGAGAAATTTCGAACGTATAAAACCAGTGTTGAGGGTTTTTCGCCGGCGCGGAACGTGCTAGCATACTCCGCATAAGCGTTGATGGGGACGAGTAGTCGGCCATCCGCATGCTACAGAGAGCGGGGAGCGCTGAGAACCCGTGCATGCGACCGATGAAAATCACCCCGGAGCTGCGGTCCCAACGGACGTGCCACACAGGCACGTCTTAGTAGATATCGCCGAGATGGCCGTCGATACAGGCCAGCCGAGTAACGGATGCGAGCGCGCTAGAAGCGGGCGAGGGCATCTAAGCTGGGTGGTTAAGCGAAGAGCTTTTGCGGGCGCACAGCCCGTTTTGTGGCGCTTCGTCCCAGCTTGTAGGGACGGGCGCCTTTTTGGTGCCCAACGGGCGTGTGCGCCCACGATATGAAAGGGGTACCGTGGCAAACGAGTACAAGCAGACGATGAATCTGCCCAAGACCGGTTTTCCCATGCGTGCCGGTCTTTCCAAGTCCGAGCCTAAGCGACTCAAGGACTGGCAGGACAACAAGGTCTACGAGCAGGTTCTGAAGAAGAACGAGGGTCACAAGAAGTTCGTGCTGCACGACGGCCCTCCGTACGCCAACGGTCCGATCCACATCGGCCATGCCATGAACAAGATCTCCAAGGACATGATCAATCGCTACTGGATGATGCAGGGCTATGAGGTTCCCTATGTCCCCGGTTGGGACTGCCACGGCCAGCCGATCGAGCACAAGGTCGAGGAGAAGCTCGGCACCGAGAAGTTCAACCAGACCCCCACGGCCAAGATCCGTGAGCTCTGCAACGAGTTCGCTGTCGAGAACATTGAGCTGCAGAAGGCCGGCTTCCGTCGTCTGGGCGTGCTCGGCGACTGGGACAACCCCTACCTGACGCTCTATCACCAGCACGATGCTGCCGACATCGAGGTCTTCAAGGCCATGTTCGTTAAGGGCATGATCTATCGCGGCCACAAGCCGGTTCACTGGTGCAAGCACTGCCACACCGCGCTGGCCGAGGCCGAGATCGAGTACTCCGACGAGACGAGCCCCTCCATCTTCGTTCGCTTTGAGATGACTTCTAAGCCCGCCGGCCTCGAGAACTTCGACGGCCCAGTTGACTTCATCATCTGGACGACTACGCCTTGGACCATCCCCTCCGACCAGGCCGTTTCCCTTAAGCCCGGCGCCTCCTACGTCGCCGTTGAGCACGACGGCCGTGCCGAGGTCATGCTCGAGGACCTGGCTCCCAAGTGCTGTGAGGAGTTTGGCTGGGAGTACACCCCGGTCATGGTCGACGGCAAGCCCTATGTGGTTCCCGCTGAGACCTTCCACCACATCCACTACAAGCAGCCGATCTTTGACGGTGTTGAGGGCGTGGCACTGCTGGCCGATTACGTCGGTGTCGATGACGGTACCGGTATCGTACACAACTCGCCCGGCCACGGCGTCGACGACTACTTTGCCTGCCTCAAGGAGGGCATCACCGACATCTGCATGCCGGTCGATGACGACGGCAAGTTCTACACCGGTGAGGAGTTTGGCACCGGTGGCCCCTTCAGCGGTATGGATACCGATGAGGCCAACCCGCACATCATCGAGTTCCTGCGCGAGCGCGGCACCCTGGTCCTCGAGAAGAAGATCACGCACAGCTATCCGCACTGCTGGCGCTGCAAGCACCCGGTGCTCTTCCGTGCTACCGACCAGTGGTTTGTCTCGATGGACAAGACGGGTCTGCGCGAGCAGGCTGGCAAAGAGGTTCGCGAGAACGTCAAGTGGTATCCGGCCCACGCGGCCAACCGCATCGGTGCCATGGTCGAGCAGCGTCCCGACTGGTGCATCAGCCGTCAGCGCAACTGGGGCGTGCCTATCCCGAGTTACACCTGCGCCGACTGCGGCGAGAAGGTCATGAACGACGCCACGCTCGACGCCGTCATCAAGCTCTTCCATGAGAAGGGTTCCGACGCCTGGTTTACCGACGCTCCCGAGAGCTACCTAGGCGAGGCCTGCGTCTGCCCCAAGTGCGGCGGCCATCACCTCAAGGCCGATAAGGACATCCTTGACGTGTGGTGGGACTCCGGCGTGTCCTGGAAGGCCGTCTGCGAGTATCGCCCCGAGCTTGAGTACCCGGCGGACGTGTATCTCGAGGGCTCCGACCAGCACCGCGGTTGGTTCCAGAGCTCACTGCTCACCTCGGTGGGCGCCAACGGCCATGCTCCGTACAAGGCCGTCGTCTCGCAGGGCTTCACGCTCGACGGCCAGGGTCGCAAGATGTCCAAGTCGCTCGGCAACGTCATCGACCCCAATAAGGTCTGTGACGAGATGGGCGCCGACATCATTCGCCTGTGGGTTGCCTCCGTCGACACCAGCTCCGACGTTTCCATCGACCACGAGATTCTCGCTCGTACGTCCGATGCCTACCGTCGTTTCCGCAACACGTTGCGCTTCTTGCTCTCCGAGCTCGAGGGTCAGTTTGAGCCCGAGACCGACGGCGTCGCTTTTGCCGACCTGCTGCCGCTCGACAAACTCATGGTTGCCCGCCTGACTCAGGTTCAGGCCGAGGTCGACGACGCTTACTCTTGCTACGAGTTCCCGCGCGCCTACCGTGCGCTCTACGACTTCGTGGTTACCGAGCTTTCCAATGTGTACCTCGACGCCCTGAAGGACCGTCTGTACTGCGAGAAGCCCGGCTCGCTTGAGCGCCGCAGCGCCCAGACCGTGCTCGCCGAGCTTTTCTCGATGCTCATGCGCGACCTGCAGCCGATCTTGTCCTACACCGTCGACGAGGCCATGGCCTATGCGCCCGCCGGCTGCGTCGATCACCAGAAGTACGCCGCGCTGCTCGATTGGTACAAGTCGCCCATCACGGTCGACGAGGCCAACGAGTTTGAGGGCGTGCTCGAGGCCTCGCTCGAGCTCCGTAGCGCCGTGACCAAGGCCCTTGAGGATGCCCGTTCTGCCGGCACCTTCACCAAGAGCCAGCAGGTTCGCGTCAAGGCGGTCGTTCCCGCCGAGATGTATGCGCTGCTGACCGGCGACAAGGCCGTCGACCTCGCCGAGTTCTACATCGTCTCCGATGTTGAGCTGACCCAGGGCGAGGAGCTTTCTGTTGCCATCGAGGCTGCCGAGGGCGAGTGCTGCGACCGTTGCTGGAACTATCGCACCACCGTCGGCGAGTACAACGGCCACGCTCACATCTGCAAGCGCTGCGCAGAGGCGCTGAACTAGTCGTTGGGGACGTTCTTAAATGACTAGTCAAACAAGAACGTCCCCAATGACTACCTGTGTCACATTCAAGCGGCATTCTGTTTTTCGGAATGCCGCTTTCTTTTTATGCTGGTTATTTATCTGGCGTTAGCGAATATGTCGTGCGCCCTGCGTGTGGCAATATAAGATGGTTCATTGCGTTAATCGTAATTCGATGATCTTGAGGGTAGGGGATTTCTTTGGGTCGTGGTGCGGATAAGACGCCGCCTTTGCGTTGGCGGTTGGGTGTTGCTGGCGGGGTGGCGCTCGTTGTGCTGCTTGTTGACCAGCTGACCAAGTTTGCGGTTCGTGCCGTGGGCGATTCCCTGCATATGACCGTTATCCCCGGCGTGATCGATTTTCTGTTTGTCCGCAATATCGGAGCTGCCTTTAGCATGGGTGAGGGCCATGGCATAGCGTTTGCCGTACTGGCGCTTGCGGTTATAGTCGCCATTGCCGTGTACCTGATTCGCGCGCCTCAGCTCGCTCGCCTGGAGGTCATAGGTATGGCAATGGTTGCGGGCGGTGCTATCGGCAACGCGATCGATCGCCTGGCCATGGGCTTTGTGACTGATTTTATTGCCACTACCTTTATTGATTTCCCCGTCTTTAACGTTGCGGATATCGGTATTACCGTGGGTGTCGTGCTCGCCCTCGTTGGTTACATGTTCTTAAGTCCCGCCGCTCGCGAGGTCGATGCGACGGCCGAGCTCAATGCCCGTGACGAGGCCCGCGCTAAGCGCAAGGCCCAGCAACGTGGGGAGCGTGCCCGCAAGATTCGCGAAAGGAATGAGCGCTAATGGCAGACATTCATATTCTTGTTGCCGAAGATTCCGCTGGCCAGCGTCTCGACGCCTATCTGGGCGCTAACGACGGCTGCCCCACGCGCTCTGCCTGCGCGCATCTAATCGAGGGAGGCGCCGTCGCCGTCAACGGCGAGACCTGCCTGTCTAAAAAGTACGCCGTGCGCGCTGGCGATCGCATTTCGGTCGACCTGCCCGAGCCGCACGATCCCTCCGATGTGATTCCCGAGGCCATCCCGCTCGACATTCGCTACGAAGACGACTATCTCATTGTGCTTTCCAAGCAGCGCGGTCTCGTGTGCCATCCTGCTCACGGCCACGAGAGCGGTACGCTTGCGAACGCCCTGGTCTACCACTGCGGCATCGACCATCTTGGCACCGTGCAGGGTGAGGACCGTCCCGGTATCGTGCACCGTCTGGATCGGGATACCTCGGGCCTCATGCTCGCGGCAAAAGATGACGACACCCAGCGCGCGCTCCAAAATCTCATCCGCACGCGTACGCTCGATCGTCGCTATATCACGCTTGTTCACGGCCACATTGCCATGGACGAGGGAACCATTAACACCGGTATCGCCCGCTCTACGCGCGATCGCGTCAAGATGGCGGTGTCCGACGATCCTTTTGCGCGTCAGGCCATCACGACCTTTAAGGTGCTCGAACGCTTTGATTCCACGCGCTTTGACGACGGCTATACGCTCGTGGAGTGCCACTTGTTTACGGGCCGTACGCATCAGATCCGCGTGCACATGCGTCATATCAATCACGCCTGTGTGGGCGATCCACTCTATGGTAAGTGCGATGCTCGTGCCGACCAGGGTCTGAACAGGCAGTTCCTGCATTCCTGGCGCGTGGCGTTCGATCATCCGGTAACGGGGAAACGCATTGAGTGCCGTGACGAACTGCCCTGGGATCTTGCCGCGGTTCTTGACGACTTAGCCCCGCGTTCGCTTGGCCGCACTGCCGCCGGCGACGAAATCGTCCCGCAGCTCGGTCTGCTCGAAGCCTAGCCAGTATTAGGTGGTTTCTTGAACTCGGTAAGCCTGCGGTAAGATATACGATTGTTTACGTAACGCGTTGCTGGGAGCCTGCATGCTCGCCTTTTTACAAACCAACACACCCATCGTGATCTTCAACCAGATTGTCGTCACGCTGCTCACGGTCTGCTTCCTGTACCAGGTGGTCTTCTTTGTCATTGGCGCTCTTCGTGGCGAGGTCGCGCCTCCCAAGGCCAAAAAACTCCACCGTTATGCCTTCTTTATCGCGGCGCATAACGAGGAGGCCGTGATCGCCAACCTCGTTCGCTCCATCAAGGATCAGGACTATCCGTCCGAGCTTATCGAGGTCTTTGTGGTCGCCGACGCCTGCACCGACAACACGGCACAGCTTGCGCGCGAGGCGGGCGCCATTGTCTATGAGCGCAACGACCTTGCCCGCAAGGGTAAGAGCTGGGTCATGGACTTTGGTTTCGACCGCATTCTCAACGAGTATCCCGATACCTTTGAGGGCTATTTTATCTTCGATGCCGATAACGTCATCTCCCGTGATTACGTTTCCAAGATGAACGATGCTTTTGACCAGGGCTTTCATGTGGTCACCAGCTACCGCAACTCCAAGAACTTCGGCAGCTCGTGGATCTCGGCGGCTAATGCCACGTGGTATCTGCGCGAGGCGCGCTTCCTTAACAATGCGCGTAATATCTGCAAGACTTCTTGCGCTGTATCGGGTTCGGGCTATCTCATTTCTGCCAGTGTCATCGAGGGCATGCACGGCTGGCAGTTCCACACGCTGACTGAGGACATTCAGTTCACCACGTTCTGCGCCATCCACGGCATCCGCATCGGTTATGCGCCGGCGGAGTTCTTTGACGAACAGCCCGTGACGTTTAAGGCTTCCTGGAAGCAGCGTATGCGTTGGACTAAGGGCTTCTACCAGGTATTCTTTACCTACGGTAAGCACTTGGTCAAATCGACCTTCCGCTACCATCGCTTTGCCGCCTATGACATGTTTATGACGATCGCCCCGGGTATGCTGCTATCGCTGATCTCGATGCTCGCCAATGCGACGTTCCTGATCGTGGGTGGTCTTTCGCATGGCTTTTTGGCTACCGAAGTCGAGATGCAAGCCTGCGCCGCTTCGCTCATTTTGACCTTCGCCATGATGTATCAGACGTTCTTTATCCTGGCGTTGCTCACGACCATCTTTGAGTATAAGCACATTCACTGTGCGCAAAAGTGGCGTCTGGTGACCAACCTGTTTACCTTCCCGATCTTTATGTTCAGCTATATCCCCATTACGGTGGCGGCGCTGTTCCTGAAGGTTGACTGGGTGCCGACACAGCACGCCGTAAGCGTTACCCTCGACGAGGTCATGCAAGGCGCCAAATAACCAGCATCAAAACCACTACAAAGGGGACAGGTCCCTTTGTAGTGGTTTTTGCGTTTGAGCTGCTGCCCAAGGAGGTGTTAGATGGTCTATATTCCGTTTTGGATTTGCATCTTTGCCGGCGTGGCGATTGATGCCCGTGAGCGTCGGTTTCCGAATGAGCTTGCCGGCGCGTGTGCCGTGGCGGCGTTAGCAGGCGTTTGGCTCGACAGAGGTGTTAATACGGCGCTTGACCATGCCGGTCTTGCGGTCATCGTCTACCTTGCCCTTGTGCTTACTGAGTCACTCTGGCGTCGTGTTCGCCACACCCCCGGCATCGGCATGGGGGACGCCAAGGCGCTCTTCGCGCTTTGCACGCTCGACCCTATGGGCGGCATCGTGGCATTTGCCATCGCGCTTCTGGTCCTTGCCCTCTCTTGCCTCTTCACAAAATCGCTCTCCCTGCCATTGCTGCCATTTTTGGTGCCGATATTTGCCATAATCGAGGTCGTGGGCTGCACATTGTAACCGATTGCGCATCCTTCTTAAGGAGCATGCCATGGCAACTAATCAAGAAACGGCCGTCATTAAGGCGCGCATGGACCGTATTCCCTCGGCGTTGTCGCCCGAACTTATCGAGCGCATTTCCGCCGATCGTGCTTCGGGTGCCGTCAACCCGTATCGTTGCAACGACGACCAGGTCATTCGTCGTATTGATCGCGCTGCCGACAAAGGCACGCTTATGCGTCCGGCCTTTATGCGCGATACCGAAAAGATTCTTCATCTGCCCGCATACACCCGCTATGCAGGAAAAACGCAGGTCTTTAGCTTCCGTAGCAATGACGATCTGTCGCGCCGCGGTTTGCACGTGCAACTTGTATCGCGTATCGCACGCGATATCGGTCACGCCCTGGGGCTCAACTGCGATCTGATCGAGGCGATTGGCCTGGGCCACGACTTGGGACACACGCCCTTTGGACATGCCGGCGAGCGATTCCTCAACGATATCTACCACGAGCGCACGGGTCGCTACTTTTTCCATAACGTGCAGTCGGTTCGTGTGCTCGATGCGCTGTATGGACGCAACGTGTCGCTCCAGACGCTCGATGGCGTGCTGTGCCATAACGGTGAGTACGAGCAACGCGTGTTTGAGCTCTCGGATATAGGTTCCTTTGACCAATTCGATCAGACGGTTGAGGACTGTATTGCCAAGGGATATAGCGCAATTGAACACCTGCGTCCCATGACGCTCGAAGGCTGCGTGGTCCGCATCTCGGATATCCTTGCCTACGTTGGGCGCGATCGCCAAGACGCCATTGCGGCGGGCCTACTGGCGCCCGATGCTTTTGACGATGGCCTGGGTGGGGCATACAACAGCTGGATCCTGACGCATGCCTCCATCGATATCGTTGAGCACAGCTATGGCAAGCCGCGCATCGAGATGAGCGAGGAGCTGTTTGAGGAAATTCGCCGAGCCAAGCGCGAGAACTACGTAAAGATCTATAGCAAGGGCGGCATCGAAGGCGACTCCGAAGCGGAGCTGCGCGAGGCGTTCGAAAAGCTCTACGACCGTTGCCTTCAGGATATAAACGAAGGTGACGAGTCCTCGTACATCTTTAAGCATCATATTTCTCGCATTGAGCAGCAGCTTTCCTACTACGATCGCGCCTATGTCTGGCAGGATGACAAGGATCAAGCGGTGGTGGATTACATCGCGAGCATGACGGACGGCTATTTCTGCGAGCTCACGAGCAAGTTGTTCCCGGGATTGAAGTTTCCGCACCGTACCTATATTAACGAACGGTAGTTCGTATCTTTAGGTATACTGTTGGTGAAAAACGTTTTTGATTGATGCACGGGATGGCTATGGACGACCTATTTTCTGCCTCGACGCGCGAGCGTTCCTTTAAAAATGCGCCGCTCGCGGTGCGCATGCGCCCCAATTCGCTCGACGAGTACGTGGGTCAGCAAAAGGCCGTCGGTAAGGGCTCGTGGCTGCGTGCTGCGATTGAGCATGACGTGCTGTCGAGTGTGATTCTGTATGGGCCGGCCGGTACGGGCAAAACGACGCTGGCCCACATTATCGCTAACCATACCAAGAGCGAGTTTGTCGAGGTCAGCGCCGTGACGGGTACCGTGAAGGACCTGCGTCGCGTGATTGACGAGGCCAAGACGCGCCTGAATACCTACGACCGCCGCACCATTCTTTTCATTGATGAGATTCACCGCTTCTCCAAGTCGCAGCAGGATGCCCTGCTGCATGCAGTTGAGAACCGTACCGTCATAATGATTGGCGCCACGACGGAGAATCCGTACTTCGAGGTCAACTCGGCGTTGCTCTCGCGCGGTCGCGTGGTGGAGCTTGAGCATCTTAAAGACGAGGATATAGCCACACTCATTGAGCGTGCGCTCGAGGCTCCGCAGGGTTTGAACGGCAAGTTCTCGGCCGATGAGGATACGGTTAAGACCATCTGTACGCTGGCAGCGGGTGATGCTCGCTCAGCGCTCACGACGCTCGAGCTTGCGAGTGAGATTGCCGTAACGCGTCCCGACACTGAGGGAACGCCAGCGCCGGCGGCGGGGGAGCGCTATCCCATCACTGTAGACGACGTGAAGATTGCCAACCCGCGCCGTGGCTTTTCGTACGACAAAAACGGCGACATGCACTACGACATCATCAGTGCGTTCATCAAGTCCATGCGCGGCAGCGACCCCGATGCCACGATCTATTGGCTCGCGCGCATGATTGATGCGGGGGAGGATCCCAAGTTTATCGCTCGCCGTATTATGATTCACGCTTCTGAGGATGTTGGCAACGCCGACCCGCAGGCGCTTTTGGTGGCGCATGCCGCGTTTAAGTCTGCCGAGGTCATTGGGTATCCCGAGTGCCGCATTAACCTGGCTCAGGCCGCTCTGTATGTGTGCTTGGCGCCTAAATCCAACGCGTGTGAGGCCTCGATCGATGCGGCGCTGGCCGATATCCATTCAAGTGGGCTTCGCGAGGTGCCGAGTTATCTGCGCGATCGTCATCGCCCGGGCAGCGACGAATACGGTGTGTATAAGTATCCGCATGATTATCCCGAAGGCTGGGTCGATCAGCGCTATTTGCCCGAGGGGCTGGAGCGCGGTGCGTTTTGGCAGCCTGCGGGCCGCGGCTGGGAAGAGTGGCGTGTTGAGCAAAGCGAACGCGACCGTAGCGGTAACGCGCCCAGGTAGGTCCTTGGACCTCGCATATTCCCTTTGGGTATCTTCCCCTTCTTTGGGGTACCATGAAAGTCGTCTGTATTTCGATTCTTTCGGGAGGCTTGTATGAGTCCCATTCAAATCGCCCTGCTGGTGCTTGCCATTGCCGGTGTGTGGGCTATCGTTGAGCTCGCGCTTACCTTGCGCAAGACCCGCAACGCCGTTGATTCGCTCGATAAGACCGTAAGCGTTCTCAGTAACACCATCGCCGAGGCTCAGCCTGTGGTGGCAAAGCTCGATGGCGCCGTCGATGAGCTTACGCCGGCACTTGCCCAGGTGGAGCCGCTGCTCAAGTCGAGCAAGACCGCGGTTGACGCCCTTACCTCCAATCTTGTAGAGGTCGAAGCCGTGGTTCGCGACATTTCCGAGGTCACGGGTAGCGTGGCCGAGGCAAGCAACGCTGTGTCGAGCGTGACTGATTCTGCTGCTGGCGCCGTGCAGAAGCTCTTCAATAAGGTGAAGGCTCCTGCAGCCGACGCCGATCGCAAGCTCGCCGCTGCCGCCGCCGTGGCCGAGCAGCCTACCGAGCGCGTTCTGATTGGTGAGGCTGAGGACGAGGCCGCCGATGGTGCGGATGCGGCTCAGAAGCCCGCAGCCAAGCCTGCTCAGTATTACACCTATACGCCCGCCGAGACCTCCGAGGAGTCCTGCGATGAGTAGCGAAGCAACCTGCCCTATTACGCTGACTGTTGCCGGGGATCCGCGTCTGGCACGCCTCGTGCGTATGACGGCGGCCAACGTCGGCGCGCTGTGCTCCATGTCCGTCGATCGCATCGAGGACATTCGTATGGCTGCCGAGGAGGCCTTTATCTTTGGCTGCACGGCTGTTGATTCCGATGACATCATGATCAGGTTCGATGTCGATGAGTCTCACGTTGGCATGAACTTTACCTTTGGCGATCGGGCCACCGTCGACGAGGATGACCAGGCTGCCGTGTATGCCGAGCTCATTCTGGCGAGCGTGTGCGATTCCTACGAAAAGACTGAGGCGCCCCTGACGCTTTCCCTCGACCTCAAGGCGGATATCTAATATGACCGAACGTTCCCGGAGCGGTAAGACCGCTTGGGACAAGGAGAAAACCCGCGAGCTGTTTCGTCGCTATAAAGAGACTGGTGATCCGGACGCACGCGAGCAGCTCGTCATGTCCCATATGAACCTGGTAAGGTTTCTTGCCAACAAATTTAAGAACCGCGGTGAGCCGCTCGACGACCTGATGCAGGTCGGATACCTGGGTCTACTCAAGGCAATCGACCGCTTTGATCCCGAGCGCGGACTCGAGTTCACCACGTTTGCCACGCCCACCATCCTGGGCGAGATCAAGCGTCACTTCCGCGACAAGGGCTGGAGCGTGCGCGTGCCGCGTCGTCTGCAGGAGCTTTCTGCCAAGGTCAATCAGGCTACCGATAAGCTCACCAACGAGCTACAGCGTTCGCCCAAGGTTGAGGAAATCGCCGAATACTTGGACGTGACTGTCGACGAGGTACTCGAAGCCATGGAATCGTCCTCGGCTTACACCTCGGTGCCCATCGAGGCTCCCGGCGCGTCCGATTCCGACGATGCGCCCTCGATTCTCGACCGCTATGCCGATGACGACAACGAGCTCGACTTTACCGATGACCGACTGGTAATCGAGGAAGCCATCCGCGATTTCTCGCCGCGCGAGCGCGAGGTTATCGAGCTGCGCTTCGTAAAGGGCATGACCCAGATCGAGATCGCCAAGAAGCTGGGAATCTCGCAGGTGCAGGTCTCGCGCCTGCTGCGTCGTACCCTTAAGAAGATTCAGGACAAGATCGACCCCGATGGAGTGATGGTTCGTTCATGAGTGAGCACCCCCAACAAACCGACCGCACGCTGCGCGATACCCGTATTCTGACGCTTCGCATTTGGTCCGTCGTTGGCTGTATCGTCATCGCCGCCGTCATCTTTAACCTTATGGGCATCCTGGCGCCGGTTATCGAGTTTCTAGCTGTCGGCTCCATCATCGCTTTTGTGATGTCGCCGATCACTAACTGGCTTGAGCATCACGGCGTCGGTCGTGGCATCGGTTCGCTTATCGCCCTCATTGTGGTTGTTGCCGTGCTTGTTGGTGTCGTTTGCATCCTGTCGCCTATTTTGCTCGGTCAGATTATGGAAGTCCTGAGCCGCCTGCCTGAGCAGCTTCGTGTTGCGGGCGGCGATCTCAACGAGATGGTCTCGCATTTCAAGACGCTCAACAACACGCCGCTCAAAGAGTATCTGGATGATAATCTTTCTTCGCTTGTCACTGTGGCGTCTAAGTATGTCTCACAAATCGCTGCCGAGCTTGGTCGCGGTGTATTCCCGCTTATTACCAATACGGCCTCCCAGCTGTTCGTCATCTTCCTCGGTCTGGTACTTGCCTACTGGCTTGCCTGCGATTACCCCCGTATGCACCATGAAGTCTGCACCATCATTGGTCAGGAAAAGGAGACCTCGTACCGCTTTATGGTCGCCATCCTTTCACGCTCGGTCGGCGGTTATATGCGTGGCATGGTCGTGACGTCCATCTGCGGTGGTATCCTCGCTTTTATCGGCTTTACGCTCATTGGCCATCCATATGCAGCGCTCATGGCCATATTTACCGGCATTATGCACTTGGTCCCGGTTGTCGGTCCCTGGGTGAGCGCGGCGATCGCCACGGTGCTCGGCTTTATGTTCAGCCCTATGCTGGCATTGTGGACGCTTGTCGTGACCATGGTGGCTCAAAACGTCACCGACAACGTCATTTCGCCTAAGGTCATGCAGAGCTCGGTCCAGGTGCATCCTGTCATGAGCCTGACGGCGCTCGTCATCGGTTCGGCGCTCATGGGTCCCATCGGCATGGTCATCGCCATCCCGCTGTGCGCGGCCCTCAAGGGCATCTTCGTTTACTACTTTGAGAATGAGACCGGTCGCCAGCTCGTGGCATACGACGGCGCCGTGTTTAAGGGCACGCCGTATCGCGATGTCGAGGGCAACCCGGTCGCCGCCTACGACGCGCTCGGCGACGATACGTTCATCTACGAGTCCGAGCTCATCGGCAACGAGACTGCGCCCGAGGCCAAGGCCATGCCCAAGCCCGAGCTCGATAATCCCTGGATGAAGCTCTCGGGCCTTCAGCCCGATGCTACGGGCTTTTTCAAGAATCCCTTCGCCAAAGACGACGATTCCAATATGGACGACGACACCAAAACCGGCATCGACGGCTCCATGGACGATTCGGATTCCAAATAGGCACCGCTAGCGTTTCTTGAAGTTGTAAATGACAAGAAACGCGAGCAAAGCGATTGATAAGGGGCCGGCTACATAGAAAAAGAGAACGTCAATTACGCGTAGAGTGTAACAAGCTTTATCGCCGGACATTACTGCATACAATACGTAGCCAAAGGCTGGTTGGTTTGCATACCAGCAAGAGAAGGCCAAGAGCGCTAAAAGTGCTACAACCAGAAGTGCATTCAGGACAAATCGTTTGCTTTTCATCGATCGCTCCTTCCGGGTGAATCTTATATGTAATTCTACAGCAGTCCTTTTTCAAAGGATCGCGCAGTACTACATAACGTGCACTTTCGCTGGAGGGTCGCTGTTTGGCGGCCCTCTTTTTTGCACTGGCGCGGCGGGATGGTAATATCGTTACGTTTGAACTGTTTCGATGTGAAACCGAGGAGATTCCCTCTATGAGTGCTGACTACCCGTCAATGACTACGGCCGAGATCCGCTCCAAGTTCCTCAACTTCTTTGAGGAGCGCGGTCTTAAGCTCTATCCTTCTTCGTCCCTTGTTCCCGACGACCCCTCGCTGCTGCTTGCCAACGCCGGCATGAACCAGTTTAAGGAGTACTACCAGGGCAAGAAGGCCATGAAGGAGATCGGCGCGATCTCCTGCCAGAAGTGTGTCCGCACCAACGACATCGACTGCATCGGCGAGGACGGCCGTCACCTCTCGTTCTTTGAGATGCTCGGCGACTTCTCCTTTGGCGGCGTCTCCAAGCAGCAGGCTTGCGCTTGGGCCTTCGAGCTTATCACCAAGGAGTTCAAGCTGCCGCTCGACCGCCTGTACTTCACCGTCTTTACCGAGGACGACGAGACCCACGACGTGTGGCGCTCCCTGGGCGTTGCCGAGGATCACATCTCGCGCCTTGGCGAGGACGACAACTTCTGGGCCGCTGGCCCCACCGGTCCCTGCGGTCCGTGCTCCGAGATCTACTTTGACATGGGCGAGGAGGTCGGCTGCGGTAGCCCCGACTGCAAGCCCGGCTGCGACTGTGACCGCTTCCTTGAGTTCTGGAACCTCGTGTTTACCCAGTACGACCGCCAGGAGGACGGCTCCATGCCGGAGCTGCCGCACCGCAACCTCGATACGGGCATGGGTCTGGAGCGCATGGCCGCCATCATGCAGCACAAGACCGCCAACTACGACGGCGATCTGATGCAGCACCTCATCAAGCTCGGTGAGAAGATCAGCGGCAAGACCTATGACGCCGACGATTACTCCGGCGCCAGCCGCTCGCTGCGCATCATCGCCGATCACTCCCGTGCCGTCGACTTTATGATCTCGGACGGCATCCTGCCCGGTAACGAGGGCCGCGAGTACGTCCTTCGCCGCCTGCTCCGCCGCGCCGTGTTCCACGGTCGCCTGCTGGGCATCGAGGGCGCCTTCCTGACCAAGTTCATCGACGAGGTCAACGCTCAGATGGGCGAGGCCTATCCCGAGCTGCTCAAGAACGTCGCACTCGTCAGGGGTATCGTCGCCTCTGAGGAGGAGCGCTTCTCCACGACGCTCGACAACGGCCGCGTCTACCTGGACGAGGCCCTGGCAGCGCTTGCCGATGGCGCCGTGCTCCCGGGTGATGTCGCCTTTAAGCTGCACGACACCTTTGGTTTCCCCATCGACCTGACCGTCGAGATTGCCGGCACCGCCGGCCACGACGTCGACATGGACGGCTTTACCGCTTGCATGGAGGACCAGAAGGCCCGTGCTCGCGCCAATGCTAAGGGCGACGCCTGGGGCAGCTTCAACGATGTGTGGGTCGAGCTTTCGGACAAGGTCGCTGCGACCGAGTTCGACGGCTACGACAACGACGTCATTGAGGGCGCCAAGGTTGTGGCCATCGTGCGCAACGGCGAGTCCGTCGAGTCCGCTGCGGCGGGCGAGGATGTTGAGGTTGTGCTCGACCGCACCCCGTTCTATGCCGAGATGGGCGGCCAGCAGGGCGATGCCGGCGAGCTTTCCGCCGAGGGCGTTTCGCTGACCGTTTCCGATACCAAGAACCACAACGGCCTGTATGCCCACGTTGCGCACGTCGCCGAGGGCACGCTGACCGTCGGTGCTACCGTGACCGCCGCGCTCGACGCCGAGCGCCGTGGCTTCCTGCGCCGCAACCACACCGCCACCCACCTGCTTGACGCCGCCCTTAAGCACGTCCTGGGCGAGCATGTCTCTCAGGCCGGCTCGCTGGTGACGTCCGAGCACCTGCGCTTTGACTTCACGCACTTTGAGGCCCTGTCCTCCGAGCAGCTCAAGGCTGTTGAGGACCTGGTCAACCAGCAGATTTTTGCATCTAAGCCGGTCGTGACCCGCGTCATGGGCATCGACGAGGCCAAGGCCGCCGGCGCCGTCGCCCTGTTTGGCGAGAAGTATGGCGACGTCGTCCGCGTCGTTTCCGTGGGCGCCGAGGACCAGCCGTTCTCCCGCGAGCTCTGCGGTGGTACGCATGCTGCCAACACTGCCGAGATCGGCCTATTCAAGATTATCTCCGAGTCCTCCACGGGCTCGAACGTCCGCCGTATCGAGGCCGTTACCTCTAAGGGCGCCCTCGACTACATGGCCGACCGCCTGGCACTCGTTGACGCCGCTGCCGCTGCGCTCAAGTGCCGCGTTGACGAGGTTCCCGCTCGTGTGGAGAACCTGCAGGCCGAGCTGCGCGAGACGTCTAACAAGCTCAAGAAGGCGCTGACCGGTGGCTCCTCCGACGCTATCTCCAGCGCCATCGAGGGTGCCGTCGAGCTCGACGGCTATAAGCTCGTCGTCGCTGAGCTCCAGGGCCTTGAGGCCGCCGACCTGCGCAACGTTTGGGATACCGTGCACCAGAAGGTCGCCGGTCCCGTTGCCTGTGTTGTTGCCAGCGTGACCGAGAAGGGCACCCCGGCCCTGCTCGCCGCCGGCTCCGATGACGCCGTGAAGGCCGGTTTCCACGCCGGCAACGTGATCAAGCAGATCGCGGGTCTGGTCGATGGTCGCGGTGGCGGCCGTCCCAACATGGCCCAGGCCGGTGGCAAGAACGCTGCCGGTATCGCCGATGCCCTCGCGGCCGCCAAGACCGCGCTCGGCGCCTAAGTAGTCGCTGTGGTCGCGCTCGCGCTGGACATAGGGGAGACCAGGATCGGCATCGCCGTCTCGAGCCGTGATGGCAAGATGGCGATGCCCGTCAAGGTGCTTCCGGCCGCTGAGGTTACCGGTATGGCCAAGACGTTCCGTTACCTGGTCGAGGACTATGAGCCCGACATCTTGGTAAGCGGGCGTCCCCTGACCATGGCCGGCGAGCCTGGCCCCCAGGCCGAGCGCGTTGCCGCCATAGCGCAAAAGATCGCCGACGAGCTCGATCTTCCGCTGGAGTTTGAGGACGAGCGCCTGTCCTCGCAAGAGGCCAAGCGTATCCTGCGCGAGCAGGGACTCAACGAAAAGCAGATGAGGGGCAAGATCGACATGATCGCCGCCAGCCTGTTCTTGCAGACGTGGCTCGATCGCAAAAACGAGGAGGTTTCGCATGTCTAGCGCTTTCGATCCGCGCCAGCCGAATCGTACACGACAGCCTGCGCCACGCCCTGTATCGTCCGGTCAGCGTCCGATGCAACCGACTCAGCGCGCGGCCCAACCCGCCGCACGTTCGGCGCAGCCCTCTTCTTGCCCCACTCAGCCCACTCAGCGTCCAGGCCAGCAGCCTGTTCGTCGTCCTGCTCAGCAGTCTGCTGCCCATACAGCCCAGCCCGCGGGCGGTTCCCGCTTTAAGCAGCAGGCTCCTGCCCAGCGTACGCAGGGACAGGCACCGCAATCACGCTCCCACGCACATCATGCTCATGGCTCGCACGGCGTTGCTCCGGCCACGCGCTCGAGCTATAACACGCGCGCTCGCCGTGGTGCCCAAAAGAAAAGCTCCCCGGTGCCTATGATTATCGGTGGCGTCGTCGCCGTGCTTGCGCTTGTCGCGATCGTTTTCTTTGTCGTGCCAGCTGTCAAGGGCTTTTTTGCTGGTGAGGATGCGAAAGTCACTGCTGGCCAGCAGGTTACTATCACTATTCCCGATGGTGCCTCGGGTGACAGCATCGCTTCGATTCTCTCCGAGAACCATATCGTCGAAAATCCCAAGGATTATTACGCGGCGGTCAAAAAGCTCAACGCCGACATGTCGCTCAAGCCCGGCACCTACTCGTTCACCACGCTCATGGACGCGACCGAGGTCGTTCAGCAGCTTATGGAGGGCCCCAATGCGGGCTCCGATGCACTGACTATTCCAGAGGGCCTGACGGTTGATCAGATCGCCGATCGCGTGGCCAAGGCATACGACAGTATCTCCAAGGAAGACTTCCTCAATCAGGCAAAGGCCTCCAACTATGTGAAGGACTATAGCTTCCTTGAGGGCGCTGCAAACGATTCGCTCGAGGGCTTCCTATTCCCCAAGACCTATTCGTTGGGTAAGAAACCGAGCGCCGATGATGTGATTCGCGCCATGCTCGATCAATTCAACACCGAGTACAAGTCGCTCGATTTTGCCGGCTGCGAGGCCAAAATCAAGGAGCGCTACGGCGTGGGGATGTCCGATTACGACATCATCAATCTCGCTTCCATCGTTGAGCGCGAAGGCCTCAACGCCGAGCAGCGCGCGCATGTCGCCTCGGTGTTCTACAACCGTCTTGCCGGCAAGCTCGATGGTCTGTGCTACCTCAATAGCGATGCGACCATGATGTATGTCACCGGCGGCGAGGTTACCGCCGACGACCTGCAGAGCGATAGCCCGTATAACACCTATAAGCATGAGGGGCTGCCGCCCACGCCCATCTGCTCTCCGTCACTCGAGGCGCTCAAGGCAACCCTTGAGCCCACCGACTCCGATGACCTGTATTTCTACATTACGCAGGACGAGGAGTATTTCTCTCAGACCTACGAAGAGCACCAACAGTCTTGGAATTAAACATGAGGATTTTCAGCCCCAAACGATATGTTGCTTCGGTCGACCGAATCGACCTCGATACCCTTTGGGCCGACGGCAAGCGCGCCATTTTGCTCGACCGCGATAACACCCTGGTGCCGCGTGATACCGAGCAGGTTCCCGCTGCCGTCTCGGCCTGGCTCGACGCCGCTCGTGCCAAGGGCTTTAAGCTGTGCATGGTGTCGAACAACTGGCATCGCGACCAGGTCATGAGCTCAGCACGCGAGCTGGGGCTCGAGGCCATCAGCCATGCCATGAAGCCTGCACCGTTTGCTCTCAAGGCCGGTCTTAAGCGCTTGGGCGCCACGGCCGATGAGGCTGTGCTGATCGGTGACCAGCTGTACACGGACGTGTGGAGCGGTAACTTTGCCGGCGTCGACACGATCTTGGTAAAGCCACAGGCAACTCAGGACCTGTGGTATACGCAGATCTTCCGTATCTTTGAGCGCCGGGCCCTGCGCGACCTTCCCTGCGAGGAATAGGTTTCGTCATGTCCCAGCACACCAAGCACGGCTGCGACCATATCTTCTTTATCGGGTTTTTGGGTGCGGGCAAATCGACGCTCGCACGCAACGTGGGCACGATGTTCAAGCGTCGGTTTATTGATACCGACCGCCTTGTCGTGCGCCGTTGCGGCAAATCGGTAACCGAGATTTTTGAAACCGAGGGCGAGGAGCGCTTTCGCGAGCTCGAAACCTCGGCGCTCCGTTCGCTCCAAAGCGAGCGCAGCCTGCTGGTTTCGTGCGGTGGTGGCATTGTCGAGACGCCGGTCAATATCGAGCTTATGCACCAGATGGGTACCTGCGTGTACCTCGAGGGCGATTTTGAGGATTCGATGCGCCAGATCCGCCGCTCCGACACGCGTCCCGATTTCCGCTCGCCCGAGCACGCGGCGCTGCTCTTTGAGCATCGCCGTCCGTTGTATCGTCAAGCTGCCGATCTTACCCTTGATATTCGCAACAAGTCCTTCGAGGACGTTTCCTACCTTTGTGCCGAGATGCTTTTGGAGCGTGGACTGCTATGATTCGCCGTCAACTTATCAATTTCCAAAACCGCAGTGTCGATGTCCGCGTCGGATTGGGCGCGTTCGAGGAGCTGTCGCGCATGTTTGCCTCGGCTGTGGGCAAACCCAAGCGGGCGATGGTGGTTTGGAACAGCGCCACATCCGAGCGTTTTGGCGAGGTTGTCGAGCATGCGCTGGTCGACGCCGGTTTTGCCGTGTCGCCGCTTGTCCTCGAGGTTTCGCCTGCCGGTGCTACGCTGGCCGATGCCGATACCGTTTTTGGCGCCCTGTCGGCTAACGGCATTACCTGCGACGATCTCGTTGTCGCTGTCGGCGACACGGCGACCTGCTCGGTCGTTTGCTGGTGTGCCAATCAGTGGTGCGGTCGCACCGAGTGCGCCTTGCTGCCGACGATGTTCGACGCCATGCTCACGGTCGCGACGACTATGAAGCCACTCGTCGCCTCGTCGGCGAATGCGCTTCCCGCTATCGCGTTCCGTCCCGAGCCGGGCTTGGTCGTGTGTGACCTCGAACTTGTTCGCGAAGCGGACCCCGAGGACCTCAAGCTCGGTTATGCGGTACTTGTTGGCACCATGCTTTCGAGCAGCAAGTCCCGTTGGAATCAGTTTACCGAGACCATCCCCGAGATTCTCGCTGGCGAGGAAGTCGCGCTCGTCAATGCCGTTCAGTGGTCTCAGACTGCCCGCAAGGACGTACTGATGGCCACGAACCCGAGCGCCCGCCATGCGCTCGATTTTGGCAAGACCGGGGAGCGCACCCTTCGCGCCTGCCTGGGTGATGCTGCGGCGCACGTCCCTGCATACCAGCTCCTTTCCGAGGGTATGCGCTTTGAGGCGCGCCTAGCACATGATGCCTGCGACTTCGATATCGACTACGTCTTTGAGGTCGATGACTGCCTGGAGGACTTTGGAATCGAGGAGCTTGCCTTCGATCTGGAGCCTGCCGCATATATCGAGGAGTTCCGCAGGCAGCAGTTCGCACGCTCCAATCGCACGATGCTGCCGCTGCCCGCGGCACTCGGCGCCATTCGTCTTAACGCCGTGGACGACGATGTGCTCGAGCGCCATGCACAGGCTTATTTGGCTTCTCGCAAGGAACTTCTCTAACTTTATTGACATCCATCGTCTTTCGTATCATTTTGAGGGACGGGTTTTCAATCTGTTGCGAATCGCTTGTGATTCCGCTAATCGTTTGAAGCCCGTCCCACTTTTTTGAGGACAACAAGAAAGGAATCTGCATGTCTGAGTTTGCTGCCGGTCCTGCCGGTCGTATCGAGCGTGTCCGTGCCCTGATGGCCGAGCGCGGCTACGACGCCATCGTCGTGCGCGACGAGGCCAACCTCCGTTGGCTCACGGGCGTGAAGGGCGTCTTCGACTACACCTTCGAGTTCCCGCACGCCGCGTTTATTACGGCCGATCAGTGCCTGTTCCACACCGACTCGCGCTATCTCAACAGCTTTGAGGAGAACACGCCCGCCGGCAGCCCCTGGGTCTACGACATGGACGAGGGCACCATTCCCGGCTGGGTCGCCGGCAAGATTGCGGCCAACAAGTGCCGCGTCTGCGCCGTCGAGGATGACATGCAGATTAACTTTTACCAGGGTATCCAGCGTGGTCTGGAGGACCGCTCCGTCGCCTGCATGCTGCCGCTGATGCACGACGACATCCGCAAGATGCGTGCCATCAAGGATGCCGAGGAGATCGAGCTCATGCGCCACGCGCAGTCGATCACCGATGCCGCCTTCCAGCACATGCTCGGCTTTATTAAGCCCGGTATGACCGAGAAGCAGGTCCGCAACGAGCTTGAGAACTTTATGTTCGCCAACGGCGCCGACAGCCTGGCCTTTGGCTCCATCGTGGCGAGCGGTCCCAACACCGCCAACCCGCATGCCGTCCCGAGCGACCGCGTGATCGAGAAGGGCGACTTTGTCCTGATGGACTACGGTGCGGGCTACTGCGACTACCGCTCCGACATGACGCGTACCGTCGTGATGGGCGAGCCCACCCAGGAGCAGCTTGACCTGTACGCGCTCGTGCGCCGCACGCACGAGGAATGCGTCGCCGCCATCCATCCGGGCGTCGAGGGCAACGATATCTTCAGGCTTTCCAAGAAGATCATCGGCGATGCCGGCTATGGCGATTACTACAACCATGGTCTGGGCCACGGCGTGGGCATCGACATCCACGAGCTGCCCAACTTCAACCGCAGCAAGAACATCATCGAGGTCGGCTCGGTTATCACCATGGAGCCCGGCGTGTACCTGCCCGGCGTGGGCGGCGTGCGCCTGGAGGACTACGGCGTCGTCACCGAGAACGGCTACGAGCCCTTCACCAAGACGCCGCATGACCTGCATATTATCGATTGCTAAACCATCCATTTGGGTTTTTGGAGGCGGGGCGTCCGGATCGATTCGGGCGTCCCGCGTTCTCTTTTTATGCGCACGCCGTAGGCGCCGTCTGCAAGTGTATAATTTCGCTCGTATGTAATTTGGACGCTTGTGCGTCTCGCCAATAACAAGAAAGGTCGCTATGCCTACTATCTCTACCGCCGACTTCAAGAACGGCCTCGGTCTCCGCATTAAGGACAAGGTCTACACCATCGTCGAGTTCCAGCATGTCAAGCCTGGCAAGGGCGGCGCTTTCGTGCGCTACAAGACCCGCGACATCAAGAGCGGCCGCGTCGTCGAGAACACCTGCAACGCCGGCACCAAGTTCGAGAGCGTCATGCTCACCACCCGTGAGTTCCAGTACCTCTACAACGACGGCGCCGATTACATCTTCATGGACAACGAGTCTTACGAGCAGGTTCCCGTTCCCGAGGATATGGTGGGCGAGAACGCTAAGTGGCTGCGCGAGAACGACACCTGCCAGCTTCTCTTCGCCGACGACGAGCTCATGGGCGTGACCCCGCCGATGTTCATCGAGACCACCATCGTCCAGACCGACCCGGGCTTCAAGGGCGACACCGTTCAGGGTTCCACCAAGCCGGCCACCATCGACACCGGCGCCGTCATCCAGGTCCCCATGTACCTCAACGAGGGCGAGGTCATTAAGGTTGACACCCGCGACGGCAAGTTCGTCTCCCGCGTCTAGCAACCAACTCTTCTAGGAGGACTCATGCCCCAGGAAATCAAGATTGACGGCATCGGCATTTCGCCCGATGTTCTGACCGCCATCGTCTCGCGCGCCGTCACGGATGTCGAGGGCATCGCCTCCGTGGGCGTCAAGGACCTTGCCACCAACCTTGTCTCCATGATGCTTTCGTCTAAGGCCCCGGCTTCTGAGCCGGCGGTCGAGGCCGAGGTCATCGGCGACAAGCTCGCGCTTACCGTGCGAGTCGTGGTGTTCTTTGGCTATCCGTTCAAGAAACTCGCCGAGGCTGTCCGCGCCGCCGTGGTTGCCGCCATCGACGCCCAGGTGGGCGTCGAGGTCGAGCGCGTTGACGTTTGCATCGATGGCCTCGTTTTCCCCAAGGAGTAACCTTTGAGCCTTAAGGTTTATCGCGGGCGTACGCTTGCCCGCAGTCAGGCGCTGCAGCTGCTGTTTCAGGCCGAGGCCACGGACAGCCCGCTCGAGCGCGTCCTCGAGGGCGATTTCCTGATCTCGAAGGGTCCCCTCGACCCCTATGCGCTGGAGCTGTGCCGCGGTGCCTACGAGCACATCGACCGTATCGACTGCGCCCTTCGCTCCGTCGCCAAGAACTGGGATCTTATGCGCATGCCCGGTGCCGACCGCAATCTGCTGCGCATCGCCGTCTATGAGATGCGCTTTCTCACCGACGAGGAGGTCTCGGACGCCATCGTGATCAACGAGGCAGTCGAGCTTGCCAAGGCCTATGGCACCGACCAGTCCGCGTCGTTTGTCAACGGCGTGCTGGGCAAGATCGCTCGTAGCGAGGAGCTGCCGGGCGAGGACCTCTATCAGGAGCTGCTGGCCGAGGACCGTGCCCGCGAGAAGGCCCAGGCTGCCGAGGCTGCCGCCAAGGTTGCCGCCGCTCAGGCTGCGGCCGGCGTTCTCGATGAGGACGCCGAGGTCGCCGAGGCCGAGACCGGTACCGTCGAGGAGTAGCCATGCCAGAGGGTTCCGTCCGCAACTTCGACGAGATCTCGGACCGCTTGGACCAGATTATCGCGACCGTTCGCTCCAAGGATACGTCCCTGGAGCGTTCGCTTGATCTGTTTGACGAGGCGATTGAGCTGGGCTCCCGTGCGGTCGATATGGTCGATAAGTTTGAGTTGACGCCTCGTGAGGCCGATAAGCTCGAGCAGGAATACGATGAGGATGCGGCAAACGAATCCCAGGATAGCCAGGCCGCGTCTCAGGATACGAATGGTTGATGGCATTCATGAAACGTGTGCGTCTCGATGACGAACTGATTTCACAGGGCATCTGCGCCGATCGCGCGGATGCCCTTCGCACTCTTATGGCCGGCTTGGTTTCGAGCGGCGGTGAGCGTTTGACCTCTCCGGGGCTCAAGGTGATGCCGGGCCTGCCGTTGCACGTGAAGGGTCGTATTCCCTACGTTGGGCGCGGCGGGCTCAAGCTCGAGGGCGCGCTCGATGCGTTTTGTATCGATCCCACGGGCCTTGCCTGCCTCGATGTGGGATGCTCCACGGGCGGCTTTACCGATTGCCTGCTCAAGCGCGGCGCCGCCACAGTCGTTTCGGTCGATGTGGGTCGCGCTCAGTTTGATTGGTCGCTGCGCCAAGACGATCGCGTGACGCTCCACGAGCGCACTAATGTGACGCAGTTGCCCGAGCTCGGCTACGGCGGCGCTATCGACCTGGCCGTGTGCGATGTGTCGTTTACGAGTATCTCGAATGTCATCGACGCCGTGCTAGCGTGCCTGAAGCCTTCGGGTTCGTTTTGCACGCTGGTAAAGCCGCAGTTTGAGGCGCCGGCTGCGCTGGTGGACGAGGGCGGCATCGTGACCGACCCTGCCGTTCGCCGCGATACGCTCGTGGCGGCGATTGAACTCTTTGCTGCCAAGGGCCTGTTCCCGCTCGACGTGTGCGTGTCGCCCATCCATGGCGCCAAGGGCAACGTCGAGTTTTTCCTGTACGGCACGAGGTTTGCCCCCGGCGAACGCACCGACGATGAGCTGCAATCCCAGGTATCGGTTTTGAGCGAGAAAGCTGCAACGCTATGAAAGTCTTTCTGGTTCCCAATTTCTACAAGCAAGAAGCGGTCGAGAGCGGCCTGATGCTCGAGCTTTGGCTTTCGCGCCAGGGCTACGAGGTCGCATGGGCTGCCGACCAGCGCTCCAAGATCCAGAGCGCGCCCGATGTTGACGATGCCGACCTGGTCATTACGCTCGGCGGCGACGGTACACTGCTGCGCGCCGCCCGCATCCTCAACTACCGCGAGATTCCCATTTTGGGTCTTTCCTATGGCCACCTGGGTTTTTTAACGGCGGCCAGTCCCGAGGAACGCGATATTTTGCAGGTTGTGAGCGATGCCCTGTCCGGTGAGCTCCACGTGAGCCGCCGCGCCACCATCGCCGCCGATATCGTTTCAGTTCGCGAAGACGGCACGAAGGATGTCGTGCGCACGTTTGCCCTCAACGATATGGCGCTTACGCGCGGGCCCCTGTCCGATATGGTCGAATTTGACATCACGGTGTCCGGCCATCATATCGACCGCCTGCGCGGTGACGGCGTCGTCGTTTCGACGGCGACCGGCTCCACCGGCTACGCGCTTTCCGCCGGCGGCCCCATCGTCAGCCCCGATTACACGGGTATGGTCTGTGTGCCCATCGCTCCGCATACCATTCAGGCTCGCGCCTTTTTGACCTCGCCGAGCGATGTCGTCGAGATCTTTATGTCCGATGATCGCCCGAGCGTGCCTGCGATTGCCATCGATGGACAATTTATTACCTGCGATGGCACGGTCGAGAGCGTGGCTGTGCGCCGTGGTCCCGGCGATGTGCTGCTGCTGGATTATGGTCCCGAGAGTTTCTATAACTCGGTGAGCCGCGTGTTCTACGGAGTGCGTCATGATCGATGAGCTGCAGGTTTCCAACATTGCACTCATTCGCGAGGCGACGTTGGTCCCGAGCACGGGTCTAACGGTTCTGACTGGAGAAACCGGCGCCGGTAAGACCGCGCTGCTCTCGGCACTCAAGCTCATTTTGGGCGAGCGCGCGGATTCGTCGACGGTTCGCGAGGGCGAGGCACTTGCCAGCGTCGAGGCGCGCCTGTTTGATGGCCCGCACGACACGGAGGGCTTCACCGTGCAGCGCAGCCTTTCTGCCGAGGGCCGCAGCCGTGTAAAAATTGACGGCCGCATCGCCAGCGTGCGCGAACTTTCGGAGCGCGTCGGCGTGATGATGGATCTTTGCGGTCAGCACGAGCACCAGCGCCTGCTCGACCCGGCACATCATGTTGCCATGGTCGATGCCTGGGCAGGGCGCCCGGCACTCGAGGCGCTCGAGAAGTATCGCACCTGCTTTAAGGCTTCGCGTGCCGTCGCCAAGGAGCTTCGCCGTGTGGAGGAAGCCTCACGCGCGCAGGGGAGCCGCGTTGAGGAGGCGCGCTTCGCCCTGGAGCGCATCGCCGAGGTCGACCCCAAGCCGGGTGAGTATGAGGAGCTCGAGGAGCTGTTGCCGCGCTCCGAGCATGCCGAGGTGTTGGTGGCCACGGCCAATGATGCCCATGTATCGCTTGCAGCTGAAGGGGGAGCGCTCGATGCCGTGAACAGTGCCGTGGCGGAGCTTTCCCGCATGGCTACTGTCGATCGCAAGCTGGGCGACATTGCCGATGCGCTTTCGGATGCCTGCATCTCGCTCGAGGATTGTGCTAACGAGCTGCGCGCCTATCGCGATGGAGTCGCCTTCGATCCGCGCGAGCTGGCTCGTATGCGCGAGCGTTATTCCGATCTTAAGGGCTTGCTGCGTCAGTGGGGGCCCACCATGGACGATGTCTTTGCCATGCGCGATCGCTCACAAGAACTGCTCTCCCTGGTCGATGATGGTGATGAGCAGATCAAGAAGGCGCGCGAGGCGCTTGGGAGCGCCGAACGCGAGCTTTTTGCTGCTGCCAAGGCGCTTAAACGCGCGCGGAATACGGCAGCTCCGCGTTTTTGTCACGAGGTTGGCCGTCAGATGGCGCGCCTGGAGATGGGCGGCGCCGAGCTCGTTTGGGAGTCGCGCGATCTTCCGCGTGCCGAGTGGACGCCGGCGGGCCCTTCGAGCTATGAGCTTTTGTATCGCAGCGGTGCCGGGTTGACGCCGCGCCCCCTGCGCCGCATTGCGTCGGGCGGCGAGCTGAGCCGCGTCATGCTGGCGAGCAAGGCCGTCCTCGGCAACGCAGATGGCGTGGATACGCTGGTGTTCGACGAGGTCGATGCTGGTGTCGGTGGCTCCACGGCGCGTGCACTCGCGGGCGTGCTCGCAGATCTCGCCGCTACGCATCAGGTGATTGTCGTAACCCACTTGGCGCAGGTCGCCGTCATGGCCGACAAGCATTATGTTGTCAGCAAGGAACCAGGCGATGTTCCCCAGACGCATTTGGACGAGGTAACCGGCGAAGCGCGTACCGCCGAGATCGCCCGCATGTTGAGCGGCGATCAGTCCGAGGCAAGCCTGGCGCACGCCAAACAGATGCTTGCGGAGGCGCGTGCCTAGGCCGAGCCGCCACATGTATGTCCAATCCGGCCGCCACGAAACGGGTCCATCTACTACGTTTGGCAGGGCATCGGCAACCACGCCAAGAATTGCAAAAAGAAAACCGCAGGTAGAACGCCTGCGGTTTTCTCTATTTTGGGTGTATGGTTGGCGCTTGAGGTTAAAACGTAGTAGATGGGCGGATTTCGTGGCGAGGGGCGTCTATCGGCTCCCCAATTTACCTACTCAACGACCTTATCCGGCTGGATGAGCTCCTCGTAGTAGCTGATATGCTCACGCGCGTCTTCAATCTCGGGCAGCAGGAAGTTGTAGATGACTTCGATGATCATCGTGGCACTGATCTTGGAGAACGCAAAGTCGCCTGTCGTCAGCAGCGCTTCGTGGTTGACGGTATTAAAAGTGTAGTCTGCCAGGCGCGCGAGCGGGGATTTACTGTCGCTGCTGATGACGACTACGGTTGCGCCGCAGTTGCGAGCCGCTTTTGCCATGCGATTCAGTCGGCGCGATTTGCCGGAGTTTGAGATTAGCACGATGACGTCACCCGGGCGCAACGTGAGCGCAAAGCCGATTGATGTCTCGCTGATGGTGCTCGCCATGCAGCGCAGGCCCAGCTGCGAAAACTTAAACGTCGCATCGAGCGCGACCGCGTTCGTATTGCCCACAGCTGCAAACTCAATAACCCCTGCATGCTTAAGGGCATGCACAACAGCCGCCAGCGTATCGTGGTCGATCCCGTCGATGGTAGCATTAAGCTCGCTCACCTTGGCAGCCAGTATGTTCTTGAGGCTCTGCTCCATATTGTCGAGCGAGACCTCGTCAGTCAGGCCCTCGTTACGCTGGCTTTCCAAATCCCTCGCCAACGAAAACTGAAAGCTGCGGAAGCTACCAAAGCCAAGCTTGCGGCAGAAGCGCGAAACGGTCGCCTCGGACGTGGCGGCGGCGCGCGAGAGCTGAGCGGCCGTGAGGCGTGGAGCCTCGGACTGGTGCTCCAATATATAGTCGACAATGCGCTGCTCGGATTCGCTGTATCCCTGATGGGTGCTAATGAGGGAAAGTGCGCTCTTGCTACTATCGGTCATGGATGGCTCCTGGTTGGCATGAAAATCTAATTTGATTCGCAATGCCATAGTATACGGGCATTTTCAATTACAAGATACACCTTGCCGTTTCAAGTGTTGATGGTAAACTTTCACTTACCGTTTACGGTTATGAAAGAACCTTTCACCGGAGATTTGCACCTTAGCTCTTCTCACGCGGACGGTAGGTTGGTATCTTTCAGTTGTGGAAAAACGCCCATCGAAGCGCGTGTAGGGGAGCGCCCGCGGGCGCTGTACTCAAGAAGGAGGGACACATGGCTAAGTTTGACATCATCGCCGCGACCGGTTGCCCGACCGGCATTGCGCACACCTTCATGGCGAAGGAGGCGCTGGAGAAGGCAGCTGCCGAGCGCGGTCTGACCATTAAGGTCGAGACTCATGGCCAGGTCGGTGTCGAGAACGAGCTCACCAAGAGTGAGATCGCTGGTGCCAAGGCCGTCGTCGTCGCAGCCGACAAGGATGTCCAGGCTGAGCGTTTCGCCGGCAAGCCCATGGTTTCCGTTGGTGTTTCCAAGGCCCTGTCCGTTGAGGCCGCCGGTAAGCTGATTGACCGCGCGCTCGCCGCCAAGGGCGACAGCACGGTTGCAGCCGCTGCCGATGTCGAGGACGAGGTCGAGGAGAAGGAGTCCATCGGCCACATCATCTACAAGCACCTCATGAACGGCGTCAGCCACATGCTGGTCTTCGTCGTTGCCGGTGGTGTTCTGACCGCCGTTTCGTTCCTGTGGGGCATTACGTCCTTCGATTCGACGGCGTCTGACTACAACAGCTTTGCTGCGATGCTCAAGATCATCGGCGGCATCGCCATGAACCTCATGGTTCCGGTGCTTTCCGCCTACATCGCCGAGTCCATCGGCAAGCGCCCGGCGCTCGTCCCCGGCTTTGTTGCCGGTATGATCGCCATCCAGGGCCTGCCTGTTAACGCCGAGACCGGCATGATCGACGCCGGTGGCGTCGGCGTGGGCTTCGGCTTCCTGGGCGGCATCGTCGGCGGCTTCCTCGCCGGTTATGTCATCCTGCTGCTCGAGAAGGTCTTTGCCGGTCTGCCCAAGAACCTGGACGGCCTCAAGGCTATCTTCCTGTACCCGCTGTTCTCGACGGCTATCGTCGGCCTGGTCATGCTCGGCATTTCCGGCCCCATGGCTGCCATCAACACCGCCATGATGGACTTCCTCAAGGGTCTGTCCGCCTCTGGCGCCGTTGTACTGGGTCTTGCCATTGGCTGCATGTGCGCCTTTGACATGGGCGGCCCGGTCAACAAGGCTGCTTACGTCACCGGTACCGCTATGCTCACCGAGGCTTTGGCCGCCGGTGTTGGCACCGATACCTACAACTTCGGCACCAACTTCATGGCTGCCGTCTCCGCCGCCTGCATCGTTCCGCCGCTGATCACCACCTTTGCCGTCGTTGTCGGCAAGAAGTACTTCAGCCAGGAGGATCACGACGCCGGTGTCGTCAACCTCATCCTTGGTTGCACCCACATCACCGAGGGCGCCATTCCGTTCATGACCAAGAACATCTGGCCCGTCATGCCCATCATGATGCTCGGTTCCTCTATCGCTTCGATCCTGACCATTATGTTCAACGTTCACGATCCGGCGCCTCACGGTGGCTTCTTGGTCCTGCCCGTTGTCGAGAACGGTCCGCTTTGGGTCCTCGCGATCCTCATCGGCGCTGTGGTCGGTGGCATCCTGTTCGTGGCCTTCAAGAAGTACGACTTCGAGAAGAATCAGAAGGCCGCTCCTGCAGCCAAGCCGGTTGAGGCTCCCAAGGCCGCTGCCGTCGAGGCCCCCAAGGCCGAGGCTGCCGACTTCGTTAAGGTCGAGAATGTCTTTGTTGCCGAGGACTTCGCTTCTCGTGACGAGGCTCTGAGCTTCGTTTCCAACCAGGCTGTCAAGGCCGGTATCGCCAGCGACGCCGACGCCGTGTTGAACGCCTTCCTGGCCCGCGAGGCCGAGGGCACCACGGGCATGATGGAGGGCTTCGCCATCCCGCATGCCAAGTCCGACGCCATTACCGAGGCTGCTGTTATCGTCGTCAAGGACGAGTCCGGCGTGACCGGTTGGGACACCATGGACGGCGCTCCCGTCAACGTGGCTATCGCCCTGCTCATCCCCGGTGCCCAGGCCGGCACCACGCACCTCAAGATCCTGTCCAAGGTCGCCGAGGCGCTCATGGACGAGGACTTCCGTGCCACCGTCAAGGGTTCCACCGACGCCGTCAAGATCGCCAAGACGATCAACGCCCGCTTGGTCTAATTCCACGGTACGCGAATAACATCGCCCTCTGTACATAAGGCGAGGACTCCACCAGGAGCCCCCGCCTTTTTCTATCCCTCCCATAAGTTGCGGTGAAATAGGGACTGTTTAAACGATTCAACCCCAAATTCAGTCCCTATTTCACCGCAACTTATAAAAGGGCATAGATGGGCTGCCTATCGAGTCTTTGTCGCGAATAGTTCATCAGCCAGAATTCCGTTCGCACGATATTACTTTGGATCGACCGAGTTTCCGCAGCTTGCTCGCCGGGCGGGGCGATTAAGTTTGTCGCGAGTTCCGCACGCAAAGGAAAGCACTTAATGTGCTTTCCGTCTTGCGCAGGACTGTAGAGCAGCAAACTTAATCGCCCCGCCCGGCGAGCAAGCGGACGACAAACACATCTGTCCAATAATTCGTCTGAAACACAATGAAAAACCGTTTGATGTGAGTTAATATAAACAACGTCGTGAATCTGACTCCTGCCACATGCTTGACAGGGGTTAAACACAAAAAGGAGTCAACTATGGTTTCTGAGAAGGCTACCCTCGTTAATCCTCAGGGTCTGCACATGCGTCCGGCTGGTCTGTTCGCCTCCACCATGGGCAAGTATGCCTGTGACGTGACGGTCGTTACCCCCGAGAAGGAGGTCAACGGCAAGTCCCCGATGGCCCTCATGGCTGCTGGTATCCCCTGCGGCACCGAGGTCGAGGTCAAGTGCGACGGCGCTGACGAGGCCGAGGCTCTGGCTGCTGCCATCGAGCTCATCAAGAGCGGTCTTGGCGAGTAGAACTCAAACGGGTCGCATGTTGAACAACTAAGTTCATATTTGGGGGCGCAGTGACCTGTTGTAAGGTAGCTGCGCTCTTTTGTCATGGATATGGCAAAACGCTTTATCACATGACACGGAGAGAGGAATGGGTATGTATCAGGGAGTCAACGCTTCCGAGGGCATCGGTATCGGCACCGTCATGGTTGCCGTCGATCCCGACTTGACGTTTGAGCCGCACGAGGTTGCTGATTCGGCAGCAGAGAAGGAGCGCTATCAGTCCGCTCTTTCGGTCTTCTGCGAGAAGACCCAGGCTCAGGCCGACCACATGAAGGAGACGGTGGGCGAGGCCGAGGCCGAGATCATGAGCGGACACATTGTCCTGGCTCAGGACCCGGGCATGACCGACGCCATCAACGCCGCCATTGACGGCGGTACCTGCGCCGAGCAGGCGCTCATGGACACCTCGACCATGTTCGAGAACATGTTCCTGTCTATGGACGACGAGATGTTCCGTCTGCGCGCGGCCGACATCGCCGACATCCGCACCGGTATTCTGGCCGAGCTGCTGGGCAAGGAGGTCGTCGACCTCTCCGTCCTGCCCGAGAACACTGTCGTTGTCGTGCACGACCTCACGCCGTCCATGACCGCCACGATCGATAAGGCCCACGTTGCCGGTATCGTCACCGAGACCGGTGGCCGCACGTCGCACTCCGCGATCATTGCGCGCGCCCTCGAGATCCCGGCTGTCCTTTCGGTTTCCAACAGCTGCACCGCGCTGCGCAACGGTATGACCGTTGTCGTCGACGGCGGCAAGGGTATCGTCGAGGCCGATCCCGATGAGGAGACGCTCGCTGCCTATACCGCCAAGGCCGAGGCCTTCGCTGCCGAGAAGGCAGCCCTCGAGGCCTTCCGTGGCAAGCCGTCCGTGACTGCCGATGGCATCAAGAAGATCATCGCCTGCAACATCGGTAACCCCGATGACGTGCCCAACGCGCTCGATCACGACGCCGAGGCCATCGGTCTGTTCCGCTCCGAGTTCCTGTTCATGGACTCCGCTGAGCTTCCTTCCGAGGAGGAGCAGTTCAACGCCTACCGTAAGGTCGCCAGCGCGCTCAAGGGTGCTCCGGTCATCATCCGCACGCTCGATGTGGGTGGCGACAAGGAGATTCCGTATCTGCACATGGTCAAGGAAGATAACCCCTTCATGGGCTTCCGTGCCGTGCGTTACTGCCTGGCCAATCCCGACCAGTACAAGGTCCAGCTCCGCGCTCTGCTGCGCGCTAGCGCCTTCGGTGACGTCAAGATCATGATCCCGCTCGTCACCTGCGTCGAGGAGGTCTTGGCTGTCAAGGAGCTCGTCGAGCAGTGCAAGGCCGAGCTGACCGAAGAGGGTCGCAAGTTTAACGAGAACATCGAGGTCGGCATCATGGTCGAGACGCCCGCTGCTTCGCTGCTCGCAGACCGTCTTGCCGAGGTTGCCGACTTCTTCTCCATCGGCACCAACGACCTGATCGGCTACACCATGTGCGCCGACCGTGGTAACGACACCATCTCCAACCTGTACCAGGTTTACTATCCCGCCGTGCTCCGCTCGCTCAAGAACATCATCGAGAGCGGCGTGAAGGCCGGCATCATGGTCGGTATGTGCGGCGAGGCCGCTGCCGATCCGCTGCTCGAGCCGCTGCTGATCAGCTGGGGCCTGGAGGAGTTCTCGATGAGCGCTCCGTCGATCCTGCGCGCCCGCAAGACCATCAGCCAGTGGACCAAGGCCGAGTGCGACGAGCTCGCCGAGAAGGCGCTCGCCTGCAACACCGCCGCCGAGGTCAAGGCACTGCTCGAGTCCGCAGCTCGCTAATTTGGTATCAGAGGTAACCGCGTGGTTGGAATGGGCCGGCCACGCGGCCCTCACATATACAGGGGGTACTGTAAATGTTCTACACGCTAACCGCTAACCCGGCTGTCGACATGACGGTTTCGAGCTCTCCGCTCGAGCCCGACGAGAACGTCCGCACCGGCTCGGCCAGCTACACGGCTAACGGCAAGGGCCTCGACGTGTCCTTCGCCTTTAAGAAGATGGGCGTCGACACCGTCGCGCTCGGCTTCTTCGCCGGCTTCACGGGCAAGTTCATCGTCGAGGAGGTCATGAACCTGGGTTGCCTCTGCCGCCCGGTCTGGACCGACGGTATCACGCGCATTAACACCTACGTCAACGATGGCCAGCACGAGTACGGCATCCTGAACCCGGGTGCTCCTATTACGCCGCAGCACCAGGAGGAGCTCTACAACATCCTGGATACCGCGGGCGATCTTGAGTGCCTGATCGTTTCCGGCTCCGTTCCTCCCAAAGCTACGCCCGACTTCCTGGCTCAGGTCATGGAGCACGCTCAGGCTCGTGGCGCCGACGTCGTCTTGGACCTGTCCTCCGACAAGCTCAAGGAGCTCGCTCACAAGAAGCCGCTGCTCATCAAGCCGAACCATCACGAGATGAAGGCCATCTTCGGCGTGCCGGTTGACACCGACGACGAGGTCCGCGTTGCCATGAAGATGGCTCACGACGCCGGCGTTCAGAACGTGCTGCTCACCCGTGGTAGCCGCGGCGACGCTTACTTCTCCAACGGCGAGGACATCTGGTACGCCAAGCGTGAGTTCAACATCAAGCTGGTCTCTTCCGTCTGCGCCGGCGACTGCACCCTCGCTGCGTTCCTGCACAAGTGGTACAGGGATCGCGACAACGTCGAGGAGGCCATGAAGCTCGCTATGGCCACCGGCGCCAACGTTGCCGAGTCCGTCGGCATCGGCGACTTCGGTCACGTCGACGAGTACAGCAAGCGCGTTGCTGTCCGCAAGCTCGATCGTCAGTAATCGAAACGCGACATATTCGTGCGCATGCGGCGCCCCGGTTTTGGCTGGGGCGCCTTTTTGTTCCGCCACGGGGGAGAGGTGTCCCGCCGTACTTCATCGCTTCCACACCGTTCACCGAGTTGTCCTAGCCTTTTACCGATGCGTGGAATATACTTTCATTAACACGTTGCTTCGTGAAAGGAACATTCATGATTTACACGCTCACTGCAAATCCCGCCATTGACTACAACATCGCCTGCGACGGCCTTGCTGCCAACACCGTCACGCGTACTCGCAACGCCGTCTATACGCCCAACGGCAAGGGCCTCAACGTCTCGTTTACGCTTGACCACTACGGTGTCGACACCACGATCCTGGGCTTCTTCGCTGGCTTCTCGGGCGAGTTCATCGTCAAGGGCGCCGAGGCCCTGGGCGTGCCCGTCAAGCCCGTGTGGACCGACGGCATCACGCGCGTCAACGTGTTCCTCAATGCCGGCCCCGACACCGAGTACAACATGGTCAACGCCGGTGCCGCCATCAACGAGGTCAATGAGCAGGAGATGTTTGAGCTCATCGATTCGCTCGATGACATGACCTGCCTGGTAATCAGCGGCTCGCTGCCTCCCAACACTTCCGAGGGCTTCCTGGCCGAGGTTCTGCGCCGCGTCAAGGCCAAGGGTGCCGAGTTCGTTCTCGACATTTCGAGCCATCAGCTGGCAGATCTCATTGCCATGGAGCCGCTGCTGATCAAGCCCAATGACGACGAGTTGCTCGATATCTTTGGCATTAAGGTGAGCGGTGGCGACGATGAGTCCGTCAAGGGCGCTATGGCTGAGCTTCATGCCAAGGGCGCCAAGAACGTGCTGCTGACCCTCGGCGGCGCCGGTGCGTACTTCTCCAACGGCAAGCACATCTGGTTTGCTAACCGCACCTTCGACGTCAAGCTGCTGTCGACGGTGTGTGCCGGCGATTCCTCGCTCGCTGCCTTCCTGTCCGTGTGGCATGACGCCCCCGAGCGCGTCGAGGACGCCCTGCGCCTGTCGATGGCCACCGGCGCCAACGTGGTCGAGTGCCCCGGTTTGGGCGATTTTGCCAAGGTGGACGAATATAAGAAGCACATCGAGGTTCGCCAGGTCTGCTAGCCGCATCGATACATCGTTGCCGAACACCCGCTTTGGATTACCAAGGCGGGTGTTTTTTGCGCGCTGAACATATGTGGTGTCTGCTGTCTCGTTTTATCTAATCAACGACGCGATTGCGTGTGCGCGCTTTCTCGTTTCTTGTTAGACTTCTTGAGAACCATCGATTAACGCTCACAAGTGCAGGAGGCCATAGGCATGTGCAATGTTTCGCTCAACGGTACGCAACCGTCCGATGCGTCCCTACGCGTCCTGCGCGCGCTTGAGGCGGCTGGTCTTGAGGCTTGGTACGTGGGCGGTTGGGTGCGCGACGCCCTGATGGGGTGCCCCAGCCACGATGTTGATATGTGCTGTAGCGGCCTGTGGCAGGAGTCCAAGGCGGCGCTCGAGGCCGCCGGCATCGTGGTTGTGGAGTCGGGCATTAAATTTGGCGGAATCACGGCTATTTCCGATGGCGAGCGTATCGAGGTCACCACGTACCGTCTGGATGGTTTCTATACCGATGGGCGCCATCCTCAGAGCGTCGAGCGCGCCGCCTCGCTCGAGGACGATCTGGCGCGCCGCGACTTTACCGTCAACGCCATGGCCTGGCATCCCGAGCGCGGCCTGGTTGACCGCTACGACGGCCAGGGCGACCTGGACCGCAAGCTGATTCGTGCCGTCGGTGATCCCAAGCGCCGGTTTAACGAGGACGCCCTGCGCATGCTGCGCGCGGTGCGCTTTGCCTGCCGCCTGGACTTTATGATTGAGCCCGAGACCAAGCGTGCGCTTGCCGAGTGCGCGCCGCTGCTCGATGCCGTAGCGCGCGAGCGTGTGGGTATTGAGCTCGAGGGCATTCTTTCGACCGGTCACGGGGGAGACGCCATGTTGCGCTACCCTGAGCTCATCTGCGCCGCTGTGCCCGAGTTGGCAGCGGGTCGCGGGTTTGATCAGCGAAGTGTCTATCATGCGTTTAACGTCTACGAGCATATCGCCCGTGTGCTGACGGTGGCAGGGGAGCTGGCGCTGTGCGACGGCGTCGCGCCATCGTCGAGCCTTATGTGGGCGGCGTTTTTGCACGATGTCTCCAAGCCCGAGTGCTTTACGGTCGATCACGCCGGCAGCGGACACTTCTACGGTCATCCCGAGCTCGGCGCCAAGAAAGCGCGCGTCATTATGGATCGCCTGGCACTCTCGCACGACCTGGTGCGCGACGTTTGCCTGCTCATCAAATATCACGATAAGCCGCTGCGCCCCGAGCGCTCCTGCCTGCTCAATATGATGCGCGCGCTTTCTGGCGAGGGCGTCGACACGGCCCGTCTGATTGACGAGCTCATGGACCTTAAGCGTGCTGACACGCTCGGCAAGGCCCCATCGTGCTTCTATTACGTTGAGACGATTGAGGAGATGCGCGCGATGGCGCACGAGCTGCTGAAGGCAGGGGAGCCCTATACGCTCAAGATGCTCGCCATCAACGGCGCCGACTTGATCCGTGCAGGCGTTAAACCGGGACCCGAACTAGGCCAGCTACTCAACGCCGCCCTCGACGCCGTGATCGAAGACAACATTCCCAACGATCGCGAAGCTCTTTTGGTCCATCTCAACTTGAATTAGCTACCCAGTTTACCTGCGTGTTCCATAACCTGCCGACAAAATTTGGGCAATTTGGAATTTCTTCTTGCGCTGACGTTTTTTGTCCCGTAATATATTTCCTCGCAGCACGGCAGTGCAGATGTCATGTGGCCCGTTCGTCTAGCGGTTTAGGACGCCGCCCTCTCAAGGCGGAGATCACCAGTTCGAATCTGGTACGGGCTACCACTTCTTTTCTGCTGAGGCTTATGGCCCGTTCGTCTAGCGGTTTAGGACGCCGCCCTCTCAAGGCGGAGATCACCAGTTCGAATCTGGTACGGGCTACCACGCATCTGATACCCGGTCTTCCTATGGAAGGCCGGGTTTTTTATTTTCAAACAACCGTCTGCAATTCCCGTTTGAACCAGAGCTTTGCGTTCTGCCTATGGCCCTTACGGGTACAATATCCAAGATATTTTGACTGTTAGAAGGAGTCTCATGACGGAGTCCTCTCAGCATACGTCTAAGCCCCAGGTCGAGGTTGAGGCCTCGGGCGGAGATGACAATAAGAGCGCACGCCGCGGCGCCATCTTTATCGGCGTCGTGCTGGTAGGTTATATCGTCTATCTGGTGGTAACCGGGCAGATGGGGCAGTTCTGGGCCGCTATGTCGAGCGTCCAGGCGTCATGGCTCGTTGTCGCGTGTCTTTGCATGTTCATGTACCTGTTCTTTGGCATTGTGGCCTATGCGATCGCCGTCTGGCTCGATCCCAATTCGCCCGTCGGCATCCGCGACCTGATCTCGGTCGAGGCGAGTGGCATCTTCTTTGGTAACCTGACGCCCATGATGATGGGCTCCACCCCGGCTCAAATCTATCGCCTGACCAAGGCCGGCCAAAACGTGGGCGAGGCCGGCGCCACGCAATTCACGCGTTTTATCGTGTACCAGTTTGGCCTCGTTGCCTGGGGCGCTATCCTACTGCTTGCTCGCATGCCGTTTTTTGCCGAGCGCTATGGCGACATGACGTTGCTGTGTGTCTTTAGCTTTGGTGGGCACTGCTGCATCTTGCTGGGCATCTTCGCCGTCGCGCTCATGCCTAAGACCGTCACGCGCGTCGCCCATTGCATCATCAATTGGCTTGAGCGCATTGGTGTCTCGGCCACTAAGATCGAGGGATGGCGCACGTTTGTCGATGGCGAGATCTACTCCTTCTCCGAGAAGTTCAAGCTTTCGGCCGGACATTTTTCTTCCATGCTGCTCACCGTGTTTATCACCATGCTGCAGCTCGCGTTTTTCTATCTGGTGCCGTATTTCCTGATGCTTGCTTTTGGCCACCACGAAGTCGACTTTTTCTCGGTCATGGCCGCGAGCGCCTTTGTCCAGCTGCTGAGCTCTGCGGTTCCCTTGCCCGGTGGAACTGGTGGCGCTGAGGGCGGCTTTGCGTTGTTCTTGGGTCATTTTTTTGGGTCGGCTTCGACCGCCGGCTATCTGCTGTGGCGCCTCATTACGTTTATTGCGCCGACCATTTTGGCTGCGCCCCTGCTGGGACTTAAGAGCGCCCACAACGAGAGCATCCATGCGCGCTGGGATCGTGTGATGCGCAAGCTCGGCCGCACGCCTCAGACGCCCTCTGCGCCTACTAAGCCGCACCCTACGAATGCTGTTACCGTTGATCCCAAGAAGCACGCTCAGAAGGCTTCTGGGACCGCTAAGCTGGCTCATAAAGCCTATGTGCGCCAGACAGGCGATGGTATTCGCGTATCTCCGTCGGCACTCAATAAGATGAAGCATCCCAAGTCCCAGTAGGGCAGTCGTGCGTTCTTCATGATGCGAGGCATATTTGTGCTGTATGGGGGATAATCCTCTTACGTAGATTATCTCTCATCTGTTGATGAATGCTCGTATATCGAAGGGACACGCCCATGGCAACCAGCAAACCGCGTCTTGATCGTCGCATCGTTCGCAGCCGTAATGCCATCCTTTCCGCTTTCGAGCGCCTACTCATGGAAAAGCCGCTGGCAGACATTACGGTGAGTGCCATCGCGCGCGAGGCCAATGTCGACCGCAAGACCTTTTACGTTCACTTTGGTACGGTTGACGGCCTGCTCGATGCCATTGCCGTCGATGTGGTGGAGATGATTGTCGACTCGGTCGAGAAAACGCTTGCTTCAATGGACGGAGACACCAACGAGCGCGCCCTGGGCGCGGCCGCGACCTTCTTTAAAACTGTTAACGAGGCATTATGCAACAACTTGGTGCTCAATCGTCAGCTGATCGAGAACATTCCGCTCGATGATTTTATGGCTCGTCTTCGTGCGCCGCTCGAGCACGAGATTGCCGAACGCGATCTGCTGCCCCAAGGTCTCAAGGACGAGATGTTCGACTACTATCTGGCGTTTTTGCTGTCGGGTATTATCGGTATCTATCGCACGTGGGCGCTGTCTGACGGCTCGGTTCCTATCGAGCGCGTCTCTGAGGTCGCCAACGACCTGACTCTCAACGGTCTGTCGAGTCTGGAATCTCGCTTCGAATAGCATCGATAATTCAACAACTTAAAGAAGTTGCGGTGGAATAGGGATTGTTTTGGTTATTGGAAGGCCGTTCTGGTCCCTATTTCACCGCAACTTAGTAAAACTGTTTTGATGGTAAGGCGGAGCAGCCTCGAAGATGAGCCCCGAGGCTGCTCCGCTTCATTTCTGAGCGTTTGTCATGTAGGGCAGCATTAATCGCCGTTTTTGAGTGTGCGGCCTTGTTTTTCGAACTTGTGCATGTCGCTATCGGCCATACCCTGCGACTTGTCCTCGTGACGCTTGGTGTATAGCGGATCGTCGAAGTCGTTCCAGATGCGGTCGGCGACAGGTGACCATGCCTCGGCGGCAGCCTGGGTCTTTTCGCGCAGCTGCTCGGGTGACTCCTTCTCGATGAGATCGGTGCTCATTGCGCCACTCTCGGCGACCATTTTGGGCAGCACGTCGGGATTCTCGAGCATGGGGCATGGTTTGAGGTAGTTGTCGTTGAACGGCATGTTTTCGTAGTACTTCATAAAGAGGGGAGAGCGCAGCGCGTCGAGTAAGCTCACATCGTGGATGTTGGCGTTTGAGTAGTGGATGAACACGCACGGCTCCACGTCTCCGGCGGCGTTGATGTGCAGGTAGCGGCGGCCGCCGGCGATACATCCGCCTACAAACTCGCCGTCGTTTTGGAAGTCGAGCGTAAACAGCGGCTTCTTCTCACGCATTTCGCGGATAAAGTGATACATGTGCTCGCGCTGCTCGGGCGTGGGCATGAGTTCGGAGGTTGCATTGCGGCCAACCGGCATAAAGTGGAAGTACCAGCAGAAGAGTGCTCCCTCGTCGATCATCCAGTCCATGTTCTCCTCGGTAGCAACCGTATCGGCATTGGCGCTGGTCCAACAGGTGGAGATACCAAATGGCAAGTCGCGCTCGCGCAGGAGTTTCATGGCGTGCTCGATCTTTGCGTAGGTACCCTCGCCGCGACGGGCGTCGGTGGTGTGCTCATTGCCCTCGGCGCTGATGGCGGGGACAAAATTACCTACGCGAATCATATCGTCGCAGAAGGCCTCGTCGATCAGCGTGGAGTTGGTAAAGCAGAGAAACACGCAGTCCTGATGTTTTTCGCAAATTCTGATCAGGTCGTGCTTGCGGACGAGCGGCTCGCCGCCGGTATAGATGTAGGTATGCGTACCGAGCTCTTTGCCCTGCGTAACGATAGAGTCGATGTCTTCGAACGAGAGATTCTGCTTGTAGCCGTACTCGGCGGCCCAGCAGCCCGTGCAATGCAGGTTGCAGGCGCTCGTGGGATCGAGCAGGATGGCCCACGGAACGTTGCACTGGTACTTTTCGCGGTTCTTTTCCTGCTCTGGCCAAGCAAGCAGGTTGGCGTCGACAATGAGGGTCTTAAGCAGTTTGGTTCGCATCTGGGGATTAAGGCTGAACACACGCATGATTAGGTCATACCAATTGCCGCGGCTCTTGATGACATTGGTGAATGCCTCGCGCTGTACGGGAAATACGCGATTGGGGACCAGCTTGTTCACGAGGTCCATGATTTTGTCGATGTTTTCTTGCGGGTTGTCGTCGAGATAATCGATGAGCTTGTTGAGCGCTGCACGCTCTGCTGACTGTGTAAGCGACATGGGTATATCCTTTCACGTGTGCTTACTGTGTGATAATACCCACTTGTGGATTAAACGAAGTCTAAAAATTTGTAATGTGTCTATTCAACGAATCAATTTAATTTGGGGTGAAGCGTTATACCTTACGCTCTCTAAGTTGCGGTGAAATAGGGTCAGATAGGGGGCGCGGACGATTTCTTGGCCCGTGCCTAGGCGTATCCATGGAGTGGGTATGATGAATTGGACACCTAGTTAAGAGCGAAAGGTGTTCAAGATGACCCAAAGAAGAAAGCGATACGACAGGCAGTTCAAGGTCTCGGCGGCAAAGGTGGTCCTGTCCGGGGAAATG